>JAJSZB010000249.1:0-10568 GCA_050613715.1 Streptomyces sp. IBSBF 3018
CCCCCCCCCCCCCCCCCCCCCCCCCCCCCCCCCCCCCCCCCCCCCCCCCCGGGGCGGGGCGTCACTTCCGCAGGTCCGGTCCCGGGGTGGTGGGGGTGGTCTCCGGGGCCGGGTCCAGCTCCGGCGTCGTGGCCGGGCCGACGATGAGGCCGTCGGGGGTGCGGTCGGCGCGGACGGTCTGGCCGTCGAGGACCTCGCCGGCCAGGATCTCGCGGGCCAGCGGGTCGCCGATCGCTGTCTGGACCAGGCGGCGCAGCGGCCGCGCGCCGTACGCCGGGTCGTTGCCCTCCTCGGCCAGCCAGTCCAGCGCCGCGTCGGTGACCTCCAGGGTCAGCCTGCGGTCCTTCAGCCGCTCGCCCAGGCGGTCGGTCTGCAGCCGCGCGATGCGGCGCAGCTCCGGCTTCGTCAGCGCGGAGAAGACCACCGTGTCGTCCAGCCGGTTGAGGAACTCCGGCTTGAAGGACGCGCGGACCGTGCTCAGCACGTTCTCCCGCTTCTGCTCCTCGCCCAGCGACGGGTCGACCAGGTACTGGCTGCCCAGGTTGGAGGTGAGGATCAGGATGACGTTGCGGAAGTCGACCGTGCGGCCCTGGCCGTCGGTGAGCCGGCCGTCGTCCAGCACCTGCAGCAGCACGTCGAAGACCTCCGGGTGGGCCTTCTCCACCTCGTCGAGCAGCACCACGCTGTACGGCCTGCGGCGCACCGCCTCGGTCAGCTGGCCGCCCTCCTCGTAGCCGACGTAGCCGGGGGGCGCGCCGACCAGCCGGGCCACCGAGTGCTTCTCGCCGTACTCGCTCATGTCGATGCGGACCATCGCCCGCTCGTCGTCGAAGAGGAAGTCCGCGAGCGCCTTGGCCAGCTCGGTCTTGCCGACGCCGGTCGGGCCGAGGAAGAGGAAGGAGCCGGTGGGCCGGTCCGGGTCGGCGATGCCGGAGCGCGCGCGCCGCACCGCGTCGGAGACCGCGCGCACCGCCTCGGTCTGGCCGATCAGCCGGCGGCCCAGCTCGTCCTCCATGCGCAGCAGCTTCTGCGTCTCGCCCTCCAGCAGCCGGCCGGCCGGGATGCCGGTCCAGGCCGCGACCACGTCGGCGATGTCGTCCGGACCGACCTCCTCCTTGACCATGGTCTCCTGCGCCGCGGCCTCCTGCTCCTCGCGGGTGGCCTCCTCCAGCTCGGCCTCCAGCCGCGGCTTCTCGCCGTACAGCAGCTTGGACGCGGTCTCGAAGTCGCCGTCGCGCTGGGCGCGCTCGATCCGGGTGTCGATGTCGTCCAGGTGCTCCTTGAGCTCGCCGACCCGGTTCAGGCCCTGCTTCTCCTTCTCCCAGCGGGCGGTCAGGCCGCGCAGCTCCTCCTCGCGGTCGGCGAGGTCCTTGCGCAGCTTGTCCAGGCGCTGCACCGAGCCGGGGTCGGTCTCGTTCTTCAGCGCCATCTCCTCCATCCGCAGCCGGTCGACCGAGCGCTGCAGCTCGTCGATCTCGACCGGGGAGGAGTCGATCTCCATGCGCAGCCGGGACGCCGACTCGTCCACCAGGTCGATGGCCTTGTCGGGGAGGAAGCGGGAGGTGATGTAGCGGTCGGACAAGGTGGCCGCGGCGACCAGCGCCGAGTCCGCGATCTGCACCTTGTGGTGGGCCTCGTAGCGGCCCTTGAGCCCGCGCAGGATCGCCACGGTGTCCTCGACCGAGGGCTCGGCGACCAGCACCTGCTGGAAGCGCCGCTCCAGCGCCGGGTCCTTCTCGATCCGCTCGCGGTACTCGTCCAGGGTGGTCGCGCCGACCATCCGCAGCTCGCCGCGGGCCAGCATCGGCTTGAGCATGTTGCCCGCGTCCATCGCGGAGTCGCCGCCGGCGCCCGCGCCGACCACGGTGTGCAGCTCGTCGATGAAGGTGATGATCCGGCCGTCGCTGTCCTTGATCTCGGCCAGCACGGCCTTCAGCCGCTCCTCGAACTCGCCGCGGAACTTCGCGCCGGCCACCATCGCGCCCAGGTCGAGCGAGACCAGCCGCTTGTTGCGCAGCGACTCGGGCACGTCGCCCTTGACGATGCGCTGGGCCAGGCCCTCGACCACCGCGGTCTTGCCGACGCCGGGCTCGCCGATCAGCACCGGGTTGTTCTTGGTGCGCCGGGACAGCACCTGCACCACGCGGCGGATCTCCGCGTCCCGCCCGATCACCGGGTCGAGCCGGCCCTCGCGGGCGGCCGCGGTGAAGTCGGTGCCGTACTTCTCCAGCGCCTTGTACGTGTCCTCCGGGTCCTGGCTGGTCACCCGCTGCCCTCCCCGCGCGGTCTCGAACGCGTCGAGGAGCCTGCGTCCGCTCGCGCCCTCCTTGGTGAGCGCCTCGCCGGCCGGGCCGCCCTTGACGGCGATCCCGATCAGCAGGTGCTCGGTCGACAGGTACGCGTCGCCCAGCTCCTTGGCGCGCTCGGAGGCGTCGGCGATCACGGCGAGCATGTCACGGTTCGCCTGCGGGGGCGCCACGGTCGAGCCCTGGACCTTCGGCAGCGCGGCGACCAGGCGCTCGGCGTCGGCGCGGACGGCGGCCGGGTCGGCGCCCGCGGCGGCGAGCAGGTCGAGGACGTTCTCGTTGTCCGTGCCGCTCAACAGGGCGAGCAGCAGGTGCGCGGGCGTCAGGTCGGGGTTGCCCTCGGCGACGGCCCGGGTGTTGGCGGCGTTGATCGCCTCCCGGCTCTTGTTGGTCAGCTCGGCGTCCACGGGCGCGGGTTCCCTCCTGGGTCGTGACGGTCCACGGTCGGTCATCGGTCTCGCATCGGTCTCGGTGGCCGGGCAGGTCGTCGGACATCAGCCGTCAGCCATCGGTCTCGACGGTCGGCCGTCCGGCATGCGTCTCGGACGATCGAGCTTGCCTCATCCACCATGAGACAAATTGAGTCTACCTCACTCAAGGCGAGCCCGGGCGGTCTTTCACCGCCGGGACGGCCCGCCTATCCTGCGCGGGTGACGCACTCCATGGACGCCTCCGGCGCCGACGTGCACGCCGAGGCCGCCGCGCTGCGCGAGACGGCCGCCGCCTGCCCGGTCTCCCTGCCCGGCGGGGTCGACGCGATGATCGTCTCCCGCTACCGCGAGCTGCGCGACTTCCTGACCGATCCCAGGGTGGCCAAGAACGCCCGGCACTTCGCCGCCCACCAGGAGGGCCGGGTGCCCGAGCAGTGGCAGCTCAACGCCTTCGCGCTGGTCGACGGCATGACCACGGCCGACGGCGAGGACCACCGGCGGCTGCGCGGGCTGGCGTCCAAGGCGTTCACCCCGCGCCGGGTGGCCGCGCTGCGGCCGTGGATCGAGCGGCTGGCCGCCGACCTGGTGGCCGCGCTGCCCGGGCACGCGGACGCCGACGGCGTGGTGGACCTGCGCCGGCACTTCGCGTACCCGCTGCCCATGGAGGTGGTGTGCGAGCTGCTCGGCGTGGACCCCGCCCACCGCGACCGGCTGCACACCCTGACCCACAAGCTGGTCAGCACCTCCAGCGGCGGCGCCGACGCGATGGCCGCGCAGGGCGAGATCCACGCGATCCTGGCCCAGGTGGCCCGCGACCGCAGGGCCGCGCCCGGCGACGACCTGACCAGCGCGCTGATCGCGGCCCGCGACGAGAGCCTGGAGGGCGGCGCGCAGCGGCTCAGCGACCGGGAGCTGGCCGGCACCCTGCTGCTGATGATCGTGGCCGGCCACGAGACCACCCTCAACCTCGTCGCCAACGCCGTACGCGCCCTGTGCGGGCACCGCGACCAGCTCGCGGCGGTGCTGCGCGGCGAGGTCACCTGGGACGCGGTGGTGGAGGAGACGCTGCGCTGGGACAGCCCGGTGGCCAGCTTCCCCTTCCGCTACCCGGTCGAGGACGTCGTGGTGGACGGCGTCACGGTGCCGCGCGGCGTCCCGGTGCTCGCCGGGTACGCCGCGGCGGGACGCGACCCGCGCGAGTACGGCCCCGACGCCGACCGCTTCGACGTCACCCGCGCCGGCGTACGGCACCTGTCCTTCGGGCACGGCGCGCACTACTGCCTGGGCGCGCCGCTGGCCCGCCTGGAGGCGGTGACCGCGCTGCGCACCCTGTACGCCGCGCACCCCGGGCTCACGCTGGCCGTGCCGGACACGGAGCTGCCGCCGCTGCCGGGCTTCGTCGGCGCGGGGGTCGCGGCGCTGCCCGTACGGCTGGGGTGAGCGGGCGGGGCGCGCCGTACGGCGGGGCGTCCGTCGTACGGGAGTGGGTGCGTCGTACGCCGGGAGGTGCTCGTACGTCGGGAGGTGGGTCGTACGCCGGAAGGTGCTTCGTCCACCGCGGGTCGTACGTCGTGGGGGTGGTCTTCCCCGGTGGCGGGCCGGTCCGGCGCCGCGCCCGGCTAACCTCGGCGCATGCCACGCCGTGACCCCCGCTCGCCCGACCCCGCCTACCTGGACTTCTGGCGCGAGCGCCACCTGTGCACGCTGACCACGCCGCGCCCCGACGGCACCCCGCACGTCGTGCCGGTCGGCGTGACGTACGACCCCGGGGCGGGACTCGCCCGGGTGACCACCAACACCGGCAGCGCCAAGGCCGCGCACGTGCGGGCGGCGGGGGCGGCGGGCGCGCGGGTCGCGGTCTGCCAGGTCGAGGGGCGGCGCTGGGCCACGCTGGAGGGCATCGCGACGGTCAGCGAGGACCCGGCCGGGATCGCCGAGGCGGTGCGCCGCTACGCCGAGCGCTACGGCCGCACGCCCGCGCCGAACCCCGACCGCGTGGTCATCGAGATCGCGCTGACCCGGGTGATGGGCTCGGTCTGAGGATGCCGCCCGGCCGGGGGCGCGGGGAGCCGCGGACGCCGGGACTCCCCCGCGGGCCTCACACCGCGACGCGCGTGACCTTGTCCAGGAACGCGGCCACGTTGCGCCGGGTGCGCGCGATCTGCTCGTCCAGCGTCAGCGTCTCCTCCATGCGCTTGGCCAGCGCGGAGGTCTTCTTGCCGCGCACGTACAGCGAGCACGCGAGGTCGGCGCACATGTAGAGCCCGACGGTGTTGCCCTGGCGGCCCGCGGGTCCGGCCAGCGGCGCGGCGAGCAGGTCCACCCCGCCGCCGCTGTGCCCGGTCAGGCAGAAGCCGCACAGGCTGCTGCGCAGCAGGCTGCGCCGGGCGCCGGGCGCGATCCGCAGCGTCACCCCTACAAGGCCGCCGCCCACCGGACCGCCGGCCGTGCTGCCGGACGCGCCGCCGTCCGTCCGGTCGCCGCCCTCCACCGGCACGACCAGATACGCGCGGTCCGGCGCGCCCGGGTCCCGCCAGCCCAGGAAGTCCAGGTCCGCCCACGGCCGCTCCGCGAGGTCGCGCGGCAGGTTCAGCCGCTTCGCCTCCCCCTTCGAGCAGTTCACGAAGGACGCGCGGATCTCGGCCTCGGACAGCGGTTCCATGCTGCCGACGCTACGCGGCTCCCCCGCGCGGTGTCGCCGCATTTTCCCCGCCCGGAGAACCGGGACGCCTCAAGGGGCGGCCCGCCGAGTGACGCCCGCCGGGGAACGCCCGCCTGGGGACGCCCCGCCTGGGGACGCCCCGCCGGGGGACGCCCCGCCGGGGACGCCCCGCCGGGGGACGCCCGCTCAGCCCTCGCGCTTGGGGCGCCAGACCACCAGCGCGCTGGTGTGCTGGACGTCCTGGTACGGGACCAGGTCGCGGCGGTAGGAGGCGTGGACGGCGGCCTCGCGCTGCTGGATGACCGCGGCCGCGCCCTCGACCGCCGCGGACAGCTCCGCGACGCGCGCCTGGAGCGCGGCGACCTGGTTCTCCAGTTCGATGATCCGCTTGATGCCGGCCAGGTTGATGCCCTCGTCCTGCGACAGCCGCTGCACCTCGCGCAGTTGCTGGATGTCGCGGGCGGAGTAGCGCCGGCCGCGGCCGGCGGCGCGGTCGGGCGACACCAGCCCGAGCCGGTCGTACTGCCGCAGGGTCTGCGGGTGCAGTCCGGACAGCTCGGCCGCCACCGAGATGACGTAGACCGGCGTCTCCTCGGTCAGCTGGTACGGGTTACGGGGCGCACGCGGTCCGCGCGCACCACCGCCCACCGGCCCGCCTCCCATCCCGGCGCCGCCGTCGATGCTCATCTGCTCACGCTCCCTTTGCGGCCTTGAACAGCTCCTCCCGCGGATCGGTGTCCGCGGTCGCTTCCCGGTACGCCTCCAGTGCGTCCAGCGCCTTGCCCTCGGTCGTGGCCGGCACCGCCACCTCGACGGTGACCAGCAGGTCGCCGCGCGAGCCGTCCTTGCGGACCGCGCCCTTGCCGCGGGCCCGCAGCGTACGCCCGTTGGGCGTGCCGGCGGGCAGCTTCAGGGTGACCGGCGGGCCGCCCAGCGTGGGCACCCTGATCTCGCCGCCCAGCGCCGCCTCGACGAAGCTGACCGGCACGGTCACCGTCAGGTTGGCGTCCTTGCGGCCGAAGACCGGGTGCCGGCCGACGTGCACGACCACGTAGAGATCGCCCGCCGGGCCGCCGCGCTCGCCGGGCGCGCCCTTGCCGCGCAGCCGGATGCGCTGCCCGTCGGTGACGCCGGCCGGGATGCGCACCTGCATCGTGCGCGAGCTCTTGGCCCGCCCGCTGCCGTGGCAGACCTCGCAGGGGTTCTCCGCGATCAGCCCGCGGCCCTTGCAGTCCACGCACGGGTCGGTGAGCGAGAAGCCGCCACCGCCGCCGCGCGAGACCTGGCCGGTGCCGACGCAGGTCGGGCACACCCGGGGCGTGCCGTTCTTGTCGCCGGTGCCGGAGCACGCCTTGCACGGCGCCTGCGAGGACATCCGCAGCGGGACGGTGGCGCCGTCCACCGCCTCGGTGAAGCTGAGCGTCACCTCGGACTCGATGTCCTGGCCGCGGCGCGGCTGCACCCGGGTGGTGCCGCCGCGGTTGAACAGGCCGCCGAACACGTCGCCCAGGCCGCCGCCGAAGCCGCCGCCCTGGCCGCCGCCCCCGCCGGGCGCACCGCCGCCGGCGCCGCCGAAGAGGTCGCCGAGGTCGAAGTTGAAGCCGCCGGTGCCGCCGCCCGCGCCCGGGCCGGGACGGAAGCCGCCGTTGCCGAACAGCGCGCGGCCCTCGTCGTACTCCTTGCGGCGCTTGGCGTCCGACAGCACGTCGTTGGCCTCGGAGATCTCCTTGAAGCGCTCCTCGGCCTTCGCGTCGCCCTTGTTGGCGTCCGGGTGGAACTCACGGGCGAGCTTGCGGTACGCCTTCTTGATCTCCGCGTCGGTGGCGTCCTTGGGCACGCCGAGAACCTTGTACAGGTCCTTCTCCAACAGGTCCCTGCTGATGCTCATCCCCGACGTCCCTCCTCTCCGACCTGCTCCGACCCGCGCGCGCCCCGGTCGGTCCCGCGCGACGCGGTCCCGCGCCCCGCGTTCCCGCCCGGCGCGGTCCCGCCCGGCGCGGACGCGTCGCGCGCGTCCGCACCGGGCACCCGGTCAGCCCTCGTCCGGGCCACCGGTCTCCTCGTCCGGCTGCTGCCTGCCGTCCTCGTCCTGGTCCTCCTCGGCGCCCTTGGCGCTCTTGCCGGCCTTGCCGCCGTTCTCGGCGGCCTCGTCCTTGCCGTGGCTGCCGGGCTGGGGCTCGGCGACCGCGACCCGGGCGGGCCGGAGATTGCGCTCCCCGATGCGGTACCCGGGCTGGAGGATCTGCACGCATGTGGTCTGCGTGACATCCGGCGAGTAACTGTGCATCAGGGCCTCGTGCACCAGCGGGTCGAAGGCCTCGCCCTCCTTGCCGAACTGCTGCAGCCCCAGCTTGGCGGCCACCGTCTCCAGCGACTCGGCCACCGACTTGAAGCCGCCGACCAGTTCGCCGTGCTCACGCGCCCGGCCGATGTCGTCCAGCACCGGGAGCAGTTCGGTCAGCAGGTTGGCGATCGCGATCTCCTTGACCGCGATGCGGTCCCGCTCCACCCTCCTGCGGTAGTTCTGGTACTCGGCCTGCACCCGCTGGAGGTCGCCCGTGCGCTCGTTGAGCGCGGTGCGCACCTGGTCCAGCTGGGCCCGCACGGCCGTGAGTTCCTTCGCGGTCGCGTCCCCGCCCGGGGCCGCCCGGCCCGCCGGGCCCGCCTGCTCGGCGGTCCCGGCGTCCTTGGCGCCGTCCTTGTCGTCCGGCTTGTCGGCGGCCTCGGAGGGGACGTCGGGCTCCTCGAAGCCCTTCGGCTCCTCCGTCACGCGGCACCGTCCCTCTTGCCGTTCTCGTCGTCGACGATCTCGGCGTCCACCACGTCGTCGTCCGCGGCCTGCTCGGCGCCGGCGCCGTCACCGGGCGCACCGGCCGTCGCGGAGGCGCCGCCCTCGGCCTGCGCGTTGGCGTACAGCGCCTGGCCGAGCTTCTGGCTGGTCGCCGCGACCTTCTCGCTGGCCTCGCGGATCGCCGTGGTGTTGGCCTCGTCGGTCGACTCGTTCTTCAGCTTCTCCTTGAGGTCCGCGATCGCGGTCTCGACCTCGGACCTGACGTCCTCGGGGAGCTTGTCCTTGTTGTCCGCGATGAACTTCTCGGTCTGGTAGACGAGCTGCTCGCCCTGGTTGCGGGTCTCGGCCGCCTCGCGCCTGCGGTGGTCCTCGTCGGCGTACTGCTCGGCCTCCTGGCGCATTCGGTCGACCTCGTCCTTGGGCAGCGAGGAGCCGCCGGTGACGGTCATCCGCTGCTCCTTGCCCGTGCCCAGGTCCTTCGCGCCGACGTGCATGATGCCGTTGGCGTCGATGTCGAAGGTGACCTCGATCTGGGGCATCCCGCGCGGGGCCGGCGGCAGGCCGGTCAGCTCGAACATCCCGAGCTTCTTGTTGTACGCGGCGATCTCGCGCTCGCCCTGGTAGACCTGGATCTGCACCGACGGCTGGTTGTCCTCGGCGGTGGTGAAGATCTCCGAGCGCTTGGTCGGGATCGTGGTGTTGCGCTCGATCAGCTTGGTCATGATGCCGCCCTTGGTCTCGATGCCCAGGGACAGCGGGGTGACGTCGAGCAGCAGGACGTCCTTGACCTCGCCCTTGAGGACGCCGGCCTGCAGGGACGCGCCGATGGCGACGACCTCGTCCGGGTTGACGCCCTTGTTGGCCTCCTTGCCGCCGGTCAGCTCGCGCACCAGCTCGGCGACGGCGGGCATCCGGGTGGAGCCGCCGACCAGGACCACGTGGTCGATCTCGGACAGCTGGATGCCGGCGTCCTTGATGACGTTGTGGAACGGGGTCTTGCAGCGCTCCAGCAGGTCCGAGGTGAGCTGCTGGAACTGCGCCCGGGTGAGCTTCTCGTCCAGGTGCAGCGGGCCCTCGGCGGAGGCGGTGATGTAGGGCAGGTTGATCGACGTCTCGGTGGACGAGGACAGCTCGATCTTCGCCTTCTCGGCGGCCTCGCGCAGGCGCTGCAGCGCCATCTTGTCCTTGCCCAGGTCCACGCCGTGGCCGGACTGGAACTGCTTGACCAGGTAGTCCACGACGCGCTGGTCCCAGTCGTCGCCGCCGAGGTGGTTGTCGCCGTTGGTGGCCTTCACCTCGACCACGCCGTCGCCGATCTCCAGCAGCGAGACGTCGAAGGTGCCGCCGCCGAGGTCGAAGACCAGGATGGTCTGGTCGTCCTTGTCCAGGCCGTACGCCAGGGCCGCCGCGGTCGGCTCGTTCACGATCCGCAGCACGTTCAGACCGGCGATCTCGCCGGCCTCCTTGGTGGCCTGCCGCTCGGAGTCGTTGAAGTACGCGGGGACGGTGATCACCGCGTCGGTGACCTTCTCGCCCAGGTACGACTCCGCGTCCCGCTTCAGCTTCTGCAGGATGAAGGCGGAGATCTGCTGCGGGTTGAAGTCCTTGCCGTCGAGGTTGATCTTCCAGTCGGTGCCCATGTGGCGCTTGACCGACCGGATGGTCCTGTCGACGTTGGTGACCGCCTGGCGCTTGGCGACCTCGCCGACCAGCACCTCGCCGTTCTTGGCGAAGGCGACGACGGACGGCGTGGTCCTGGCGCCCTCTGCGTTGGTGATGACGGTGGGCTCGCCGCCTTCGAGAACGCTGACGACGGAGTTAGTCGTGCCCAGGTCGATGCCGACCGCACGTGCCATGGTGAATCCTCCAGTGACCCTGACTTGAGTGCAACTGGCTCAAGGGTGCCTGACGCCTCCGACAGTGTCAAATGACATGAGTCGAGTCGACTCAACTTAGCCGCGTGTAGGAGGCGCATAAAGAGCGGGCGGCCGGCTGGGCGCGCCGGGTTCTTCGGGGACGCCCGGTGCTCCGGGCACTCCGGGCGGCGGGCGGTCGGCGCGGACCGCGTCCAGCAGCAGGTCCGCGTCCGGGACCCGCGGCGCACCGCCCGCGCCCAGCGGCACCGTACGGAACGCGATCCCGTCCGGCGGCAGCGCGCGCAGCTCCCCGGCCAGTGCGTACAGCGCGGGCAGCGAACTGAGCCCGGGGTCGGCGGTGATCGAGGAGGTCGCGGTGTCCAGGAAGCCGTAGAGCCTGGCCGGGTGGGCGAGGCCGCCGTCGCCGCCGCGGGCCTCGCGGGCCAGCGCGCGCAGCAGGTCGCCGCGGCGGTCCCCCTCGGCCCCGGCGCTCCCGGGGCGTACGAGCGGTTCGGCGACGCC
>JAJSZB010000024.1:0-34179 GCA_050613715.1 Streptomyces sp. IBSBF 3018
GCCCCGGAGGGGGTTATGCGTGGGCGGGGGCGGATTCAGCAGATCGGGGGGAAAGCCCGCCCGTCCCCTTCACGCCGAGCGCGAGCGACCTAGCGTGGGCGCGACCGACCGTGCAGGCCCGATGGGGAGGCATCACGCCGTGGGACAGCCCTTCGTACTTCCGGACTTCTACATGCCGTACCCCGCGCGGCTCAACCCGCACCTGGAGCGGGCCCGCGCGCACACGCGGGAGTGGGCGCGCGGAATGGGCATGCTGGAGGGCTCGGGGATCTGGACGGCCGCCGACCTGGAGGCGCACGACTACGCGCTGCTGTGCGCGTACACCCACCCCGACGCCTCCGGCCCGGAACTCGACCTGGTCACCGACTGGTACGTGTGGGTGTTCTTCTTCGACGACCACTTCCTGGACATCTTCAAGCGCACCCAGGACATGGCGGGCGCCAAGGCGTACCTGGACCGGCTGCCGGCGTTCATGCCGGTGGACCCGGCGCAGCAGGCGCCGGAGCCCGCCAACCAGGTCGAGGCCGGCCTCGCCGACCTGTGGGCCAGGACGGTGCCGTCGATGTCGCGGGACTTCCGCCGCCGCTTCCACGAGAGCACCCGCCACCTGCTGGAGGAGTCGCTGTGGGAGCTGTCCAACATCAACGCGGGCCGGGTGTCGAACCCCATCGAGTACATCGAGATGCGCCGCAAGGTCGGCGGCGCCCCCTGGTCGGCGAACCTGATCGAGCACGCCGCGAACGCCGAGGTCCCCGCGCGGATCGCCGCCTCCCGCCCGATGCGGGTGCTGCGCGACTGCTTCGCCGACGGCGTGCACCTGCGCAACGACCTGTTCTCGTACCAGCGGGAGATCGAGGAGGAGGGTGAGCTGTCCAACGCCGTGCTGGTGCTGGAACGCTTCCTCGGCCTGGACCCGCAGCAGGCCGCCGAGCGGGTCAACGAACTGCTGACCTCGCGGCTGCACCAGTTCGAGCACACCGCGCTCACCGAGGTCGAGCCGCTGGCCGAGCAGTTCGCACTGACCGCGGCCGAGCGGCTGGCGGTGTTCGGCTACGTCAAGGGGTTGCAGGACTGGCAGTCCGGCGGCCACGAGTGGCACATGCGCTCCAGCCGGTACATGAACGGCGCCGACGCCGGCGCCCGTGAGGTCGGCGTGCGGGCCGCGGGGGCGCCGGGTGCGCCGGGCGGGCCGACCGGGCTCGGCACCTCGGCCGCCCAGGCCGCGCGGATCCTCGGCTCGCTCGCCACGACGCTCCCGCAGCGCGCCCGCGCCCACTCGCACGCCCCGCACCGGCCGACCGGCCAGGTGCGCAGGGCCGAGGTGGCGATGCCGTTCCCCACCACGCTCAGCCCGCACCTGGACGCGGCCCGCGCGCACGGCGTGGGCTGGGCGCGGGAGATGGGCATGCTCGGCCCCGAGCCGGGCTTCCCCCTTCCGGGCGGGCTGTGGAACGAACGCAAGGTCGTGGACTACGACTTCGCGCTGTGCGCGGCCGGCATCCACCCGGCGGCCGGCGCGGAGGAGCTGGCACTGACCACCCAGTGGCTGACCTGGGGCACCTACGGCGACGACTACTACCCGGTCGTCTTCGGCCGGGGCACCCCCGACCTGACCGCGGCACGGGTCGCCACCGAGCGGTTCACGCTGTTCATGCCGCTGGACGCCGGGCCCGTGCCGGTGCCGCTCACCGCGCTGGAGCGGGGGCTCGCCGACCTGTGGCGGCGCACCGCGGGCCCGATGGACGCGCAGGCGCGGCGGCGGCTGCGCACCGCGGTCGAGGAGATGTGCGCGAGCTGGGTGTGGGAGGTCGGCAACCAGAAGCTGAACCGGGTGCCGGACCCGGTGGACTACATCGAGATGCGCCGCGCCACCTTCGGCTCCGATCTGACCATGAGCCTGTCCAGGATCGGCCACGGCGGCGCGCTGCCCGACGAGATCTACCGCTCCCGGCCGGTGCGCGGCATGGAGACCGCGGCGGCCGACGTCGGCTGCCTGATCAACGACGTGTTCTCCTACCGCAAGGAGATCGAGTTCGAGGGCGAGATCCACAACGCGGTGCTGGTGGTGCAGAACTTCCTGGACTGCGAGCCGCAGCAGGCGATGGACGTGGCCGGCGACCTGCTGGCCGCCAGGCTGGCCGAGTTCCAGCACATCACCGGCACGCAACTGCCCGCGCTCTACGACGAGTTCGACCTCGACGAGGCCGCGCGCGGCGTCCTGGAGGGCTATGTGCAGGAGTTGCGCGACTGGATGGCCGGCATCCTCACCTGGCACGAGGGCTGCCACCGCTACGAGGAGGCGACGCTGGTGCGGGACTTCCCGCGCCCGGCGGCGGCGCCTCCCGCCCGGCCGTGGGGCGTGCCCGCCGGGCTCGGCACCTCGGCGGCGTCCTGGATGGCCCGGCGGGCCGCCGGTCAGTAGCGGTAGGGGTCGTACGGGTCGGCGTACTGCTCGCGGCCCTGCTGCGGCTGCTGGTCCTGGCCCGGCTGTTCGTAGGACGGCTGGTGCTGCTGCGGGATGTAGGGCTGCTGCTGGTCCTGGCCGTAGGCCGCGTAGGGGTCGGCGGCGGGCTGGTCGTACGAGGGGGCGGCGTAGCCGGACCAGTCACCGGCGCCCGCGGCCGTCCCGCCGTAACCGTCGCCGCCGCTGCCGTTCCCGGTCCCGTAGCCCGGGGCGGCGTCCTGGCCGCCGTAGCCGGCGTAGCCGCCGCCGTACGAGGCGTCGTAGCCGGCCGCGGCGGGCTGCTCCTGCGGGTAGCCGTAGCCGCCGCCCTGGGCGTACTGCTCGCCGTACCCCGGGTTCCAGCCCTGCTCCTGGCCGCCGCCCCAGCCGCCGGAGGCGTCGTAGCCGCCCTGCTGGGCGCCGCCGTCGTACGAGGCGGTGGCGGCGGCCGGCTGCGGTTCGCCGTCCCAGCCGCCGTAGCCCTGCGCGCCGTAGCCCTCGTAGCCGCCGCTGGTGTAGGGGTCGGGGGTGTACGCGGGCCGGGTGTCGAACAGCGGGTACTCGCCGCTGTCGTCGTGCATCGGCACCGGCTGGTAGACCTGCTCGTCCAGCTCCGCGTCGTCGTCGCGGGCCAGTACGTCGCCGCCCGCGGGGGCCGCGGCCACGGGGTCGTACTCCGGCTCCACGGGCGTGACTTCGAGCACCGGCTCGGCCGGGCGGGCGCCGCCGACCTTGCGGCGGCGGCTGGAGCCGGGCCGGCCGCCGAGCGCCCAGCCGGTGGAGAAGCCGCGCTTGTAGGACAGCGTGACGAAGCTCTGCCCGGTGCCGAAGGCGAGCGCGCCGAGCACGATCACCGCGATCTGCCGGCCGGCCACGCCGGCGACCACGCACATGAACCCGGCGAAGGCCAGCACCCGCCAGCGCAGCCGCGCCTTGTACTGCAGCAGCACCTCGCCGAGCAGCCAGAGCGCGACGACGCCGAAGGCGACGTAGAGCACCGAGTAGCCCATGTGCCCACTTCCTCACCGTTTAAGGGGTCACGCCGTCCGCTGGTGCAGCCCGAGGTTCTCGTAGATCTCCAGCGAAGCGGTGGAGTGGTTAAGCGTAATGAAGTGGAGCCCGGGGATGTCCTCCGCGAGCAGGCGGCGGCACATCTCGGTGGTGAACTCGATGCCGATCGCCCGGACCGCGGCCGGGTCGTCCTGCACCGCGAGGATGCGGTCGGCCAGGTCGGCGGGGAACGGCGCGTTGCCCAGCTGCGCGAAGCGCTCGATCTGCCGCACGTTGGTGACCGGCATGACCTCGGGGATGATCGGGATGGTGCAGCCGGCCCGGTCGACCCGGTCGCGCAGCCGCAGGTAGTCGTCGGCGTCGAAGAACATCTGGGTGATCGCGAAGTCGGCGCCGGCCCGGCACTTGTCGATGAAGTGCCGGGTGTCCTCGGCCGGGTCGGTGGACCGCGGGTGCATCTCGGTGAACGCGGCGACGCCCACGCAGAAGTCCCCGGAGTCCTTGATCAGCCGGACCAGCTCGGCGGCGTACGTCAGCCCCTTGGGGTGCGGGATCCAGGGGGCCATCGGGTCGCCGGGCGGGTCGCCGCGGACCGCGAGCATGTTGCGGATGCCCGCGTCGGCGTACTGTCCGATGATGTTGCGCAGCTCGGCGACGGAGTGGTTGACCGCGGTCAGGTGCGCGCAGGGCGTCAGCGTCGTCTCCGAGACGATGCGGTCGGTGGCGCGGACGGTGCCCTCGCGGGAGGAGCCGCCGGCGCCGTAGGTGACGGAGACGAAGGTGGGCGCGACCGCCTCGATGCGGCGGATGGCGTTCCACAGCGTCCGCTCGCCCTTCTCGGTCCGCGGGGCGGCGAACTCGAAGGAGTACGAGCGGCCGCCGCCGGCCAGCAGGTCACGGATCGTGAGGGCGCGGTCGGTGCGGGTGGATGCGGTGCCCAGGGCCATGCGGCCCAGGCTAGCCCGGAACAGCCCCTCGGCGTCCCCCCGCCGCCCACTTTGCCCTTCTTGCCCCTTGCCGCATCGCCTCGGCGCCGGACGCGGCTCTGCGAGGCGCGGCCCCGGTGGGCGCCGGCTCGGCGCCGGACGCCGCGGTCAGGGGCGAGCGTCCAGCGCCGAGGGGGACGGGATCAGGCGAGCGCCGCGACAGGATCAGGCGAGCGCCGCGCGGAGTGCGGCCGCTGCGGCGGCGGGGTCCGGCGCCTCGGTCAGCGCGCGGACGACGACGACACGGCGCGCGCCCGCCGCCGCGACCTCCTGGACGTTCGTGACGTCGATCCCGCCGATCGCGAACCAGGCCCGCGCGGGGGCGAGCGCCGCCGCGTACCGTACGAGCGACAGGCCGGGCGCCGGCCGCCCCGGCTTCGTCGGCGTGGGCCACACCGGCCCCGTGCAGAAGTAGTCGACACCGGGCTGCACGGCCGCCGCGTCCACCTCCGCCTCCGCGTGGCAGGACCGCCCGATGATCACATCGGGCCCGAGGATCGCCCGCGCCGCCTCGACCGGCAGGTCGCCCTGTCCGAGGTGCAGGACGTCCGCGCCGGCCGCGTGCGCGACGTCCGCCCGGTCGTTGACCGCGAGGAGCCTGCCGTGCCGGCGGCACGCCTGCGCCAGCACGGCCAGCGCGGCCAGCTCCTCGCCTGCCTCGATGCCCTTCTGGCGGAGCTGGATGACGTCGACGCCCGCGCCGAGCACCGCGTCGGCGAACTCCGCGAGGTCGCCGCGCCCGGACCGTGCGTCGGTGCACAGATACAGCCGGGCGTCGGCGAGCTTCGCCCGCGCCGCGGCCCCGCGCGCGGACACCGTGCCGGACGCGGGACCGTGGCCGGAAGCAGAGCCGGAAGCGGCGCCGGGCGCGGGTCCCGCGTCGGGGCCGGGAGCGTGGCCGGAAGCGGAGTGGGAGTCGGCGGCGGTCATCGGGCCCCCCGGGGTCGGGTTACACGGCGAGCGCCTGCGCCCGGCGCTTCACCTCGGTCCCGCGATTCTCGCGCAGCGCCTGTACCGGGGTGCCGGGCAGGGTCGGGTCCGGGGTGAAGAGCCACTCCAGGGCCTCGTCGTCCGAGAACCCGTCGTCCTTCAGCACGGTCAGCGTGCCGGTCAGGCCCTTGACGATCTTGCCGTCCCCGATGAAGTCGGAGGGCACCATGAGCACCTTGTTCTCCCCGCGGCGTACCGCGAGCAGCTGGCCCTCCTTGATCAGCGGGCGAATCCTGGTCACTTCGAGTCCGAGACGCTCGGCCACCTCGGGCAGGGTCAGCCAGGAGGGCACGAGAGCGTCGATGTGTGCGTCAACCGACGAGAAAACAGTCACGGGACAAGCCTGCCACCTGCCGCCGACAACCGCTGCGGCACGCCGCCGTACGGGCGTCAGACCACCGCGGACTTCAGCGGGACGGCGGGGTCCGCGACCAGCGCGGGGTCCACCGCGGCGCCGCGCGGGATCAGCTTGCGGGCCTGCGCCATGTCGCGCGGCCTGCCCACCGCGAGCACCGCGGCCAGCATGCCGCCGCGCAGCCACACCGCCGACCAGGCCGGCGCCGCCGGGTCGCCGCGCAGCAGCATGGTGTCGGCCGCGCCGTGGTGGCCGGCGTACTGCACGAACCGGCCGAACTGCTCGGACCAGAAGTACGGCACCGGGTCGTAGCGCTCGTCGCCGCCGAGGAGGTTGGCCGCGGCGGTCCGCGGGCCCTGGACGGCGTTGTCCCAGTGGTGCACGAGCAGCCGCTCGCCGTAGCGGGCGGACGGGAAGGACGCGCAGTCGCCGACCGCGTAGACGTCCGGGGCGGTGGTGCGCAGCCGGTCGTCGGCCCGTACCGCGCCGCGGTCGTCCAGCGCGACGCCGGAGCCGCCGAGCCAGCCGGTGGCCGGCCGCGCGCCGATGCCGACCACCACGGCCGCGGCGGCCAGCGTGCTGCCGTCGCCGAGCACGACCGCGCCGGGTTCGAGCGCCGCGACGGGCGTGCCGGTGAGCAGGTCGACGCCGGCCTCCTCGTACCAGTGCCGCATCGGGGCGGTGACCTCGGGCGGCAGCGCCCCGGCCAGCGGGCGGTCCGCGGCCTCCACGACGGTCACCGGGCAGCCGGCCTGGCGGGCCGCGGTGGCGAACTCCGCGCCGATCCAGCCGGCCCCGACCACCACGACGTGCCGCCGGCCGGCGAGCACCGGACGCAGCGCGGCGGCGTCGTCCAGGGTGCGCAGCGGGTACACCCCGGGCAGGCCCGCGGTGCCGGGCAGCGCGGTGGCGTAGGCGCCGGTGGCCAGCACCAGGCGGTCGTACGGGACCGGTCCGGCGTCGGTGTGCAGCTCGTGGCCGGCGGCGTCCAGGGTCTGGGCCCGCACGCCGAGGCGGAGGTCGACGTCCAGGGCGGCGAAGTCGACGTCGAAGCGGACGTCCAGCGGGCCCGCATCCGGCCCGGTGTCCGCCGGCGCCGCGCTCGCGCCCGCGGCGGCCGGGGTGACTGCTGGGGTCGCGGCCGGCGTGGCTGCCGGGGTCGCCGCGGGTGTGGCGGCCGCCACCCCGGCCGCCGCGGGCGTCGCGTCCGTCGCGGCGAGGAGGACCGCCTTCGACAGCGGCGGGCGGTCGTACGGGGGGTGGGGCTCGTCGCCCAGCAGGGTGATGGCGCCGCGCCAGCCCTGGCCCCTCAGCTCGACCGCGGTCTGCACCCCGGCCATCCCGGCCCCGACGATCACGACGCGTCCGCTCACCCCTTCACGTTAACCCGTCCCCCTCGGCGCGAGCCGCCGCGCTGTCCGGGGCGCGGGAACGGCTTCTGCGCCCGGCGGGCGGCAACGCTCAGGGCGTCGTCCGCCATCGGTCGTCCGCCGTCGGTCGTCCGGCGTCCGCCATCCCGTCATCCGTCGTCCCGGTTTTAGGAACGTTCGTTCTTGACTGATCGTTCCTCAACTGCGTACCGTAGGGCCATGGGCAGACCGAGAGCATTCGACGAGGACGACGTGGTGCGTGCGGCCGTGCGGCTGTTCGGCGGGCGCGCGTACGACGGGGTGTCCGTCGACGACCTCGTCACCCACCTGGGCGTGCACCGCAACAGCCTGTACAAGACGTTCGGCAGCAAGCGCGGCCTCTACCTGAAGGCGCTGCGCCGCCACCTCGCCGACGACGTCAGCCCGCTGCTCGACGCCCTCGCCGGCGCGACGGACGCCGCGGCCGTGCTGCGGCTCGTCACCTCGGCCGACCTCGGCCTGCTCCTCCTCGCGGCGGTCGAACGCGCACCGGTCGACCAGGAGGCCGCCTCCGAGGTGACGGCCGCGCTGGCCGCCGTCGACCGGGCGATCGCCGACGCGCTGGGGGTTCCCGCCGACCTCGCCGCCGCGCTCACGGCCGCGGCGCTGGGCATCCTCGTGCGCGGCAGCCCGGGCGACGTCGCCACCGCGCTGACCCGCCACCTCGGCCCACTCACCTGAAAAGAGATCTCGACATGGCACTCGTACGCACCGTCGGCGACGACCTCGTCGTCGTGATGGAGGGTCTGGACAAGCTCTGGGCCTTCAAGGGCCGCCTGACCATCCCGCTGGCCAACGTCCGCGGCGCGACCGCCGATCCCGGTGTCGCCGCCGCGCCCAAGGGGATCCGCGCGCCGGGCTCCCACGTACCCCGTGTGATCACCGCGGGCACGTTCCACCAGGACGGCGACAAGGTCTTCTGGGACGTCAGGGACCCGTCGAAGGCTGTGGTGGTCGAACTCGCCGACGAGAAGTACGCGCGCCTGGTCGTCCAGGTCGACGACCCCCGCGCGACCGTCGCCCTGGTCGAGAGCGCCCTCGCCTGACGCCGTAAGGCCCCCGCGCGAACGCGCCGGGTCGCGGGCGCTAGAAGGCCGGACGCTCCAGGTCGGGCAGGCCCTGGACCGGGGAGGAGGCGAGGGCGTGGTGGCGGCGGGGAATGCGGCCGGCCAGGTGGGCCAGGCGCCCGGCGCGGACGGCCGCGCGCACCGCCTCCGCCATGAGGACCGGACGCTGCGCCCGGGTGACCGCGGACGCGAGCATGACCGCGGCGCACCCCAGCTCCATCGCCAGCGCCACGTCGGACGCGGTGCCCGCCCCCGCGTCGAGGATCACCGGCACCGACGCGCGCTCCGTGATCAGCTGGAAGTTGTGCGGGTTGCGGATGCCGAGCCCGGAGCCGATCGGCGACCCCAGCGGCATGACCGCCGCGCAGCCCACGTCCTCCAACTTCCGTGCCAGCACCGGATCGTCGTTGGTGTACGGCAGCACGGTGAACCCATCGTCCACCAACGTCTCCGCCGCATCGAGGAGTTCGACCGGATCGGGCAGCAACGTCCGCTCGTCGGCGATCACTTCGAGCTTGACCCAGTCCGTGCCGAGCGCCTCGCGCGCCAGCCGCGCGGTGAGCACGGCCTCGCCCGCGGTGAAGCAGCCCGCGGTGTTCGGCAGCGCGCGGATGCCGTGCCGGGCCAGCACCGACAGCACCGACCCCTTGGTCCGCGGGTCCAGCCGCCGCATCGCCACGGTGGTCAGCTCGGTGCCCGAGGCCAGCAGCGCCTGCTCCAGGACCTCCAGGCTGGGCGCGCCCCCGGTGCCCATGATCAGCCGGGAGGAGAACGTGACGCCGGCGATCGTCAGCGGGTCGTCCCCGCCGGGGACCGCCCGGGCGGGGGCCGCGGGCGGTGCGGGAGACGCGGCGGACGCGGGAGACGCGACGCCCGCGGTGGGCGCCGACCCGTTCGGCGTCGGCGTCGTCGTCGGCTTCGGCGCAGTCATCGCTCAGCCTCCCTGGACGGCGGTGAGGATCTCGACCCGGTCGCCCTCCGCGAGCGCCGTGTCCGACCAGCGGGCGCGCGGCACGACGGTCTCGTTGAGCGCGGCGGCGACGCCGGAGGGCGCCGCGGTGACGGCGGCGACCAGGGCGTCCAGCGCCACCGGGGCGTCCAGGGTCCTGCGCTCGCCGTTGACGTGGACGGTGATGGCCGCGCTCATGCGTGCTGCTCCTGCCGTACGGGGACGGGCCGTTCCTGGCCCGGCCCGGCGGTGGTGAACCGGTCGGGGCCGAACGCCCGCGCGTACTCCGGCAGTTCACCGGTGGACGAGGTGAGGACCTCGGCGAGGACGTCGCCGGTGACCGGGGTCAGCAGCACGCCGTTGCGGTGGTGCCCGGTGGCCAGCAGCAGCCCGTCCAGCGCGGTGGCGCCGAGCAGCGGCGCGTTGTCGGGGGAGCCCGGCCGCAGCCCGGCCAGCGTCTCGGTGAGCGCCAGTTCGGTGATTCCCGGCAGCAACTCGTGTGCGTCGCGCAGCAGTTCGTAGACCCCGCCGGCGGTCACCGTGGTGTCCCAGCCGAACTCCTCGCTCGTCGCGCCGAGTACGAGTTCTCCGTTGTCGCGCGGCACCAGGTAGACGTGGCTGCCGCGGACCACCGCCCGGACCGTGCGGGTGAGGAACGGCGGGTGTCCGGCCGGCATCCGCAGCCGCAGGATCTGCCCCTTGACCGGGCGCACCGGCGGCAGCACGTGGTCGGGCAGCCCGGCGATCCGGCCGCTCTCGCTGCCCGCGGCCAGCACGGTCCGCCCTGCGGTGACCACCGTGCCGTCGGCGAGCACCGCGCCGGTCACCCGGTCGCCGTCCGCGGTCACCCGGGCGACGGCCGAGCGCAGGAACGCCACGCCCGCCAGGTCCGCGGCCCGCAGCAGCGCGGTGGACAGCCGCCGCGGGTCCACCTGGTGGTCGCCGTCCACGCGCAGCCCGCCGCGCACGCCCGGCGCCAGCATCGGCTCCAGGCGGCGGCACTCGCGGCCGCTGAGCCACTGCGACTGGAGGCCCAGCGAGGTCTGGAACGCGTGCAGTTCCCGCAGGTGCGCGCGGTCGTCCGCGTCCAGCGCCACCGCGAGGGTGCCGCAGCGGCGGTAACCGGTGTCCAGGCCGGTCAGTTCGGTCAGTTCCGCGGCGAAGTCCGGGTAGCGTGCGGCCGAGGCGAGGTTGAGGTCGAGCAACGCCTGCTCGCCGTACTGCAGTTCGGTGACCGCGGCGAGCATGCCCGCGGCGACGTGTGCCGCGCCGCCGCCGGGCGCGGGGTCCGCGACGGCCGTCGCGAGTCCGCGCTGGGCCGCGCGCCAGGCGGTGACGAGTCCGATGACGCCGCCGCCCACGACGAGGACGTCGGTGGTGTGGTGGAGGCCGTGTTCGCGCATCAGGTGGCGCGCTCCCTTCGCCGGCATGACCCGGATCAGGTTCGTACGGTCGGCGGCCGCCCAGCCGCCCTCTCAGCCCGGTCGTCCGGGCTCCCGCGTCTTCCCTTGGCCCCGCCAGCTTAGCCCCGGCTTCCCGCCTCGCGGCGCGGTGGGTCGGCGCCCGGCCCGCGGCGGCAGCCGGCCGTCCCGGCCGGGTGGGCCGGCCGCGTCATGAGAACCCGGTCGCACCGCGAGGACCTGGGACGGCCAGCGCCGGCCCGGCGGTCCGGGGACGCGGAGGTTACGGGTGTGTCCCGGAATGCCACACGTTGGGCACAAGGACCACGCGTCGACCCGAATGGACCGAGCCGCCCTCGTAGAATCGGACGTCGTGGACATCACCGTGGGAGACCCGCTCGTCGGGCAGACGCTCGACCGGCGCTACCGGGTCGACGGCCGCATCGCCATCGGCGGGATGGCGACGGTGTACCGGGCCGTGGACACCCGCCTGGACCGCGAGCTCGCGCTGAAGGTGATGCACCCGGCCCTCGCCGCGGACACCGGCTTCGTGGAGCGCTTCATCCGCGAGGCCAAGGCGGTCGCACGGCTGTCCCACCCGAACGTGGTCGGGGTGTTCGACCAGGGCACCGACGGCCCGTACGTCTACCTGGCGATGGAGTACGTCCCCGGCTGCACGCTGCGCGACGTGCTGCGCCGGAGCGGCGCCCTCCAGCCGCGCGCGGCGCTGGACATCCTGGAGCCGGTGCTCGCCGCGCTGGGCGCCGCCCACCGCGCGGGCCTGGTGCACCGGGACATGAAGCCGGAGAACGTCCTGATAGGGGACTCCGGCGGCGTCAAGGTCGCGGACTTCGGCCTGGTCAGGGCGGTCGACACGCAGACGAGCGCGAGCACCGGCGCGCTGCTCGGCACGGTCTCCTACCTGGCGCCCGAGCAGATCGGCCACGGCACCGTCGACCAGCGCACCGACGTGTACGCGTGCGGGATCGCGCTCTACGAGATGCTGACCGGCCGCAAGCCGTACGACGGCGACACGCCGATGAAGGTGATCTACCAGCACGTCAACGACGACGTCCCGGCGCCGTCCGCGACCGTGCCGGGCCTGGCGCCGCGGCTGGACGCGCTGGTGGCCAGGGCCGCCGCGCGCGACCCGCGGGACCGGCCCGCCGACGCCGTGCGCCTGCTGGCCGAGGTGCGTGAGGCGCGGGCCGCGCTGAGCCCGGCGGAGCTGGATCTCCAGCCGCACGCCGCCGCACCCGTCGACGACGCGCCGCCGGCCGACCCGCGCGCCGCCGGCCCGCGCTCCTCCGACCCGCGCTCCCCGGGTGCCGGTCCCGCCCGCACCCGGTCCGCCGCCGGGCCGGCCATGCCCACCGGGGCCGCCGACCCGCGCGCCGGCCACGCGGCCCTCACGGCCGCCGCCACGACCACCCCTGCCACCTCCGCCGCCTACGCGGCCCCCGCGGACCCCTCGCTCGACGCGACGACCGTCCTGCCCCCGGCCGCGGCGGCCGCCGGCTCCGCGGGCGTCCCCGGCGCCGCCCCCGACGAGCTGCACCGCACCACCCGCCTGCTGCTCCCTCCCGCGACCGTCGACGAGGCTCCGCACGCCGCCGTGCCGCACGCCCGCCGCGGCCGCCGCGGGCCGCTCGCCGTGCTGGTCGCGCTGCTGGTGCTGCTCGGCGTCGGCGCGGGTGTGTGGTACATCAGCGACGGCCAGTTCACGAACGTGCCCGCGGTGCTGTCGCTGCCGCAGGCCGAGGCGCAGCACAAGCTGCACGCCGCGGGGCTCGACTCGACGGTGCGGCAGGACTGGTCGCTGACCGTGCCGCGCGGCAGCGTGGTCTCCACCGATCCGGCGCCGGGCAAGCGCATCCGCTCCAACGCCTCGGTGACGCTGACGGTCTCCAAGGGCCCGCGGCTGGTCGCGGTGCCGCCGGTGGCCGGCAAGACGCTCTCGGACGCGCGCAAGGCGCTGAGCGCGGCCGGGCTCACCCCGGGCACGGTCACGCGGGACTTCAGCGAGGACGTGCCGCGCGGCGCGGTGGTCTCCACGGACCCGGCGGACGGCACGAACCGCTCCCCCGGCACCCCGGTGGCGATCACGGTCTCCCGCGGCGCCCCGGTGGACGTGCCGGACGTCATCGGCGAGAGCGTGACGGAC
Organism: Streptomyces sp. IBSBF 3018; assembly: GCA_050613715.1. Lineage (GTDB taxonomy): Bacteria > Actinomycetota > Actinomycetes > Streptomycetales > Streptomycetaceae > Actinacidiphila. The sequence goes on from JAJSZB010000024.1 coordinate 12,775, forward strand.
GCGCAGCAGGACCTGGAGGACGCCGGCCTCGACGTGGTGCTCGCGCCGGGCAAGGTGTTCTCCGACGACGCCGACCCGGACACCGTCGCGCTGGAGTCGCCGGAGGCCGGCGAGCAGGCCGGCGAGGGCGAGACCGTGACGATCACGGTGTCCAAGGGGCAGCAGAAGTTCGACGTCCCGGACGTGACGGGCAAGAGCACGGACGAGGCGAAGCAGATCCTGGAGGACGCGGGCTTCGACGTACGGGTGATCAACCTGTTCTTCGGCGACACCGTCTTCAGCCAGTCCCCGGACGGCGGCGGCCAGGCCCCCAAGGGCGCGACGATCACCCTGTGGGTGCGCTGACCCGTGCCGCAGCCCGAACCCGTGCCCCCGCGCAACCCCGTCGGCGGCCACGTCCCGGTCGCCGGTGGCCTCGCCGCCAAGGGGCTGGCGTACGCCGAGCGGATCGGCGCGGAGGCCGTGCAGGTCTTCGTGGCCAACCCGCGCGGCTGGGCGACCGGGCCAGGCGTCCCGCGCGAGGACGAGGAGTTCAGGGCCCGCTGCACCGCCTCCGGCGTTCCCGCCTACGTGCACGCGCCGTACCTGATCAACTTCGGCTCGCACACCCCGGCGACCGCCGAGCTGTCGGTGGCCTCGCTGCGGCACTCGCTGCGCCGCGGGCGGGCGATCGGCGCGCGCGGCGTGGTCGTGCACACCGGCTCGGCGACCGGCGGCCGGACCCGCGCGGCGGCACTGGCGCAGGTGCGGGAGCGGATGCTGCCGCTGCTGGAGGAGCTGACGCACGACGACGACCCGTGGCTGCTGCTGGAGCCGACCGCCGGGCAGGGCTCCTCGCTGTGCTCACTCGCCGGCGACCTGGGCCCGTACCTGGACGCGCTGGACCGGCACCCGCGGGTGGGGGTGTGCCTGGACACCTGCCACGCCTTCGCGGCCGGGCACGACCTGGACGCGCCGGGCGGCGCCGCGCGGCTGCTGGACGAGCTGACCGCGGTGGCCGGGCCCGGGCGGCTGCGGCTGGTGCACGCCAACGACTCGGTCGGCGCGTGCGGCTCCCGGCGGGACCGGCACGCGAACATCGGGCCCGGTCTGATCGGCGCGGACGCGTTCGGCGAGCTGCTGCGGCATCCCGCGACGCGGGGCGTGCCGTTCGTGATCGAGACCCCCGGCGGCCCCGAGGGCCACGCCGCGGACGTGAAGCTGCTGAAGTCGCTGCGCGACGCCCCCGGCGCCTCCCCGGCCGCCCCCGCGCCTGCCGGCTAGAGCTCCGGGCCGTCGCCCGGCTCCTCCTGGTAGGAGTAGCGCTGCTCGCTCCAGGGATCGCCGAGGTTGTGGTAGCCGCGTTCCTCCCAGAAGCCGCGGCGGTCGGCGGTCATGTACTCCACGCCCCGCACCCACTTCGGGCCCTTCCAGGCGTAGAGGCGGGGGACGACGAGGCGGACCGGGAAGCCGTGCTCCGCGGTGAGGGGCTGGCCGCCCTGGTGGGTCGCGAATATCGACATGTCGTCGAGGAAGTCCTCGATCCGCAGGTTCGAGGAGAAGCCGTACTCGGCCCAGACCATGACGTGCGTGACGTCCTCGGCCGGCGGGGCGAGCTTGACGACGGTGGACGCGGAGACGCCGCCCCACTCCATGCCGACCATGGAGAACTTGGTGACGCAGTGGAAGTCGGCGACCACCGTGGCGTACGGCAGCGCGGCGAACTCCTCGTGGTTCCAGCAGGTCTTGTCGCCGTCGGCGGTCGCGCCGAAGACCCGGAACTCCCAGCGGTCGGGGCGGAACCGCGGCACCGGCCCGTAGTGGGTCACCGGCCAGCCGTGCTGGAGCCGCTGCCCCGGGGGGAGCTGCTCCCCCTCGCGACGCTGCACCTGGCCCATACGTCCATGGTGACAGACCGGGCGCAGTGCTTCGGACCAGGGCATCCCGGCCGCATGCCGCCCGCACCCCCGGACCGCAACTGAATGTAAGCCTCCGCTTACTGGAAGACCGGCACCGCCGGTGCGAGGATGCGGGCGACCATTGCGGCGCGGTCCCGCGGACCGGACCGCCCGCAGGACCCCCAGGGAAGGACGGCGTTGCCATGCAGGGCGACCCCGAGGTGCTCGAGTTCCTCAACGAACAGTTGACCGCCGAGCTGACCGCGATCAACCAGTACTTCCTGCACGCGAAGATGCAGGAGAACTTCGGCTGGGTGAAGCTCGCGAAGTACACCCGGTCGGAGTCCTTCGACGAGATGCGGCACGCCGAGCTGATCACCGACCGCATCCTGCTGCTGGAGGGCCTGCCGAACTACCAGCGGCTGTTCCACGTCCGGGTCGGGCAGACGGTCACCGAGATGTTCCAGGCCGACAAGCAGGTCGAGGTGGAGGCGATCGACCGGCTGCGGCGCGGCATCGAGCTGATGCGCAGCAAGAGCGACATCACCTCGGCGCGGCTGTTCGAGGCGATCCTGGAGGACGAGGAGCACCACATCGACTACCTCGACACGCAGCTGGAGCTGGTGGAGAAGCTCGGCGAGCCGCTGTACATCGCGCAGTTGGTGGCGCAGCCCGACACCGAGGACTGAACCGCGCGCTCAGGCGGCCCGCGTGTCCGGGAGCGCCGGAGCCGCCGCCTCGGCCGCCGGGGCCTGCGCGGCCACCGGGCTCAGCGCCGCCGGACCCGCCGAAGCCACCGCGGGAGCCGCCGGGGCCTGCTCCAGCCTCGCGGCGGTGGCGCACCCGGCGCCGCGGCCCAGCAGCGCCTGGATGCGCTTGACGCACGACCCGCAGTCCGTGCCCGCCTTGCAGGCGGAGGCGATCTGCCGGGGGGTGCAGCGGCCGCTGTCGGAGTGCTGCTTGACCTGCTGCTCGGTGATGCCGAAGCAGGAGCAGACGTACACGCGGTCACCGCCATCCGGGGCCCTGAGGGACTGAGGTAACCCTTACCTTACCCGGCGCTCCCGGTGGAGAAAAGCGACAAGGGGCGCGGATCAGTGTGATCCGTGCCCCTTCCCGGGCGGGTGCGCGCCCGGCCGCCGGAACGCTGCCCGCCGCCGGCTCACTGCCCCCGGTACATCTCCGCGACCAGGAACGCCAGGTCCAGCGACTGGCTGCGGTTCAGCCGCGGGTCGCACGCGGTCTCGTAGCGCTGGTGCAGGTCGTCGACGAAGATCTCGTCGCCGCCGCCGACGCACTCGGTCACATCGTCGCCGGTCAGCTCCACGTGGATGCCGCCGGGGTGGGTGCCCAGCGCGTGGTGCACCTCGAAGAAGCCCTTGACCTCGTCGAGCACGTCGTCGAAGCGGCGGGTCTTGTGGCCGGAGGCGGCCTCGAAGGTGTTGCCGTGCATCGGGTCGGACACCCAGGCGACCTGCGCGCCGGACGCGGTGACCTTCTCCACCAGCGTCGGCAGCTTGTCCCTGACCTTGTCCGCGCCCATCCGCACGATGAAGGTGAGCCGGCCGGGCTCCCGGTCCGGGTCCAGGCGCTCGATGTACGTCAGCGCCTCCTCCGGGGTGGTGCCGGGTCCGAGCTTCACGCCGATCGGGTTGCGGATGCGGGAGGCGAACTCGATGTGCGCGCCGTCCAGCTGCCGGGTGCGCTCGCCGATCCACACCATGTGGCCGGAGACGTCGTACAGCTCGCCGGTGCGGGAGTCGGTGCGGGTCAGCGCCGACTCGTAGTCCAGCAGCAGCGCCTCGTGGGAGGCGTAGAACTCCACGGTGCGGAACTCCGCGGGGTCGGTGCCGCAGGCCGCCATGAAGTTGAGCGCGTTGTCGATCTCGCGGGCGAGGGCCTCGTAGCGCTGGCCGGACGGCGAGGACTTGACGAAGTCCTGGTTCCAGGCGTGCACCTGGCGCAGGTCGGCGTAGCCGCCGGTGGTGAAGGCGCGCACCAGGTTCAGCGTGGAGGCCGAGGCGTGGTACATCCGCTTCAGCCGCTCGGGGTCCGGGATGCGGGCCTGCTCGGTGAACTCGAAGCCGTTCACCGAGTCGCCGCGGTAGGTCGGCAGCGTCACGCCGTCGCGGGTCTCGGTGGGCTTGGAGCGCGGCTTGCTGTACTGCCCGGCGATCCGGCCGACCTTGACCACCGGGACCGAGGCGGCGTACGTGAGCACCGCCCCCATCTGCAGCAGCGTCTTGAGCTTGTTGCGGATCTGGTCGGCGCCGACGGCGTCGAACGCCTCGGCGCAGTCGCCGCCCTGGAGCAGGAACGCCTCGCCCTTGGCGACCGCGCCCAGCCGGGCGCGCAGCTGGTCGCACTCGCCCGCGAACACCAGCGGCGGATACGAGGCGAGGTCGGCGATCACATCGCGCAGCGCCTCGGGGTCGGGCCACTCGGGCTGCTGCGCCGCGGGAAGAGCGTGCCAGGTGTTGCCACCGGTCTGGGTGGGTGCGTTCACGGTCACGCTGACCAGGTTAAGGGGTCGGGTCCCCCGATCCGCCGTCCGCCCAGAGGGTGAGACATCGCGGACGCGCGAGGCCGGTCCCGGGAACCGGTGGGGCTGCTGCTAGCGTCTGCGACTTGGGTCGCCGCGACGCCGCGGGGGTCCGCGTCGCAGACGCTGAACGTCTGCGGCTTCGGGGGTGGTCTCCGACCGGGGGGCCGCCGCAGGGGAGGGCGCGCCCCGGGGCGTGCCGGAAAGCCGGGGTCTCACCCGTGTCACGCAGCACGAACCGCAACAGACACCGCAGACGTACGTCGCTGATCGCGTACGGGGCGGGCGCCGCCGTACTGGCCACGCTGGCCACGTACGGCACGCTCGCCATGGCGTCGCCGGGAGGGGGCGGCGCCGACGCCAAGGCCGCTTCGGGGTCCTCCGCGCTGCAGGCCGACTTCGCGTCGGCCGCGCAGGAGTTCAAGGTCCCGCAGAGCGTGCTGATGGCCGTCTCGTACCGGCAGACGCTGTGGGACGCGCACGCCGGGAAGCCGAGCGCCACCGGCAACTACAACGTGATGGGCCTGACCCAGGTCCGCCCGCAGGACCTGGAGCAGCCGGCCGCCGCGGACCGGCTGGCCGAGATGAACCTCAGCGGCGACCCGGCGGTCAGCCGGCACTTCGACGCCGCCCGCGCGCTGAAGGCGGACCCGGCGAAGGTCGACACCTCCGACCCGCGGCTGCACACCCTGGACACGGCGGCCGACCTGATCGGCGCGTCCACCGACGAGCTGCGCAGCGACAGCCGGCAGAGCGTGCGCGGCGCCGCGGCCCTGCTCGCGCAGTGGGAGAAGGAGGCGTACGGGTCGCTGCCCGCGGACGCCGGCCGCTGGTACCCGGCGGTCGCCCGCTACAGCCAGTCCCCCGACGCCGGCGCGGCCGACCGCTTCGCGCAGCGCGTGTTCGCCTCGATCAGGACCGGCGAGTCCCGGGTCACCGACGACGGCCAGCAGGTCGTGCTGCCGGCCGACCCGTCGGTGAAGCCGGTGAAGGTCGGCAGGCAGGCGCTGACGGTGAAGGCCGCCGACGCCACGACCGCCGCGGTGACCGCGGACTGCCCGAGCACGCTGAGCTGCGCCTGGGTGCCGGCCGCGTTCAAGCTGAACAGCTCGGCCACGGACGACTGGGGCAACTACAACCCGGCCAGCCGGGTCGCCGGGCCGCCCGCCGCGGGCGCCGAGGACATCCGCTACATCGTCGTGCACGACATGGAGGGCACGTACGAGGGCTCCATCCAGGAGTTCCAGAACCCCGCGGTCTACGCCAGCGCCCACTACCTGGTGGCCGACGACGGCCGGGTCACGCAGATGGTCCAGAACAAGGACGAGGCGTGGCACGCGGCCAACAAGACGGTCAACATGCACTCCATCGGCGTGGAGGACGAGGGCTACGCGATGAAGGCGGGCTCCTGGTACTCCGAGCAGGAGTACGAGACGTCCGCGACGCTGGTGAAGTACCTGGCCCAGAAGTTCCACGTGCCGCTGGACCGCCAGCACATCATCGGCCACGACGAGGTCCCGGGCGTGCTGGACACGAACGTCGCCTCGCAGCACTGGGACCCGGGACCGTACTGGGACTGGAACCACTACATGGCGCTGATGGGCGTCCCGCAGGGTGACCAGGGCGCCGGCGGGGTGCTCAAGACCGGGCAGCTGGTGCGGATCGTGCCGCCGTACACCACGGCCAACCAGCCCACGCTGACCAACGGCGGCACCGCGTTCGCCGCGCACCCGGCGAACTTCGTCTACCTCTACACCTCGGCCTCCACCTCCGGCGCGAAGAACACCGACCCGTACCTGGGCAGCCCGGTCTGGAGCGAGGGCTCGAACTGGGCGGACAAGGCGGTGACCGGCAGCGAGTACGTGGTCGCGGGCACGTCGGGCAACGACTGGACGGCCATCTGGTACGCCGGCAAGAAGCTGTGGTTCTACAACCCCGGCGGCCAGTGGACGGCGCCGGTCGGCACCACGGGCCAGACCGTCGTCACGCCCAAGGCCGGCACCAGCGGCTACATCCCCGTCTACGGCCGGGCCTACCCCGAGCAGGCCGCGTACTCCGGCACCGGCGTGCCCGTGCAGGCCAAGAACGACGATGCGCTGACCAAGTACGGCGTCCCGCTCGGCCAGGGCCAGGCGTACGCGCTCGCCGGGCCCGAGGCGGCCGGCGACTACTACTACGCCGGGACCTACGCGGGCACCGCGACCGGCGACCGCACGCTGGTCTCCGGGACGCAGCAGTTCTACCCGATCCAGTTCAACCACCGGATCGCCTGGGTGAAGGCGAGCGACGTGGTGCTGTCCACCAGCACCGCGCCGGACAGCGGCGCCACCCGCAGCGACCTGATGGTGCGCGACTCCTCGGGCAACCTGTGGCAGTACCAGGGCACCGGCAAGTCCACGGCGCCGTTCCTGAGCCGCTTCAAGGTCGGCCCCGGCTGGAACACCTACAACCAGGTGACCCGGACCTCGCCGCTGCGCGCGAACGGCACCGGCAACCTGGTGGGCCGCGACTCCACCGGCACCCTCTGGTACTACACGGCGTCGGGGAACATATCGAAGCCCTTCACCGGCCGCGGCAAGGTCGGTACGGGCTGGAACCAGTACAACCTGATCCTCGGCGGCGGTGACCTCAACGGCGACGGCAAGGGCGACCTGCTGGTCCGCGACTCCACCGGCACGCTGTACTACCACCCGGGCGCGGACACCGCGACGCACTTCAGCGCCCGCACCAAGATCGGCACCGGCTGGCAGCAGTACAACGCCCTGGTCAGCCCCGGTGACATGACCGGCGACGGCAAGGCCGACCTGCTGGCCCGCGACTCCTCCGGCACCCTGTGGCTCTACCAGGGCACCGGCAAGCCCACCTCGCCGTACCTGGCCCGCACCAAGGCAGGCACCGGCTGGCAGTCGTACACCAAGATCCTGGGCGTCGGCGACATCACCGGCGACGGCAAGCCCGACATCCTGGTCCGCACCTCGGACGGCACGCTCTACGTCCACCCGGGCACCGGCAGCGCGTCCGCGCCGTACGGCTCCCGGCTGAAGATCGGCACGGGCTGGAACCAGTACAACCTGTTCAGCTGAGCCGGCCGGCTGCGGTAGGGTCGACGGCATGAACGCGCTGCCGGCCCTCCAGGCCGATCCGATCTCGCACCAGAACTGGTGGTGGACCGCTCCCCGGGCGGCCCACTGAGCATCGCGCGTATCCGATCTCTCGCGAAGGCCGCCCCCCAAGGGGCGGCCTTCGGCGTTCTCCGGGTCCGGCCGCCCCTTCCCCTCCCAGGAAGGACCACCGCCCGTGTCCCCGAGCATCGATCCCGCAGAGTCAGCCGAGCCAGCCGAGCCGGCCGAGCCCGCCGACGCCGTCGAACCGGCCGAGCCCGCCGCACCTGCCGACGCCGCCGAGTCCCCCGACCCCGCGGCTCTCGTCGAGCGGCTGCTGGCCGCCGGCCGCACGCCGTTCGCGCTGCTGCACCGCCGGGCCCCCGGCCGCCCCGAGGGCGTGGTCGAGGTGCTGGTCGGGCCGGTCGGCGAGGTGGACCTGCTGGCGGACATCCCGCTGCCGGCCGGGGTCCCCGACGGCGGCCGGCCGGCCGTGGACGCGCTGGCCGTGGTGCCCTACCGGCAGATCCGCGAACGCGGCTTCGAGGTGCCCGACGACGGCGCGCCGCTGCTGGTGCTGCGGCCCGACGAGGTGCGCGAAGTGCCGCTCGCGGGGCTGCTGGAGGCGCTGCCGCGGCGCGAGGTGCGGGTCGAGGGCGGCGCGTTCGACGTGACCGACGAGGCGTACGCCCAGGTGGTGCGCCGGGTGCTGGAGGAGGAGATCGGCAGCGGCGAGGGCGCGAACTTCGTGATCCGCCGCACCTTCCGCGGCTTCGTGCCCGACCACGGTCCCGACGCGGCGCTCGCGCTGTTCGGCCGGCTGCTGCGCGGCGAGCGCGGCGCGTACTGGACGTACGTGGTGCACGTCCCCGGGCGGATCACCCTGGTCGGCGCGAGCCCCGAGGTCCATGTGCGGGTCTCCGGCGGCACGGTGGTGATGAACCCGATCAGCGGCACCTACCGCTATCCCCCGCAGGGCCCGGACCCGGACGGCCTGCTGGCGTTCCTGCACGACCCGAAGGAGGTGGAGGAGCTGACCATGGTGGTGGACGAGGAGCTGAAGATGATGTCCGCGATCTGCCCGCTGGGCGGTGTCGTGGTCGGCCCGCGGCTGAAGGAGATGGCCCATCTCGCCCACACCGAGTACGAGTTGCGCGGCCGCACCGGGCTGGACGTGCGCGAGGTGCTGCGGGAGACGATGTTCGCCGCGACCGTCACGGGCTCGCCGCTGCAGAACGCCTGCCGGGTGATCGAGCGGCACGAGCCGCGCGGCCCCGGCGACGCCGGGCGCGGCTACTACGCGGGCGCGCTGGCGCTGATCGGCCGGGACGGCGCGGGCGCGCAGACGCTGGACTCGCCGATCCTCATCCGCACCGCGGACATCGCGCCGGACGGCGCCCTGAAGGTGCCGGTGGGCGCGACGCTGGTGCGCCACTCCGACCCGGCCTCCGAGGTCGCCGAGACGCACGCCAAGGCGGCGGGCGTGCTGACCGCGCTGGGCGTGCGGCCGACGCCGGCCGAGCGCCCCGCCGGGCCGCGCGGGCGGCTGGCCGACGACGTGCGGGTGCGGGCCGCGCTGGACGCCCGGCGGGCCCGCCTCGCGCCGTTCTGGCTGCGGATGCAGGCCGCGCCGCGACGTCCGGGCGCGGCCGGGCACGCGCTCGTGGTGGACGGCGAGGACACCTTCACCGCGATGCTCGCGCACGTGCTGCGCTCGGCCGGCCTCGCGGTCTCGGTGCGGCGTTACGACGAGCCGGGGCTGCGGCAGGCGGCGCTGGCGCACCGCGGCCCGGTGGTGCTGGGCCCGGGTCCCGGCGACCCGGCGGACACCTCGGACCCCAAGATGCGGCTGCTGCGGTCGCTCGCCGCGGACCTGCTGGCGGCCCGCGCACCGGCGGGGGCGCCCGGGGACGCGGGGGCGCCCGGCGAGACGGACGCGTACGGGGACGCGGGGGCGTACGGGCTGCCGGGCCCGGCGGCCGGCGCGGGCCGCGGCGGGCTGCTCGGGGTGTGCCTCGGGCACGAGCTGATCGCCGCGGAACTCGGCCTCGACCTGGTCCGCAAGGCCGAGCCGCACCAGGGCGCGCAGCACACGATCGACCTGTTCGGGCGGCCGGAGACGGTCGGCTTCTACAACTCCTTCACCGCGCGCTGCGACGACGCGGTGACGGCCGAACTCGCCCTGCACGGCATCGAGGTGAGCCGCGACCCGGTCACCGGGGACGTGCACGCGCTGCGCGGGCCGCACTTCGCGGGCGTGCAGTTCCACCCGGAGTCGGTGCTGACGCTGGGCGGCGCGGCGATCGTCGCCGAGCTGCTCGCGGGCGTGGCGGCGCCGGCCGGCCCGGTCGCCGACCGCACCTAGCACGCCGGCCCGCGGCGGCTATGCGGTCTCGCCGAACTGCCCGGCGTGCACGGGCAGTTCGGTGCCGACCGGCTCGGCGAGCACCGGTCCGATGAGCGCGAGCACCTCGGCGATCATCGTGAACTCGTCGGCGGTGCCGTCGACCACCAGGTCGGCCAGCGAGCGGGAGGGCGCGACATGCGCGGCGTGCCGCTCCCGCCCGCTGGACAGGTAGTTCAGCAGCGAGATCCGCGGGTCCTGCCGCTGGACCTCGATCTTGCGGAGGATCTTCCTGGCCAGCCGGATGTCGTCGGGCGTGTCCACGTAGACCCGCCAGGCGGCCCGGTCGGTCACCGCCGCGAGGGTGAGGGCGAACAGGCCCTCGACGACGACCAGCCGGTGCCGTCCGGCCCGGGTCATCGCGTCGACGGCCTCGGCGACCGCGGTCTCGTCGATGGACCCGGGGTGGTTCCAGTCGAGCGTCTCCGCGCCGGTGGCGCTGAGGGTGCGCACCCCGCGCCGCGGATCGTGCGCGGGGACGTAGAAGTCGTCGAGGTGCAGGAGGCCGACGGCCTCCGGATGGTGCCGCGCCAGCGCGTCGGCAAGGGTGGACTTGCCGGACGCGGTGCCGCCTGCGACCGCCAGTACGGGCACGTGCTGCCCTGGTGCCACACCCGCCATACCGGGCGCTCCTTCGAGGTGCTCAAGGAAAAACGAAGCGGCCGGACGAGCCGGGTGCAGGGATGGTAGGGCGAGGAGATCGACTGCGGCAAGCGACGGTTCCGGCGTGGCCCGTACGCGGGCCGGACGCGGGCCGGACCGGGGGCCCGGAACACCGCCGGAGGACAGCCGGAGCACCGCCGGGTCGCCGCCGGAGGACAGCCCGGCGGGGCTATCCGAAGAACACTCCCGCCTCGGCGTACAGGCTCGGGTCGACGGTCTTGATGGCGGCCGTGGCGTCGCCGATCGGCACCCGCACGATGTCGGTGCCGCGCAGCGCGACCATGGTGCCGTAGTCGCCGTCGCGGACCGCCTCGATGGCGTGCAGCCCGAAGCGGGTGGCCAGCCAGCGGTCGAAGGCGCTGGGGGTGCCGCCGCGCTGGACGTGGCCCAGCACGGTGGTGCGCGCCTCCTTGCCGGTGCGCTTCTCGATCTGCTTGGCCAGCCACTCCCCTATGCCCGACAGCCGTACGTGGCCGAAGGAGTCCAGGGTGCCGTCCTTGAGGACCATGTCGCCGTCGACCGGCATCGCGCCCTCGGCGACCACGACGATCGGGGCGTACCGGATCTTGAAGCGGCTCTCCACCCAGGCGCACACCTGGTCGAGGTCGAAGCGCTGCTCGGGGATGAGGATGACGTTGGCGCCGCCGGCCAGGCCCGAGTGCAGCGCGATCCACCCGGCGTGCCGGCCCATCACCTCCACCACCAGGACCCGCATATGGGACTCGGCGGTGGTGTGCAGGCGGTCGATGGCCTCGGTGGCGATGTTGACCGCCGTGTCGAAGCCGAAGGTGTAGTCGGTGGCGGACAGGTCGTTGTCGATGGTCTTGGGGACGCCGACGCAGCTCACCCCGTGGTCCTGCGAGAGCCGCGCGGCCACCCCGAGGGTGTCCTCGCCGCCGATCACGATGAGCGCGTCGACCTCGTCGGCCGCCAGGTTCTCCTTGACCCGCACCACGCCGCCCTCGACCTTGAGCGGGTTGGTGCGGGAGGAGCCGAGTATGGTGCCGCCGCGCGGGAGTATGCCGCGGACGGCGGGGATGTCGAGACGGACGGTGTCCCCTTCGAGGGGGCCGCGCCAGCCGTCCCGGTAGCCGATGAAGTCGTAGCCGTATTCCTGGACGCCTTTACGGACGATGCCGCGGATGACCGCGTTGAGGCCGGGGCAGTCTCCGCCGCCGGTCAGAACTCCGACCCGCATGGACTCTTCCCTTCGTCGCAAGCCAGCTGTGCCGGATGTGCAACCTCCGCCAAGCTAGCGTGACTTGGGTCACATGTCGCCGCCCAGGTTGCCGTCCTCGCCGGCACCCGGCCGGTCCAGGCCGCGTTCGATCGCGTACCGGACGAGCTCCACGCGGTTGTGCAGCTGGAGCTTGCCGAGGGTGTTCTGCACGTGGTTCTGCACGGTGCGGTGCGAGATGACCAGGCGTTGCGCGATCTGCTTGTAGCTCAGGCCCTTGGCGACCAGGCGCAGCACCTCGGTCTCGCGCTCGGTCAGCCGCGGCGCGGCCGGGCCGTCCTTCGCGGCGGCCGGCGGCGGCTCGGTGGCCAGCCTGCGGTACTCGCCGAGGACCAGTCCTGCCAGGCCGGGGGTGAAGACCGGGTCCCCCGCCGCGGTCCTGCGCACCGCGTCCACCAGCTCGTCGCGGCCCGCGGACTTCAGCAGGTAGCCGGTCGCCCCGGATTTGACCGCTTCCAGTACGTCCTGGTGCTCGCCGCTGGCCGACAGCACCAGCACCCGCAGCGCCGGGTCGTGGCCGACGACCTCCTTGCACACCTGGACCCCGGACGCGCCGGGCAGGTTGAGGTCGAGCACCATCACCTGCGGGCGGGCCGCGCGGGCCCGGCGCACCGCCTCGGGGCCGTCGCCGGCGCCGGCCACCACGTGGAAGCCCGCCTCGGACAGGTCGCGGGAGACCGCGTCCCGCCACATCGGGTGGTCGTCGACGACCATCACCGTCACCGGCGGCTCGCCGCCCTCCCCCGGTGTCGCGCTGCCGAGCGTCATCGCGCTGTTCTCCCGTTCGACTCGCCGAGTGCCGCCGCGGCGTCCGCGGCGGGGATGGTGCCGGAGGTCTTCGTACGGCCGGCGCGGCCGGTGCCCCCGGCGCGGTCCGCGGGCCGGGGCAGCCGCAGTTCGACCTCGGCGCCCTGGCCCGGTACGGAGACCAGGTCCGCGCTGCCGCCGAGGTCGCGCAGCCGGCCGCGGATGGACTGCGCGACGCCGAGCCGGCCCTCCTGCTCGGCCGCGGCCAGCCGGCCCTCCGGGATGCCGGGGCCGTCGTCCCTGACGGACACCTGCACCGCGTCCGGCTCGTCCTCGACCAGCACCCACGCGTGCGCGCCGTCGCCGGCGTGCCGCCGTACGTTGTCCAGCGCCGCGCCGACCGCGGCGGTCAGCTCCGCCGCGGCCCGCGCGTACAGCCACACCGGCGTGCCCGGCGCGGAGAGCGTCACGCGCGAGGAGACCGCGTACGGCGCGAGCAGGCCGCGCAGGTCCTGCGGGCCGTCGGCCGCGTCCAGCGCGCCGATGCCGCCGATGCCGCCGGCGCCGCCGGGGCCGTGCGCGCCGTCCCCGCGGGCCGGACCGTCCCCGCCGCCCGCGCCGCCCCGGCCGGAGCTCCCGCCGAAGCCGCCCGGCTCGGCGGCGGCGCCCGGCCCCGGGAGCCCGGGCAGTCCGGGCAGCCCGCCGGGCCCGGCCGGGTGCGGCGGGATCCCGGTGATCAGCGCCCGCAGCGCCGCCTCCTGCTCGCCGGCGAGCCGGCCCAGCTCCGCCGCCTCGCCGCCGGCCCGCACCCCGCGCCGCTGGACCATCGCGAGCACCTGGAGCACGCCGTCGTGGATGTCGCGGGCCAGCCGCTCGCGTTCCCGGGTGGCCGCCTCGATCTGGAGCGCGCGGGCCAGGGTGCGCTCACTGGCCCGGGCCACCTCGACCACGTAGCCGATGGCGACGCCGGCCACCCACACCAGGATCACGTTGTGCACGGTGTCGCGGCTGGGGGTGCCGCGCTCGGTCAGGTCGGCGACGGCCACCAGCGACGAGGCCAGCGCCGCCCAGCGCCAGCCGCCCTTGAGGGCGTACGCGAGCACCGCGCCCGCGGTCCAGATCGACGGCAGCGTGAAGGCGCCGGACTCGATCCGGCCTGCGGTGTCCACCCAGCCGGTGAGCAGGATGCCGCCGACCGCCACGGTCATGTCCGCCGCCAGGAACGGGCGGGTGCACCGCTCGGCGTTCCTGACCCGGCCCAGCGTGGCCAGCGTCCACACCGCGAGCAGCGCCATGTAGCAGCCGCCGGGCAGCGGGTGCCGCAGCCGGTCGTAGGAGTGGACGTACAGCACCACCGCGTAGCCCATGGTGAGCACGCGGTAGGCGGTCAGCGCCCGCCACAGCGGCTGCTCGACCGACATCCGCGCGGCCATGCGTCACCCCTCCTTGGCCGCCCCGGCCGCCTTGGCCTCCTCCGCGGCGCGCTTGGCCGCCTCGGCGATCTGGCGCTTGGCGGCGGTGGCGTAGATGTCCACGTACTCCTGGCCGGAGAGCTTCATGATCTCGTACATCACCTCGTCGGTGACCGAGCGCAGGATGAAGCGGTCGCTCTCCATGCCGTGGTAGCGGCTGAAGTCCAGCGGGCGGCCGATCCTGATGCCGGGGCGGACGCTGAACTTCGGCATCACCTGGCCGACCGGCTGCACCTTCTCGGTGTCGATCATCGCCACCGGGATCACCGGCGCCCCCGAGGCCAGCGCCACCCGGGCCAGGCCGCCGGGCTTGCCCCGGTAGAGCCGGCCGTCGGGCGAGCGGGTGCCCTCGGGGTAGATGCCGAACAGCTCGCCGCGCTCCAGCACCGCCAGGCCGTCCTTGACCGCGGCCTCGCCCGCGCCGCGCACCCCCGAACGGTCCACCGGCAGCTGTCCGACGCCCTTGAAGAACGCGGCGGTCAGCTTGCCCTTGATGCCGGGCGAGGTGAAGTACTCGGCCTTGGCGATGAAGGTGACCTTGCGGTCGAGCACCGCGGGCAGGAAGAAGGAGTCGGAGAACGACAGGTGGTTGCTCGCCAGGATCGCCGGGCCGTGGGCGGGGATGTTCTCCAGCCCCTCGACCCACGGGCGGAAGGCCGCCTTGATGGGCTGGCCAATCACGATCTTCATCGCGCCGTAGAACAACCGTGCCTCCTGTTTCCGACGCAATGACCTTAACGCCCCGGAGGGCCGGTGGGGCTTACCCCTGCGTAGGACGGCCGCGTACGCTGAACTGTCCGACCATGCAACGCCTCGCGTCGGCGCCTTGGCGCCCCGGAACGCCCGGAACAGGAGAATCCACGGTGCCGCTCATCCCCGGAGCCGAGCCGTACCGCCACGAAGGCGGCGAGACCGGCGTCCTGCTCTGCCACGGCTTCACCGGCAGCCCGCAGTCCCTGCGGCCCTGGGCCGAGTACCTGTCCGAACGCGGTCTGACGGTCTCCGTCCCGCTGCTGCCCGGCCACGGCACCCGCTGGCAGGACATGCAGGTCACCGGCTGGCAGGACTGGTACGCCGAGGTGGACCGCGAGCTGGCACGGCTGTCGGCGCAGTGCTCCCGGGTGTTCGTCGCGGGCCTGTCGATGGGCGGCACGCTGGCGCTGCGGCTGGCGCAGAAGCACGGCACCGCGATCAGCGGGCTGATCCTGGTCAACCCGTCGGTCAAGGCGGACAGCCCGCTGCTGAAGGCGGTGCCGGTGCTGCGCCACGTGGTGCCGTCGGTGGCGGGCATCGCCAGCGACATCGCGCTGGAGGGCTCCACCGAGATCGGCTACGACCGCACGCCGCTGCACGCGGTCCACTCGCTGACCTCGCTGTGGCGCACGGTACGGGCGGGGCTGCCGCAGGTCACCCAGCCGCTGCTGCTCCTGCACAGCAGGGTCGACCACGTCGTGCACCCGTCGAACTCCGCGGTGGTGCTCGCCAGGGTGTCGTCCCTGGACGTCACCGAGCGGGTGCTGGAGCGCAGCCACCACGTGGCGACGCTCGACCACGACGCGGAGCGGATCTTCGCGGAGTCCTACGACTTCGTCCGCCGGCTGTCGCGGGACGTGGAGCCGGCGGCGGGCGCGAGACAGACCGGTACGCACGAGGGCACGGCCGTCGCCGAGGAGGGCACTGGTGGCTGACCCCGACCGCGAGGACGAGGGCGCCGCGCCGCTGGACGAGGACGCGGCGTGGGCGGCGCTGGTCGCGGGCTTCGACGAGGAGCCCGAGCCGGGCACGGAGCCGTCCTGGCCGGAGGCGGAGAACGTCCCGGAGGGCCGGGACCCCGCGCCGCCGCTGCCCGAGCCGAAGCCGCTGCCCCCGCCGCCCACCCGGAGCATCGTGATCCACCCGGTGATCCAGGGGCCGCGCGACTTCGAGCTGGAGGAGGACGAGGACGCGCACTACGAGCCGCCCGAGCCGCCGCCGCTGCCGGACGCGGACGTCACCACCAAGTTCGCGTGGATCGCGGTGCTGGGCGGTCCGCTGCTGCTGCTCGCGTTCGTGCTGTTCCAGCTCGACTTGACGTGGTGGGCCGTGGTGGTCGGCGTCGGCGGGTTCCTCGGCGGGTTCGCGACGCTGGTCGCGCGGATGCGCACGGACGAGGACGACGACGACCTCCCCGGCGGCGGCGCCGTCGTCTAGCCCGTTTTCCGGCGGGCGCGGCGGTCCCCGGAAAAACAGGTCAGCGCCCAGCGCTGAGGCGGACCGCCGCGAGGACGGGGAGGTGGTCGGTCGCGGCGGCGAAATCCGCGGGGGCGACACCCGGCAGATCGACCGGCACACCGCACCCCAGAACCTCGACGCCGCCCGAGGCGAACACCGCGTCGATCCGCTGCCGAGGCGCCGCCGCCTCGGACGTGAACTCCGCCCCCCACGGCGCGGCCGCATACGCGTCGGTGAGCGTCCCGGCGATGTGCCGGAACGCCGCCCCGCCGGGCCCCTCGTTGAAGTCCCCGCCGACGACCGTGTTCGGCGTCCCCAGCGCGGCCACGCGCTCCAGCAGCAGCCCGGCCTGCGCGCGGCGTTCGCGCGCGTCGAGCGAGAGGTGCGCGGAGAGGACGCCGAGCCGCGCACCCCCGATCCGCAGCACGGCCGTGGCGAACCCCCGGCGGTGCAGGCCGGGGGTGTGCGGCAGCAGGACGTCCTCGGTGCGCTCGACGTGCGCACGCAGCGACGCGAGGATCATCGGACCGGTGGCCGGTGCACCGCCGGTGACGTAGAACAGGCCGGTCGCGCTCGCCAGCCGGCCCGCGGACTTGCGCCAGCGGAAGAACCGCGGCGCCTCCTGGACCAGCACGAGGTCGGGGGCGCAGGCACGGATCACCCGGGCCAGCGCCGCCGTGTCGTCCCGCATGGAGCGGATGTTGTAGCTGAGGACGCGGACGACGGCCGAGCCGTCCGGCTCCGTCGCCGACCCCGGCAGTCCCTCCACGCGCTCCCCGCTCCTCGTTCTTCCGTGCTCTTTCCGTACTCGCCAGCGCTTGCCAGCGCCCGCCAGCACTCGCCGGCGCTCGTCGGTGCGTGCGGTCAGCCCTGGCGGGCCAGGTCCGCCGCGCCGACCAGTCCGGCCTTGCCGCCGAGCTGCGCGGCCAGCACCTGCGCGTGCGGGCGCCACTCGCCGCCGATCAGCCAGCGCCGGAAGGACTTGCGGATCGGGTCGAGGACCAGCTCGCCCTCGTCCGAGACGCCGCCGCCGACGATGAACGCCGAGGGGTCGAAGAGCGAGGCCAGGTCGGCCAGGCCCGCGCCGGCCCAGCGGGCCAGCTCGCGGAAGGAGTCGACGGCGACCGGGTCGCCCTGCCGGGCGGCGGCGCTGACGTGCCGGCCCTCGATGCCCTCCGGGGTGCCGTCGCCGAGCGCCAGCAGCACCGCGGCGTTCTCGGGGGTGGCGGCGGCGCGCTGGCGGGCGTAGCGCACCAAAGCGCGGCCGGAGGCGTACTGCTCCCAGCAGCCCTGGCTGCCGCAGCCGCACAGCAGGCCGTCCGGGACCACCCGGATGTGGCCGAACTCGGCGGCGACGCCGAACCGGCCGCGGCGCAGCTTGTTGCCGATGATGATGCCGCCGCCCAGACCCGTACCGAGCGTGATGCAGATCACATCGGAGTGGCCCTGCCCGGCGCCGAAGCGGTACTCGCCCCACGCCGCGGCGTTGGCGTCGTTCTCGACCACCACCGGCAGGCCGACGCGCTGCTCGACCTTGTCCTTGAGCGCTTCGTGCCGCCAGTTGATGTTGGGCGCGAAGAGGACGGTGGCGCGCTTGTCGTCGACGTAACCGGCGGCGCCGATGCCGACGGCCTCGATCTGATGACCCGCGCTGACCTGGCGTACGGCCTCGACGATCGCGTCCACGACGCCTTCGGGAGTCGACGGCGTCGGCACCTTCACGGTCTCGAGGATCGAGCCTTCCTCGTCGACCACTCCGGCCGCGATCTTGGTGCCGCCGATGTCGACGCCGATGGTGAGTCCCATGTGTCCCTCGGTTTTCGGTCGTTCCCCGCTAAGAGAACCGTACCGGAGTGAGGGTCAGTCGAGGTCGATGTGTTCAGCCGTTGAACGCTTGGACCCCTCGCCGGCGGTCCAGCGGGCTTCCGCGCCGGCCACCGCGGACCGGTAGGCCGCCAGGAGTTCGGCTCCGGCGGCCGCGAGGTGGTCGAAGAGGTCGGGGTTGCGGTCCACGATGGGTTCGACAACAGAACGCATCTGGGAGACGACGCCCTGGGCCGTCATCCGCACCGCGGGGTTGTCGAGGGCGGCCAGCTTGTCGGTCACCGCGGCCCCCACGGCCGAGGCGAGCCGGCGCAGCTCCTCCGCGGCGCTGCCCGTGTCGGTGCCCGCCTCGGTACGCCTGCGGGCCCGCTCGGCCGCGATGTCCTCGGCGCTGGCCTTCGCCCACGCGTCGGGCTCGGGCCGGTCCGTCGCTTCGCTCATCCTCGGCTCCCCACGGAACGTCATGTCGCCTTCTCGCCGCGTTTGCCCCGGCTCCCCTTCGACGGTACCCGAACTCCCGCGGGAGCAGAGGGGGTCGCGGCGCCTGCCGCGCGGGGCCGGGCCGGGTCCTGCGGCGGCTGACGGGGGCTGACGGGTCCCGGGGGCCTCGGCCCTGGCGCCGGCCGGTCCATCAGCCGGGCCGTCAGCGGGGCCAGAGGCCGGGGTCGGGGGTGAAGCGGACCCGCAGCGCGCCGTCGCGCAGCGCCGCGCCCGCGACGGTGCAGCGGCGCAGCGCCGAGGGCAGCGGCACGATGCGGCGGAAGCCGCCCGCGTCGACGACGAGTTCGTCGCCGCGGCGCACCAGGTCGAGCCCCTCGCGGCCGGCGCCGGGCAGCGGCAACGTCCAGACGAGGTGCCCCTCGGCGGCGAGCCGGTCCTCCACGCGCCAGGGGTCGGGGCGCGGCGCGTCGGGGCCGGCGGCCGCACCCAGGACACCGGCTTTAGGAGAGCCGTGCTCGAACCCCGGGGTAGCGCCGACGATCCACCCGGCGGCGTTGAGCGCATCCGCGAGCACCCCCAGGTCCGCGGGGGTGCGCGGGGCCCGCCCCAGGTGGGGGATCTCGTGGCACGGGACTTCGCGGGGGTCGCGGGGGCCGCGGTCCTCGCGGGGGTCACGGCCAGCGCGGGCGTCACCGGCGTCACGGCCGTCGTGGACTCCGCGGGGCTCGCGGCCCGCGCGGGCGTCGTGGGCTTCGCCACCGGCGTGGTCGGGGGCGTCCCCCGCCACGCCGGCCGGGCGGTGTCCGGTCCGCGGGGCGGCCGGGTGATCGGCCTGCGGATCGGCCCACGCGGCGGCCGCGGCCCCGGTCTCGGCGGTCGGGGCGGGCACGTCCCCGGTCTCGGCCCCGGCGGCCGGTGCGGGTCCGTCGCCGGCCCACCGCCCGCTCGGCTGCTCGGCCGGCTGTCCGGCCGGCCGTTCCGCCCACGGGTCGGGCGGCCCGTCCGCGCACTGCGCGGCGAGCGACTTGAGCACGTCCTGCTGTTCCGCGGACAGCGCCGCGAGGAAGGGGTCCGCGGAGCCGGTGGGCAGCACCCGGTCCGTGAGGACGCCCGCGAGCCGGTGGCCGTAGAGCGCCAGACCCGTTCGGGCCGTGCTCAGGGCGTCCGCCGCGGAGGGCCCTGAGGGGTCGAGGACCACGGCGACGGCGGTGCCCGCGGCGTCGACCACCGTCTGTACGGCGGCCAGTTCGCGGTCGGCGCGGACCGCCGCGTCGTACGCCCACTCCGCAGGCATCGGTACGCCGGCGAGCTGGGCCAGCACCGGGCGCAGCGCGCGGGCGGCCTGGCGGTCGGCGGGCAGCAGCCGGCGCAGGTAGCGGCGCAGCTGCTCGGGCAGCGCGAGCAGCGC
Source organism: Streptomyces sp. IBSBF 3018 (assembly GCA_050613715.1). Classification (GTDB taxonomy): domain Bacteria; phylum Actinomycetota; class Actinomycetes; order Streptomycetales; family Streptomycetaceae; genus Actinacidiphila. The sequence continues at coordinate 32,702 of JAJSZB010000024.1, forward strand.
GACCGCCTCGCGGACCGGTGGCAGGTCGACCACGACCAGGTCCCAGCCCGCGTCCCAGCCCGCGCCGGGCAGCGGCGCACCGGAGCCGCGGGCCGGGTCGCCGGCCGCGGAACTCGCCGCGCCGCCGCTCCCCGCGGGCACCGCGCGGGCCTCGCGCAGCGCCCGCAGCAGCGCGAACGCCTCCGCGCCGGGCAGTTCGGTCAGCTCCTCGGGGTCCAGCGGCGGGGCGCCGAGCATCGTCAGCAGGCTGCCGATCCGGGCCTGCACGTCCAGCGCGCCGGCCCGGTAGGAGGCGGCGGCGTCGACGCGGGCCACGTAGAGGAGGTCGACGTCGGCGACCGGCGACGGCAGCGGCAGCCCGGTCGCGGTGACCTCGCCGCGTCGCCCGCTCCCGTGGCCGGCGGGGGCGCCGGGGACGGCCGGGGGCAACAGCGCGTCGACCACGCCGCGGTCACCGGTCAGCAGCAACGTGCGGGCGCCGCGGCGTGCGGCGGCCAGCGCGGTCGCGGCGGCGACCGTCGTACGCCCCGCGCCCCCCGCCCCGGTGACCAGCAACGTCCGCACCGGCACTCCCCCGGCCACCCCCGCCGAAGGACCGGCCGCAGCCTCCGCCCGGGACGCGGGCGCGGCACCGGACGCGAAGGCGGAGGCGGATGCGGACCCGGGCTCCGGCCGGGAGCCGGCGCCGGGCACGGCTCCGGGCGCGGAGGCGGCCCCGGACGGGGACGCGGCCTCGGGCCGGAAGCGGGCGGGCGCGGCCTCGGTCGCAGCGCTCGGCGTGGTCCCGGACCCCGGCCGCACGGGCCTCGCGTCGTGTTCCCCGGGCACCGGTCAGGCCGGCCCGCCGGACGCCTTGGTCGGCCTGGCGTCGTCCCGGCCCGCCGCCGCGGCGTCGGCCGTCGTGGCGGCCGTGGCGTCGGGCGCCCCGGACTCGACGCGCTTCTTCAGGCCGGCCAGCGCGCGGTCGATGATGACCTTCTCCGCCTTGCGCTTGATCATCCCGAGCATCGGGATCTTGACGTCGACGGTGAGCTGGTACGTGACCTCGGTGCGGCTGCCGCCGTCCAGCGGCGCGAGCGCATACGAGCCGTCCAGGGTGCGCAGCATCTGCGACTTGACCAGCGACCAGCGCACCTCGCGGTCGCCGACCCAGGTGTACGCGAGGGTGTGGTCGTCGCGGATCGCGCCCGCGTCCAGCAGCAGCCGGACCTGCTCGGCGCGGCCGGCCGCGTCGGTGGCCAGCACCTCGGCCTCCTTGACCTCGCCGGTCCACTCCGGGTAGCGGCCGAAGTCGGCGATGACGCCCATGACCGCGGCCGGGGCCGCTTCGATCGTGATGCTCGACCTCGTGTGTTCCGCCATGGCCGTGGCCCTCCTGAACGGTGCTGCCAGTGCTGCCGGCTGCCGGACGCCGACCCGTCTGAAGGCTATCGCGCCGGGGGCCGCCCCCCGCCTACCCGGGAGGCCCGCCCCGACGC
>JAJSZB010000250.1:0-10531 GCA_050613715.1 Streptomyces sp. IBSBF 3018
GGTACGCGTTCGGCGCGATGACGTACTTCCTGCTCAGCGGTGAGACCCCGGCCGCAGCGCCGCTCCCGGCCACGCCGCTCCCCGCCACGCCGTCTTCCGTCGCACCGCCGCCCCCGGTCCACGCGCCGGCCCCCGTGGCGCGGTCGGCGCCGCCGCCGGACGCCCCCGGCCCGGTCGCCGTCGCTGCCGCCGCGCCGGCGGGCCGCAGGCGCCGCCGGGGGCTGCGGGCCGGGCTCGCCGCGGTGGTCGCGGTGCTGCTGGTCGGCGGCGGGGCGTACGCGGGGGTGGTGCTGTCCGGCGGCGGTGACGGCGACGGCGGGCACGGCACGGCCGGCGGCGCCCCGCGCTCCCCCTCGACCTCGGCCTCTGCCTCGCACTCGGCCTCCGGCCCCTCGAAGACGTCCGGCGCCTCCGGGACCGGTGACTCCGCGACCGGCGGCTCCGGTGGCGGCACCTCCGGGACCGGCGACTCGCTGACCGCGATCGACCCGGTGGACTCCACGTACTTCGGGCTGGAGAGCGGCACGTCGGCGGTCGACGGCACGCCGTACGAGGACGCGCTGCACACCACCGACTGCGACGCGGGCTACGCCGAGTACAACCTCGGGCGCACGTACAAGACCTTCGACGTGGTGCTCGGGCTGGACGACAACAGCAGGAACCAGCCGATGACCGTGACCGTCCTCGCCGACGGCGTCCGGCTGGACCGGGACCACGTGGCGATCGGGCAGTCGTTCCACCGCAGGCTGGACGTGTCCGGGGTGCTGCGGCTGCGCGTGGAGTGGGCGCCGGGCGCGGAGAACGCCTGCGGCACGGTGGTCCTCGCCGCGCCCACGCTGCTGCACTGAGGGTCCCCGGCACGCCGAGGGCGGCGCCCCCGGGAAGGGAGGCGCCGCCCTCGAAGCGGACCCGTACGGCCGGTGCGGCGCGGCCAGCCGGGACGGGCCGCCGGCCCGTGCCCTCAGCCCTGGACGCCCAGCTTCTCCAGGACCAGCTCGCGCACGCGCTTGGCGTCCGCCTGGCCGCGGGTGAGCTTCATGACCGCGCCGATCAGCGCGCCGGCCGCGGGCAGGTTGCCGCCGCGGATCTTGTCGGCGATCGCCGCGTTCTCCGCGATGGCCTTGTCGACGGCCGCGCCGAGCGCGCCGTCGTCGGAGACGACCTTCAGGCCGCGCCGCTCCACCACCTGGTCGGGGTCGCCCTCGCCGGCCAGCACGCCCTCGATGACCTGGCGGGCCAGCTTGTCGTTGAGGTCGCCGGCCGCGACCAGCGCGGAGACCCTGGCCACCTGCGCCGGGGTGATGTCCAGCGCGGCGAGTTCGACACCGGCCTCGTTGGCGTGCCGGGCCAGTTCGCCCATCCACCACTTGCGGGCCGAGGCGGCGTCCGCGCCGGCGTCGATGGTGGCCGTGATCAGGTCGATGGCGCCCGCGTTGAGCGCGGACTGCATCTCGTGGTCGGAGATCCCCCACTCGGTCTTCAGCCGCTCGCGCCGCAGCCGGGGCAGCTCCGGGAGCGTGGCGCGCAGTTCCTCGACCCAGTCGCGGGCCGGGGCGACCGGCACCAGGTCGGGCTCGGGGAAGTAGCGGTAGTCCTCCGCCTCCTCCTTGATCCGGCCCGAGGTGGTGGAGCCGTCCTCCTCGTGGAAGTGCCGGGTCTCCTGCACGATGGTGCCGCCGGAGGAGAGCACCGCGGCGTGCCGCTGGATCTCGAACCGGGCGGCGCGCTCCACGCTGCGCAGCGAGTTGACGTTCTTCGTCTCGCTGCGGGTGCCGAACGCCTCGCGGCCCCGCGGGCGCAGCGAGAGGTTGACGTCGCAGCGCATCTGGCCCATCTCCATGCGGGCCTCGGACACGCCCAGCGCCTTGATCAGCTCGCGCAGCTCGGCGACGTAGGCACGGGCCACCTCGGGCGCGCGGGCGCCGGCGCCCTCGATCGGCTTGGTGACGATCTCGATCAGCGGGATGCCGGCCCGGTTGTAGTCCAGCAGCGAGTACGTCGCGCCGTGGATGCGGCCGGTGGCGCCGCCGACGTGGGTCGACTTGCCGGTGTCCTCCTCCATGTGGGCGCGCTCGATCTGCACCCGGAAGACCTCGCCGTCCTCCAGCTGGACGTCCAGGTAGCCGTTGTACGCGATCGGCTCGTCGTACTGGGAGGTCTGGAAGTTCTTCGGCATGTCCGGGTAGAAGTAGTTCTTCCGGGCGAACCGGCACCACTGCGCGATCTCGCAGTTGAGCGCCAGGCCGATCTTCACCGCGGACTCCACGGCGGCCGCGTTGACCACCGGGAGCGAGCCGGGCATGCCCAGGCACGTCGGGCAGGTCTGCGCGTTGGGCTCGGCGCCCAGCTCGGTGGAGCAGCCGCAGAACATCTTGGTCTTGGTGCCCAGCTCGACGTGGACCTCCAGGCCCATCACCGGGTCGTACGAGGCCAGCGCGTCGTCGTAGGACAGCAGATCCGTGACGGTCACAGTTGTCTCAACTCTCTCGGAACGCTCAGTCCGCCAGGATGTCGTCGTCGGGTTCGCGCAGGTCGCGGACGAGCAGCGCCACGCCGGTGGCGACCGCGGCCACCCGGATCAGCCCGTCGACCAGTTGCAGCGTGTCGTTCTCGCCGCGTGCGTTGCGGACCTTCTTGAGGTTGCTGAAGGCGGCGAACAGGGTGCTGCCGATGGTCAGGTAGGTGCCGAAACGGCCCTTGGACTTCTTGTCGTTGCTCATAGCTGGGGTGCCTCCTCAAGCAGCGGATGGCCCCACTTCTTCACGAAGGCGGCCTCGACGGCGGCGCCGACCCGGTAGAGCCGGTCGTCCTTGAGCGCGGGTGCGACGATCTGCAGTCCCACCGGAAGACCATCCTCCGGTGCGAGGCCGCAGGGCAGTGACATGGCCGCGTTTCCCGCCAGGTTGGCCGGGATGGTGCACAGGTCGGCCAGGTACATCGCCATCGGGTCGTCTGCCCGCTCGCCGATCGGGAACGCAGTGGTGGGGGTGGTCGGCGACACGATCACGTCGACCTGCTCGAAGGCCCGCTCGAAGTCGCGGGTGATCAGGGTGCGCACCTTCTGCGCCGAGCCGTAGTAGGCGTCGTAGTAGCCGGAGCTGAGCGCGTAGGTGCCGAGGATGACGCGGCGCTTGACCTCGGGGCCGAAGCCGGCGTCGCGGGTGAGCGCGGTGACCTCCTCGGCGGAGTGGGTGCCGTCGTCGCCGACCCGCAGGCCGTAGCGCATCGCGTCGAAGCGGGCCAGGTTGCTGGAGCACTCCGAGGGCGCGATCAGGTAGTACGCGGCGAGCGCGTAGGTGAAGGACGGGCAGGACAGCTCGACGACCTCGGCGCCCAGCTCCTCCAGCAGCGCGACGGCCTCGGTGAAGCGCTGCACCACGCCGGGCTGGTAGCCCTCGCCGCCGAACTCCTTGACCACGCCGACCCGCAGGCCCGCGACGTCGCCGCTGCGGGCGGCCTCGACCACCGGCGGCACGGGCGCGTCGATGGAGGTGGAGTCCATCGGGTCGTGGCCGGCGATGACCTCGTGCAGCAGCGCGGCGTCCAGGACCGTGCGGGCGCAGGGGCCGCCCTGGTCGAGGGAGGAGGAGAAGGCGACCATGCCGTAGCGGGAGACGCCGCCGTAGGTGGGCTTGACGCCGACGGTCGCGGTGACCGCGGCGGGCTGCCGGATGGAGCCGCCGGTGTCGGTGCCGATGGCCAGCGGCGCCTGGTACGAGGCCAGGGCCGCGGCGCTGCCGCCGCCGGAGCCGCCGGGGATGCGGGTGAGGTCCCACGGGTTGCCGGTCGGGCCGAAGGCGCTGTTCTCGGTGGAGGAGCCCATCGCGAACTCGTCCATGTTGGTCTTGCCGAGGATCACCACGCCCGCGTCCTTCAGGCGCTTGGTGACGGTCGCGTCGTAGGGCGGGATCCACCCTTCGAGGATCTTGGAGCCGACGGTGGTCGGCACGCCCTCGGTGGTGAAGATGTCCTTCAGCGCCAGCGGCACCCCGGCCAGCGGGCCGAGCGGCTCGCCGGCGGCGCGCTTGGCGTCCACCGCGCGGGCCTGGGCGAGCGCGCCCTCGCGGTCGACGTGCAGGAAGGCGTGCACCTTCTCGTCGACGGCCTCGATCCTGGCCAGGTGGGCTTCGGTCACCTCGACGGCGGTGAGTTCGCCGGAGGCGATCTTCTCGGCGGTCTGCGCGGCGGTGAGCCGGATGACGTCGGTCACGGCGCTCACTCCTCGCCCAGGATCTGCGGGACCTTGAAGCGCTGCTGCTCCTGTGCGGGGGCGCCGGACAGCGCCTGCTGCGGGGTCAGGGACGGCCGGACGGTGTCCGGGCGCATGACGTTGGTCAGGGGCAGCGGGTGCGAGGTCGGCGGTACGTCCTCGGCGGCCACCTCGGACACGCGGGCGACCGCGCCGATGATGTCGTCGAGCTGTCCGGCGAAGTGGTCCAACTCGTCGGCGGACAGCTCCAGACGTGCCAGCCGGCCGAGGTGGGCGACCTCCTCGCGGGTGATGCCAGGCATGCAGCGATCCTCTGGGGGGTGAGATGTCGATGGTGGCCCCAATCCTATGGGCCCACCGACCCCGACCGCGAAACGATTCCCTCGGCCCTCCCGCGGGCCGGCTCCCCGGCGTCGTCCCCCGCGGCGGCGCCCGCCGCGTGACCGACGGCCGCGTGACCGGACGCCGCGTGACCGACGGCAGCGTGACCGACGGCCGCGTGGCCGGCCGGCGGGAGCGCGGGCGGCAGCGCCGGGCGCTGCCAGCCGGAGACGCCGCGGGCGCGCAGCCACGCGGTGGCCTCCTCGGGCGGCATCGCGGCGGCGACCAGCCAGCCCTGCACCGCGTCGCAGTGCATGTCGCGCAGCCGCTCCCAGGTCTCGTCGTCCTCGACGCCCTCGGCGACGACCATCAGCCCGAGGGAGTGCGCGAGGTCGACGGTGCAGCGGACGATCTCGGCGTCCTCGCTGTCGGCGACCAGGCGTGCCACGAACGAGCGGTCGATCTTCAGCTCGCTGACCGGCAGCCGGCGCAGGTGCACCAGCGAGGAGTAGCCGGTGCCGAAGTCGTCGAGCGACATCTTGACGCCGTGCCCGGTGAGCCCGTTGAGGGTGTCGGCGGCACGCTGCGGGTCCTCCAGCAGGACGTGCTCGGTGATCTCCAGTTGGAGCGCGCCGGGCGGCACGCCGTGCCGGGCCAGCCGGGCGGCGACGGCGCCGGCGAAGCCGGGCGAGTGGACGTCGCGCGGCGAGACGTTGACGGCGACCGGCACGTCCAGGCCCGCGGCCCGCCAGCGGGCGATCTGGGCGAGCGCGGTCTCCAGTACGTACTCGGTCAGCTGCGGCATCAGGCCGGAGGTCTCGGCCATGGTGATGAACTCGTCGGGGTTGACCCGGCCGCGCTCGGGGTGGTTCCAGCGGACCAGCGCCTCCAGGCCGGCCACCTGGCCGTCGAACCTGACCTTGGGCTGGTAGTGCAGCTCGACGCCGCCGGTCTCCAGGGCGCGGCGCAGGTCGCCGAGCAGGCCGAGCCGGCCGGGGGTGTTGGCGTCGCGCTTGGCCTCGTAGACCTCGGCGCCGCTGCGGTCGCGCTTGGCCTGGTACATCGCGACGTCGGCGCGGCGCAGCAGGTCCTCGGCGTCGGCGGCGTGGTCGGGGAAGACGGCGACCCCGGCGCTGGCCTCCAGCACCAGGGTCAGCCCGTCGAGTCCGATCGGTGAGCCGAGGGCGGCGACCAGGCCCCTGGCGATCCGCTGGGCCCTGGTCGGGGAGTCGCAGGTGGGCAGCAGCACCGCGAACTCGTCGCCGCCGAGCCGGGCGGCCTCGGCGCCGCGGGGCAGGGCGAGCCGCAGCCGGTCGGCGATCTGGGTGAGTAGCCGGTCGCCGGCCAGGTGGCCGAGGGTGTCGTTGACCGAGCGGAACTTGTCGAGGTCGATGAGGATCAGCCCGACCCGGCCCTGTCCGCCGGTGCGCGGGTCGGCGCACGGCGCCGGGGTGCGGCGGCCACGGGTCCAGCCGGCGGCGGCCGCGGCGCGGCGGCGGCCGTCGGGGGTGGCGGCGCCGAGGGCGGCGTCCCGGCGGCCGGCGTCCAGCGCCTTCCAGGTGCGCTCCAGCAGCCACTGGCGGTTGGGCAGGCCGGTGAGCGGGTCGCGCAGCTGCTCCACGGCGCGGGCGTGGGCGATCCACAGCGTGGAGTCCAGGGCGATCAGCGGCACTGCGAACAGCGGCAGCAGCACCGGCTTGGCGGCGGCGACGACCAGGATGAGCGGCGCGATGCCGAGCAGTGCGACGCCCACCGTGCCCTGGCGCAGCAGCGCGGCGCGGCCCACGGTGGGCAGGCCGTCGCCGCGCGGCGCGTAGGCCCACCACAGCAGGGCCCGGGTGCCGGCCAGGTAGGCCAGGGCGGTGACGGTGACGGTGACCGCGGCGGCCGGCGACCACCCGGCGGGCTCCCAGGGGTGGTCGACGGAGGGGGTGCGGCCGCACAGGTCGAGGACGAGGGCGCCCGCGCCGATGCCCAGCACGTCGACGGCGCCGTGCAGGGCCGCCTGTCGCCAGCGGTGCCGGCGGGCGGCGCCGACCAGCACCACCACGGCGAGGCTGACCAGCACCGCGGGCACCCAGCCGTAGAGCAGCAGCATGGCCAGGGTGAGGGCGGCGCCGGAGCCGGTGCCGCCCCACCAGCGGTCGGGGCCCATCGCGACCAGGTGGCCGACGATGACGCCGGTGAGGACGGCGAACGCCCAGCCGACGGTGCCGCGCGGGAACAGCGCGTCGCCGCCCTCCAGCACCCGGATCACGCCCGCGGTGAGCGCGACGGCCGCGACGGCCGGTACCAGTGTCCGCGCCAGCGGCCCGGGGCCGGCGGAGAGTACGGAGGCGGCCTGACTGCCGGTCACCGGCGCAGGTCCGACGCTCTCCGTGGTGTCCATGCCCGTCCCTCTCGCAGCCCGGTTCAAGCAGCAGGTCCGCCGCGCTCGTGCCCGCGGCGGCAACCCACTGGAGCCGCTGCAAGGTTGATGCCCAGCAGGCGCGCCTCTCAACAGTAGGCCGACACACGCTGCCTCGGGCACCGATCGGCTGCCATTGCCCGAATGCGACCTGGGGTGTCACCGCATTCTGATATGGGCCGATCGAGTGACATCTGGTGGCTATTCAGTTGATTCGGAACCCGAATCCTCGTGCGATTCCGCGACCTCCTCCGCCGGGTTGACGGCGGCCGCGCGGGCGGCGTCCGGGCCCTGGTCGAGCAGCAATGCGAAGCCGTCCTCGTCCAGCACCGGGACCTTCAGCTGGATCGCCTTGTCGTACTTCGAGCCGGGGTTGTCGCCCACCACCACGAAGTCCGTTTTCTTGGAAACCGCGCCGGTGACTTTCGCTCCCCTGCTGCCCAGGGCTTCCTTTGCGCCATCCCGGGTATGGCGCTCCAGCGTTCCGGTCACGACCACGGTGAGTCCTTCGAGCGGCCTCGGTCCCTCGTCCGAGCCCGGCTCGGTGAACGTGACGCCGGCCTTCTGCCACCGGTGGACGATGTCCAGGTGCCACTGCTCGGTGAACCACTGCTTCACCGAGGCGGCGATGGTCGGGCCGACGCCCTCGACGGCGGCCAGCCGCTCCTCCTCGGCCTGCATGATCGCGTCCAGGGTGCGGAACTCGCGGGCCAGCGCGGTGGCCGCGACCGGGCCGACGTGCCGGATGGACAGGCCGGTCAGGAAACGCGAGAGCGGGCGCTCCTTGGCCGCGGCGATGTTGTCCAGCATGGCGACGGCGTTCTTCTTCGGCTCGCCCTTCTGGTTGGCGAAGACGGTGACGACCTTCGGCTCGCCGGTCTCCGGGTCCCGCTTGGGCAGGCCGCTGTCCTGGTCCAGGACGTACGCCTTGATCGGCAGCAGCTGTTCGATGGTCAGGTCGAACAGGGCGCTCTCGTCGGTGAGCGGCGGCTCCGCGGGCTCCAGCGGGCGGGTGAGGGCGGCGGCGGCCACGTACCCGAAGTTCTCGATGTCCAGGCTGCGGCGGCCGGCGAGGTAGAACAGCCGCTCGCGCAACTGGGCGGGGCAGCCGCGGGCGTTGGGGCAGCGCAGGTCGATGTCCCCTTCCTTCATCGGCTGCAGCGCGGTGCCGCACTCGGGGCACTCGGCGGGCATCTCGAACTCCCGCTCGCTGCCGTCGCGCAGGTCCACCACCGGGCCGAGGATCTCCGGGATCACGTCGCCCGCCTTGCGCAGCACGACAGTGTCGCCGATCAGGACGCCCTTCTTCTTCACCACGTCCTGGTTGTGCAGCGTGGCGAACTCGACCTCGGAGCCGGCCACGGTCACCGGCTCCACCACCGCGTACGGGGTGACGCGGCCGGTGCGGCCGACGCCGACGCGGATGTCCACCAGCTTGGTGTTGACCTCCTCGGGGGCGTACTTCCAGGCGATGGCCCAGCGCGGGGCGCGCGAGGTGGAGCCGAGGCGGCCCTGCAGCGCGATCTCGTCCACCTTGACGACCACGCCGTCGATCTCGTGCTCGACGTCGTGCCGGTGCTCGCCGTAGTAGGCGATGAACTCGCGGACCGCGTCCAGGGAGTCGACCACCTTGTTGTGCCGGGCGGTGGGCAGGCCCCAGTCGCGCAGCAGCTCGTAGGCGTGCGACTGGCAGTCGATGGCGAAGCCCTCGCGCGCGCCGACGCCGTGCACGACCATCCGCAGCGGCCTGGAGGCGGTGACCCGCGGGTCCTTCTGGCGCAGTGAGCCGGCCGCGGCGTTCCGCGGGTTGGCGAAGGGCTTGTCGCCGCCCTCGACCAGCCGGGCGTTCAGCTCCTCGAACTTCTCGCCGGGGAAGTAGACCTCACCGCGGATCTCCACCAGCTCCGGCACCTGGTCGCCGGACAGCCGGTCGGGGATGTCGGCGATGGTCCGGACGTTCTGCGTGATGTCCTCGCCGGTGCGGCCGTCGCCCCGGGTGGCGGCGCGGGTGAGGCGGCCGTGTTCGTAGGTGAGGTTGACCGCCAGGCCGTCGACCTTCAGCTCGCACAGGAAGTGGTACGGGCTGTGCTCGTTGTCCGGCGGGCCCAGTTCGGCGGCGACGCGGTCGGCCCAGGTGGACAGCTCCTCGTCGGAGAACGCGTTGTCCAGCGAGAGCAGGCGCTCGCGGTGCTCGACGGAGGTGAACTCCGTCTCGTACGCGCCGGCGACCTTCTGCGTCGGCGAGTCGGGCGTGCGCAGCGCCGGGTGCTCCTCCTCCAGCGCCTCCAGACTGCGCAGCAGCTTGTCGAACTCCGCGTCGCTGACGACGGGGGCGTCCTTGACGTAGTACCGGAAGCGGTGCTCCTCGATCTGCTCGGCCAGGCGGGCGTGCCGCTCTCGCGCCTGCGCGGGGATCTCCGCGGGCGTCGCGTCCTCCAGGGCTGCCACGGTTCCGTCCTTCCTACGCGGTGTGCGGTGTGCGCGGTGTGCGCGCGGCGTGCGCTGTCACTCAGGGTTGTCGACGAGCGAGCGTGCGGCCTTCGCGCAGTGCACGAGGGCGGCACGGGCGTAGGCCGGTGAGGCCCCCGCCAGACCGCAGGCCGGGGTGACGGCCACGGAGGTGCCGACGGTCTCCGGTGCCAGTCCCAGCCTGCGCCACAGCGCCCGAACACCACTGACGCTACCGGCAGGGTCTGACAACGGGGCATCGTTGCCGGGTACGACACCGGCGAAGAGCGCGGTACCGGCCTCGACGGCTTCGCCGACGGCGTCCCAGTCACGTTCGGTGAGCAGCTGGAAGTCGAAGGAGATCCCGGCGGCGCCGGCCGAGCGCAGCAGCGCGAACGGCACGTCGGGGGCGCAGGAGTGGACGGTCACCGGGACGCCGGCCGCGCCCGCGGCGGCGATCAGGTCGCGCAGCGCGGACTCCGCGGCGGCGCGGTCCACCGCGGGGTGGGTGCGGTAGCCGCTGGCGGATCTGACCCGGCCGGCCAGGACGGCGGGCAGCGACGGCTCGTCGAGCTGCAGCAGCGGGCGGGCGCCGGGGATGCGCCTGCGGACGTCGGCGAGGTGGGCGGTCAGGCCCTCGGCGAGGGACGCGGCGAGGTCGCGGCAGGCGCCGGGGTCGGTCAGCGCGGCCTCGCCGCCGCGCAGCTCCACGCCGGCGGCGAGCGTCCAGGGGCCGACGGCCTGCAGTTTCAGCGGGCCCTGGTAGCCCTGGGCGAACTCCTCCAGCGCGTCGAGGTCCTCGCCGAGCCAGGAGCGGGCGCGGCGGGTGTCGCGGCCGGGGCGGTCGCCGAAGCGCCAGCCGCTGGGCTCGACGCGGGCGTACAGCTCGACCAGGAGGCCGAGGGTGCGGCCGATCATGTCCGCGCCGGGGCCGCGGGCGGGCAGCTCCGGGAGGAAGGGGAGGCGGTCGACGGCCTCGACCGCGATCCTGGCCGCTTCGCGGGCGTCGCCGCCCGGCATGGACCCGACCCCGGTCGCCGCGCCTTCCGGCAGGGTGAACGCCTCGTCGGCAACGTCTTCGCTAGTCACCCCCGCAGGGTATTCGCTCGCGCCCTTTCCCCCCGCCGACCTGCACCCTCCGGTGC
>JAJSZB010000251.1:0-10525 GCA_050613715.1 Streptomyces sp. IBSBF 3018
CCCCCCCCCCCCCCCCCCCCCCCCCCCCCCCCCCCCCCCCCCCCCCGGGCCGCGGAAGCGGCCGGCGCGGACGGCCCCGGCGGCGCCCCCGGTCCCGCCCGCTGGTCCCTGGTCGCCGTCGGCGGCTACGGCCGCGGCGAGCTGTCCCCGCGCAGCGACCTCGACCTGGTGCTGCTGCACGGGCCCGCCGGCGGCACGGACGCCAGGACCGCGGCCCAGGCGGTCGCGGGACTCGCCGACCGCCTGTGGTACCCGGTGTGGGACCTCGGCCTGGCCCTGGACCACTCCGTGCGCACCCTCGCCGAGGCCCGCGAGGCCGCCGCCGACGACCTCAAGGTGCAGCTCGGCCTGCTCGACGCCCGCCACCTGGCCGGCGACACCGCCCTCACCGCGGAGCTGCGCGGAGCCGTCCTCGCCGACTGGCGCAACCAGGCCCCCGCGCGGCTGCCGGAGCTGCGCGCCATGTGCGCCGAGCGCGCCGAACGCCAGGGCGAGCTGGCCTTCCTCCTCGAACCCGACATGAAGGAGGCCCGCGGCGGCCTGCGCGACGCCACCGCGCTGCGCGCCGTCGCCGCCTCCTGGGTCGCCGACGCCCCGCGCGAAGGACTGGAGCAGGCCCGTACCCGGCTGCTCGACGCGCGTGACGCGCTCCACCTGGTCACCGGCCGCGCCACCGACCGCCTCGCCCTCCAGGAACAGGACCAGGTCGCCCACGCCCTCGGCCTGCTCGACGCCGACGCCCTGCTGCGCCAGGTCTACGAGGCCGCCCGCCGCATCGCCTACGCGGGCGACGTCACCTGGCGCGAGGTCGACCGGGTGCTGCGCGCCCGCGCCGACCGCCCGCGCCGCCGCCTGCTCGGCCGCGGCCGCCCCTCACCCGCCGCCGCGCCCGAGCGGGCGCCGCTGGCCGAGGGCGTGGTGGAGCAGGAGGGCGAGGCCGTCCTCGCCCTGGCCGCCAAACCCGACCGCGACCCCGTGCTGCCGCTGCGCGCCGCCGCCGCGGCCGCCCAGGCCGGGCTGCCGCTGTCCCCGCACGCCGTACGCCGGCTCGCCGCCGCTGCCGCCCCGCTGCCCGTGCCCTGGCCGGCCGAGGCCCGCGAACAGCTGGTGACGCTGCTGGACGCCGGCGAGTCCGCGGTGCCGGTGTGGGAGGCGCTGGAGGCCGAGGGCCTGATCACCCGGCTGCTGCCGGACTGGGAACGGGTCCGCTGCCGCCCGCAGCGCAACGCCGTGCACCGCTTCACCGTCGACCGCCACCTGGTGGAGGCCGCCGTGCAGGCCTCCCGCCTCACCCGCCGCGTGCACCGGCCCGACCTGCTGCTCACCGCGGCCCTGCTGCACGACATCGGCAAGGGCTGGCCCGGCGACCACAGCCAGGCGGGCGAGGTCATCGCCCGCGACCTGGCCGCCCGCATCGGCTTCGGCCCCCGCGACACCGAGACCCTCGCGCTGCTGGTCAGGCACCACCTGCTGCTCATCGACACCGCCACCCGCCGCGACCTGGACGACCCCGAGACCATCCGCGCGGTCGCCGAGACCGTACGCGACACCCCGACGCTGGAACTGCTCGCCGCACTCACCGAGGCCGACGCCCTCGCCACCGGGCCGGCCGCCTGGAGCACCTGGCGCGCCTCGCTGCTGAACGACCTGGTGGACCGGGTGGCCGGCGCGCTGCACAGCGGTGAACTCCCCGACAGCGCCGAGAGCGAGCCCACCGCGGAACAGGAGCGCCTGGCCATCGAGGCCGCCAGGACCGGCGGCCCGGTGGTCGCCCTGCACGCCCACGCCGAGGAGGAGGCCGAGGGCGCCGAGGACGGCGACGGCCGGCAGGCCCTCGGCGTGGAACTGCTGCTCGCGGTGCCCGACCGGCCGCACCTGGTGGCGCTGGCGGCCGGCGTCCTGGCGCTGCACCGGCTCACCGTGCGCGCCGCCGACCTGCGCGCCTTCGACCCCGTGGGCGAGGGCCCGGTCGCCCTGCTGAGCTGGCGGGTCTCCGCGCAGTACGGCGCGCTGCCCGAGGCCGCCCGGCTGCGCGCCGACCTGGCCAGGGCTTTCGACGGGACGCTGGACATCGAGGCGCGGCTGGCCGAGCGCGAGGCCGCCTACCCGCGCCGCCGCGGCATCACCCCGCCGCCGCCCCGCGTCACCGTCGCCCCAGGCCACACCTCGCAGACCGCCACCGTGCTGGAGGTCCGCGCCCACGACGCCCCCGGCCTGCTGCACCGCATCGGCCTCGCACTGTCCGCGGCGTCGGTGACCGTGCGCTCCGCGCGCATCTCCACGCTGGGCGCCAACGCCGTGGACGCGTTCTACGTCGTCGGCAAGGACGGCGGCCCGCTGCCCGACGCCCGCGCCGCCGACGTCGCCCGCCAGGTCGAGGCCGCGCTGCGCTGAGGGCGGGGGAGCGGGCCGCGGCGGCCCGTACCGCACCCGCCCCGGCGGCGCGTTCCGCGCGGACGTTGCGGTCCGGGACCCCCTGGAGCGGGAGCGGCCAAGTACCCTTGAGGACGACCAGTGCCCACTCCCGACGCGAGGACCCGCGACCGACGTGTTCGATACGCTCTCAGACCGCCTTGCAGCCACATTCAAGAACCTCCGGAGCCGCGGCCGTCTCTCCGAGGCGGACATCGACGCCACCACGCGTGAGATCCGCATCGCGCTGCTGGAGGCGGACGTCGCGCTGCCGGTGGTCCGGGCCTTCATCGCCAACGTCAAGCAGCGCGCGGCCGGCGCCGAGGTCTCCCAGGCGCTCAACCCCGCGCAGCAGGTCATCAAGATCGTCAACGACGAACTGGTCGCCATCCTCGGCGGGGAGACCCGCCGGCTGCGCTTCGCCAAGCAGCCGCCGACCGTGATCATGCTCGCGGGCCTCCAGGGCGCGGGCAAGACCACCCTGGCGGGCAAGCTCGGCCAGTGGCTGCAGAAGCAGGGCCACACCCCGCTGCTGGTCGCCTGCGACCTCCAGCGCCCCAATGCGGTCAACCAGCTGAGCGTGGTCGCCGAGCGGGCCGGCGTGGCCGTCTACGCGCCCGAGCCGGGCAACGGCGTGGGCGACCCGGTGAAGGTCGCCGCGGACTCCATCGAGCACGCCAGGACCCAGCAGTACGACATCGTCGTGATCGACACCGCCGGCCGGCTCGGCGTCGACCAGGAGCTGATGCAGCAGGCCGCGGACATCCGCGACGCGGTCCACCCCGACGAGATCCTCTTCGTCGTCGACGCGATGATCGGCCAGGACGCGGTGAACACCGCCGAGGCCTTCCGCGACGGCGTCGGCTTCGACGGCGTGGTGCTGTCCAAGCTCGACGGCGACGCCCGCGGCGGCGCGGCGCTGTCCATCGCGCACGTCACCGGCAAGCAGATCATGTTCGCCTCCAACGGCGAGAAGCTGGACGACTTCGACGCCTTCCACCCCGACCGGATGGCCTCGCGCATCCTCGGCATGGGCGACGTCCTCTCGCTGATCGAGCGGGCCGAGCAGACCTTCAGCCAGGCCGAGGCCGAGAAGATGGCCGCGAAGCTGGCCAAGGGCCCCAAGGAGTTCACCCTCGACGACTTCCTCCAGCAGATGGAGCAGGTCAGGAAGATGGGCTCGATCTCCAAGCTGCTCGGCATGCTCCCCGGCATGGGCCAGATCAAGGACCAGATCAACAACCTGGACGAGAAGGACGTCGACCGCACCGCGGCGATCATCAAGTCGATGACGCCCGGCGAGCGCTCCGACCCGCACATCATCAACGGCTCCCGCAGGGCCCGTATCGCCCGCGGCTCCGGCGTCGAGGTCAGCGCGGTCAAGAGCCTGGTCGAGCGGTTCTTCGAGGCCCGCAAGATGATGTCCAGGATGGCCCAGGGCGGCGGCATGCCGGGCATGCCCGGCGTCCCCGGCATGGGCGGCGGACCCGGCCGGCAGAAGAAGCAGCAGAAGCAGGCCAAGGGCCGGCGGCAGTCCGGCAACCCGATGAAGCGCAAGGCCGAGGCGGCCGCCGCGCAGGCCCGCCGCGAGCAGCAGGCCGCCCAGGGCGGGCAGCCCGGCCAGGACAGCCCCTTCGGCCTGCCCGGCGCCGGCCAGGACTTCGAACTGCCCGACGAGTTCAAGAAGTTCATGGACTGATGCGCGTCTCCATCCGCGCACCGCGGCCCGAGGACGCCCCCCTGCACCGCGCGGCCGTGCTGCGCTCGGTGGAGCACCTGCGCCCGTGGAACCCGGTCGACCCCGACGGGTTCCACGAGCTGCTCCGCCGCCAGGGCCCCGACCTGCGGTCCTTCCTCATCGTCAACGACGAGGACGGCGGCCTGGTCGGCACCTGCAACGTGGCGAACATCGTCCGGGCGCGCTTCCGCAACGGCGCGCTCGGCTACGACAGCTACCTGCCGTACAACGGCACCGGCCGGATGGGCGAGGGCATGCGGCTGGTGGTGGACCGCTGCTTCGCCTCCTACCCGGACGGGCTCGGGCTGCACCGGCTGGAGATCAACGCCCAGCCGGACAACGTACGGTCCATCGCGCTCGCCAAGCGGCTGGGCTTCCGGCACGAGGGCACCTCGCCGCGGATGCTGTTCATCAACGACGCGTGGCGCGACCACGAGCGGTTCGCGATGACCGCGGAGGAGTGGCCGGGCGTCACGCCGTAGCGGCGCGCCCCGGCCGCCGAGCGACCGCTAGGCGAGCAGCGCGGGCAGGCGGCCGGCGCGGGCCAGCGCCTCCAGTTCGTCCAGCGCGGCGCGCGCCGCCGCCGCGGCCCGCGGGTCCCGCTCCGCCAGCCCGCTCGCGGCGAACTCGTCCTCGTCCAGCCGGCGCACGTCCGTGCCGTCCGCGGACACCCACAGGTCCAGGTCGAGGTCCTCGCTCACCAGCTCGCCCGGAGCGGTCCGCACCGGGCGGGTGACGTCGCAGTACCAGCCCTTGAGCACGCCGCGCGCGTCCCGCACCTCCTTCACCGCGTACCAGCGGTCGCGCCAGTACGCCTCGGTGAACACGTCGCCCGGCGCGAACGCGACGAACCCGAAGTCCCGCACGTCCGGCAGCGACCAGGGCGCGGTGACCAGCGCCCGCACCCCGTCGTCGGACCGCACCTCCGCGTCGTAACGCACCTTCTCGCGGCCGGCCTTGACCAGCCGCACGGTCACCGCGCCGCCGGGCGACAGCGGTACGGACACGGGTTCGGGCAGTTCCGGCATGCGCCCAGCCTCGCGCACCCCGTGCGGTCCGGCCAGCGGATTACCCGCCGGACGTACCGCCGCGTAGCCGCGTACCGCCGTGTGCCGCCGCTGCGGACCCCGCCCGCGCCCGCGCCTCAGACGCGGGCCACCACGTACCGGAAGACGTTCTCCATCCGGACCGAGCCGTCCGGGCGGCGGTAGGGCTGCAGCGCCTCGGCGATCTCCTTGCCGACCTGGCCGCGGTCGGTCGCCGCCACCGCCGCGTCGAACAACCCGGTGGACACCAGGCCGCGCACCGCGCTGCGCACGTCCGGGTAGCCGAACGGGCACGACACCCGGCCCGAGCCGTCCGGCCGCAGCCCGGCCGCGCGGGCCAGGTCCTCCAGGTCGTCGCGGCCGCTGAGCCGCAGGTCGTGCGCGCTGGGCCCGTCCGGCTCGGCCAGCCGCGCCGCGACCCGCAGCACCCGAGAGGTCGCACACCGCTCCGGCGGCCCCCACCCGGCCAGCACCACCGCCGTGCCGCGCCGCACCCGGCTGGCCAGCGCGCCGAGCACGGGCCGCAGCTCCGCCTCCGGCTGCGCCGGGTCGAAGGCCGTCACCACGTCGTAGCCGCCGCCCAGCTGCGCCCGCTCGGGCGGACCCTGCACCAGGGTCGCGGCCGCCGGGGCCGGGCGGCGCGACGGCGCGTCCCAGCCGGGAGCCGGCGCGAACCGCGCCCGGGCCAGCGCCAGCCGGCTCGCGTCGGTGTCACAGCCGGTGACGGCCGCGCCGCGGCCCGCCGCCAGCAGCAGCGCGAGACCGCTGCCGCAGCCCAGCGCCAACAACCGGGTGCCCGCACCGACTTCCAGCCGGTCGTACACATTCTCGTAGAGGGGGACCAGCATCCGTTCCTGGATCTCCGCCCAGTCGCGGGCCCTGGCCTCCGCATCGGGCCGGGAGGCGCGGTGGAGCGTGGACGCCATGGCAGCTCCCATCAGCCGCTCGTGCCGGGGAAATACTGACGAAAGCCAGACAACTGCTGATTCGCCCTGCCGTCCAGGGGGCGGATGAGGCGTTCTTGTTAACTTCCGGGAACCGGCCGGTACCCGCCGGTGCCCGGCCGCCGATTCACGTATCGGCGGCACAGGGCCGTACCATCGCCCCCATGGCAAAGGCTCCCGTTCTCACCCCCCAGGCGGACGACTTCCCGCGCTGGTACCAGGACCTGATCAACAAGGCCGAACTGGCCGACAACGGCCCGGTGCGCGGCACCATGGTCATCCGTCCGTACGGCTACGGGCTCTGGGAGCGGATGCAGGCCGACATGGACGCGCGGATCAAGGGCGTCGGCGCGCAGAACGCCTACTTCCCGCTGTTCATCCCGCAGTCCTACCTGACCCGGGAGGCCGAGCACGTCGAGGGCTTCGCGCCGGAGCTCGCGGTGGTCACCCACGGCGGCGGCAAGGAGCTGGAGGAGCCGATCGTGGTGCGGCCCACCTCCGAGACGATCATCAACGAGTACTTCTCCAAGTGGGTGCAGAGCTACCGCGACCTGCCGCTGCTGATCAACCAGTGGGCGAACGTGGTCCGCTGGGAGCTGCGGCCCCGGCTGTTCCTGCGCACCACCGAGTTCCTGTGGCAGGAGGGGCACACCGCGCACGCCACCCAGGACGACGCCCGCGCGTTCGCCTCGCGCATCCAGCGCGACGTCTACGGCGACTTCATGGAGAACGTCCTGGGCATGGACGTGGTGCTCGGCCGCAAGACCGCCAGGGAGCGGTTCGCCGGCGCCATCAACACCCTCACCCTGGAAGGGATGATGGGCGACGGCAAGGCGCTGCAGCTGGGCACCAGCCACGAGCTGGGACAGAACTTCGCCAAGGCGTTCAACACCTCCTACCTGTCCAAGGACGGCGCCCAGGAGCACGTGTGGCAGACGTCGTGGGGCAGCACCACCCGCATGATCGGCGCGCTGGTGATGATGCACGGCGACGACAACGGCCTGCGGGTGCCGCCGCGGCTGGCCCATGTCCAGGTCGTGGTGCTGGCGATCAAGGACGACGAGGCCGTCGTGGCCAAGGTCCGCGAGGTCGGCGAGCGGCTGCGGGCCGCGGGCGTGCGGGTGGTCGTCGACGACCGCACCGACACCCCGTTCGGCCGCCGCGCGGTCGACTGGGAGCTCAAGGGCGTGCCGCTGCGCGTGGAGATCGGGCCGCGCGACCTGGAGGCCGGCACCGCGATGCTGGCCCGCCGCATCCCCGGCGGCAAGGAGCCGGTCGCCCTGGACGCGCTGGCCGACCTGCTGCCGAAGGTCCTGGAGGAGGACCAGGCGCGGCTGCTCCAGGAGTCCCGCGAGCGGCGGATCGCGCGCACGGTGGACGTCTCCACGATCGACGAGGCGGTGGAGGCCGCGGCCACCGGCTGGGGCCGGATCAGCTGGGCGGACCTCGGCCCCGAGGGCGAGGCCAAGCTCGCCGAGCAGGGCGTGTCGGTGCGCTGCCTGGTCGCCGAGGACGGCTCGGTGCCGACCGCGGACGACGCGCCGGGCACGGTCGCCGTGGTGGCCCGCGCGTACTGAGCCGTACCGGACCGTGCTGGTCGTGCCGGGCCGTGCCGAATCGTGCCGAACCGCGGTCGACCGTACTGACCGGTACGTACGACTTGTGGCAATGGTGCTACCTGCGGCCGCAAAGTGACGCATGTGGTGCCTGGTGCCGCCTTGAGGGCGGGTGCGAGGGTTGACGGGTGTTCGCCTGTGTCCTCCGCACCCGCCCTGCGTCATGCCCATCGCGGTGCGTTATCCGGAACTGACCCATCAGTGCAAATTAATTGGACTGGCCCGGAATCGGAACACAGGGGGCGTCCGGCTCGTTGATACGGCGTGAGCACGACACCACCAGTCCTCGCCGCCGAGCTGGCAGTCGCCTGGGCCGACATTCAACGGCACCATCCCGAACTGCCCGACCTGGCCGCCCCAGAGTCCCTGATCGGAGAATCGTCGTCCGCGTGCGGCAACGAGCTCTCCTTCGAAAGGCTGCTGCACGAGGCCGTGCACGGAATCGCCGCCGCCCGCGGCATCCGCGACACCTCGCGCGCCGGCCGCTACCACAACCGACGCTTCCTCGCGATCGCCGACGAGATGGGCCTGGACCACGCCGAGGAGCCGCATCCCAGCAGCGGCTTCTCCCTCGTGGTCATGCGGCCCGACACCCGTAAGCGATATCGGCCGACCATCGAGCGGCTGCAGCGCGCGCTCAAGGCGCACACCGCGGCCACCACCACCGACACCGGGCGCTCCTTCCGCGGACCGGCCGCGCGGCACGGCTCCTCCGGGGGCGGCGTCCGCGTCAAGGCCGTCTGCGACTGCGGGCGCAACGTCCGGGTGGTGCCCTCCGTGCTCGCCCAGGCGCCGATCATGTGCGGCGCGTGCGGCCAGCCCTTCCGCATCCCGGAGGTCGTAGGGGTCGGCTGAATGTGGCACAATGTACAGCTGAGAACTCGACAGCCGTGCAGGAACCCTCTCTCCTTCGGCTGACGCGTCCGTCGGGCGCCCGATTCCCACCACCCCACGTGGCGATTCGTCGCGCCCAACCACGTCAACACCAGGAGAACCCGCTCCCGTGGCAGTCAAGATCAAGCTGAAGCGTCTGGGCAAGATCCGTTCGCCTCACTACCGCATCGTCGTCGCCGACTCCCGTACCCGCCGTGACGGCCGGGCCATCGAGGAGATCGGCCTGTACCACCCGGTGCAGAACCCCTCGCGCATCGAGGTCGACTCCGACCGCGCGCAGTACTGGCTCTCCGTCGGCGCGCAGCCGACCGAGCCCGTGCTGGCCATCCTGAAGCTCACCGGCGACTGGCAGAAGTACAAGGGCGAGCCCGCCCCGGCGCCGCTGCTCGTGGCGGAGCCGAAGGCCGACAAGCGCGCCCTGTTCGAGGCCGCCGCCAAGGACACCGCCGACGAGCCCAAGGGTGAGGCCATCACCCCCAAGGCGAAGAAGGCCGACAAGGCCGAGAAGAAGGCCGATGACGCCGAGGCCACCGCCCCGGCCGAGTCCACCGAGGCCTGAGGATGGTCGAGGAGGCTCTTGAGCACCTCGTGAAGGGCATCGTCGACAACCCCGACGATGTACAGGTCGACCTGCGCACCCAGCGCCGCGGCAACGTGCTGGAGGTCCGGGTGCACCCCGACGACCTCGGCAAGGTCATCGGCCGCAACGGCCGTACCGCACGCGCGCTGCGCACCGTCGTCGGCGCGCTCGGCGGCCGGGGCGTACGGGTCGACCTCGTCGACGTCGACCAGGTCCGCTGACGGCCCGGCCGGTCCGGCCGGTGGTGAACCGGCCGGACCGGCCGGCACCCACGCCGGCCGAGAACAACGGTCCGTCGAAGGACCGAGACGACCCGTGCACCGGGCCGGAAGCGGCGTCCGCCGCCTCCGGCCCGGTGCCGTCTGTACTGGGAGTGGAAGAACGTGCAGCTGGTAGTCGGCCGGATCGGCCGCGCCCACGGCATCAAGGGCGAGGTCAGCGTCGAGGTGCGCACCGACGAGCCGGAACTGCGGCTGGCGCCGGGCGCGGTCCTGGCCACCGACCCGGCGTCCGCGGGACCGCTCATCATCGCCACCGGGCGCGTGCACAGCGGCCGGCTGATGCTGCGCTTCGAGGGCGTCGCCGACCGCACCGCCGCCGAGGGCCTGCGCGGCACCCTGCTGATCGCCGAGGTCGACCCCGGGCAGACGCCGGAGGACCCCGAGGAGTTCTACGACCACCAGCTGATCGACCTCGACGTGGTCACCGCCGACGGCCGCGAGGTCGGCCGGATCGCCGAGGTCACCCACCTGCCGTACCAGGACCTGCTGGTGGTGCGGCGCCCCGACGGCAGCGAGGTCCTCGTCCCCTTCGTCAGCGAGATCGTGCCCGAGATCGACCTCGACGAGCAGCGCGCGGTGATCACCCCGCCGCCCGGCCTGCTGGACGAGGCGGACGCGGAGATCGCGAGCACGCGCGACGACGTCCAGGGCGACCAGGGGGAGACCGCGAGCCCGGGCGGCGACGTCCAGGGCGACGTCCAGGAGATCGCGAGCACGCGCGACGACCGGGCAGGGGGCGCCTGAGATGCGCCTCGACGTCGTCACGATCTTCCCCGAGTACCTGGAACCGCTGAACGTCTCGCTCGTCGGCAAGGCCCGCGCCGCCGGCACCCTCGACGTGCACGTCCACGACCTGCGCCGCTGGGCCCACGACCGGCACAGCACCGTCGACGACACCCCGTACGGCGGCGGCCCCGGCATGGTCATGAAGACCGGCCCCTGGGGCGAGGCCCTCGACCAGGTCCTCGCCGACGGCTACGAGGCCGGCGCCGCCCGCCCCGCACTCGTCGTCCC
>JAJSZB010000252.1:0-10479 GCA_050613715.1 Streptomyces sp. IBSBF 3018
CCCCCGCCCCGAGCCCGCGCCGGCGCCCGCGTCCCGCACGCGCTGAGCGTCCGCGGCGCCGCTACCGCCCCGAAGGGGTTGTCGCTGTCGCCCACGGACCCCCTGCCCGGTGGTGGGCTGGTCGCGCCGTTCCCCGCGCCCCTGAACATCACGCCCAGCGCCGGCGGGACGCACGCCCGGCTGGCACGGGTTCACGTCGACGGTCGACGCCACGCTTCAGGGGCGCGGGGAACGGCTCCCCCAGACTCCGTCCGGGAGGTACCCCCACAGCCCACCACCGGGCAGGGGGTCCGTGGCGAACCGGTGGGCCCCTTCGGGACGGTAGCGGCCCCCGCGGACGTCCAGCGCCGGCGGGGCGTAAATGGGGTGCGGGGCAGGCGGAGCCGTTCTAGCGTCCGGGGGATGGGAGAACAGGGCGTTGACGCCGCGCACGGTCGTGGCCGGGACAGCGGGGCCGGGAGCGGCGCGGCCGGGGGTCCGGGGGCGCAGCCCCACGAGGTGAAGGCGCGGACGCCCGGCGCGAAGGGCGACGTGGACGCGCGGACGCCCAGCGCGAAGGGCGGCGTGGACGTGCGGACGCTCAGCGCGAGCGACGACGTGGGGGACTGGCTCCGCGCCCTCCACACCGGCTTCCACCTCGGCCCGACGCTGACCGCCGAGGAGATCGAGATCCGCGCCCAGGTCGTGGACCGCGCCCGCACCCAGGGCGCGTACGACAATGGCCGCTGCGTCGCGACGTTCCGCAGCATGCCGCGCCGCCTCACCGTCCCCGGCGGCGCCACCCTGAACGCCTCGGCGATCACCAACGTCTCGGTGAGCGCCACGCACCGCCGCCGCGGCCTGGCCGGCACGATGATGGCCGCCGAGCTGTCCGCCGCCAGGGACCGCGGCGAGCCCGTCGCGATCCTGGTCGCCGCCGAGTACCCGATCTACGGCCGCTTCGGCTTCGGCCCGGCGACCTGGGTCGCGAACTGGGAGATCGACGTGCCGCGCGCCGCGGTCGACCGCAGGTACGCCGGTCCCGCCGACGGCGGCCGCGTCGACTTCGCGCCGCTGGCCGAGGTGCGCGAGACCGGCCCCGGGCTGCACGAGCGGGTGCGCGCCCGCACCCCGGGCGCGATCGACCGCGACCGGGTCTGGTGGCAGACCGAGACCGGCGAGCGCATCGTCCCCTCGCGGCCGTGGACCGAGCCCTTCCACGCGGTGTACCGCGATGCCTCGGGCCGCGTCGACGGCCTGGTCTCGTACACCACGCTGGAGGAGCACTGGCCGAACAAGCTGCCCAAGGTGGACCTGTCCGTGCGGCAGCTGATCGCCGCGACCCCGGCGGCCGAACGCGCGCTGTGGCGGTTCCTGCTGTCGCTGGACTGGGTGACGCTGATCAGGACCGGCTACCGCGCCCCTGACGACGTGCTGCCGCTGCTGCTCGGCGACCCGCGCGCGGCGCGCACCGAGGCGCTCTCGGACTTCATGTGGCTGCGGCTGCTGGACGTGCCGGCCGCCCTGTCCGCCCGCACCTACGGCGGCGGGCGGGCCGCGCTGACCCTGGAGGTGCTGGACCCGCAGGGCCACGCCGCCGGCCGCTTCCTGCTGGAGACCGACGCCTCGGGCGCCGCGACCTGCGCGCCGACCACCGCCCCGGCCGACCTCACGGTGACCGCCGCGGACCTGGCCTGCCTCTACCTGGGCGACGAGTCCGCGGCCCGGCTCGCCGCGCTCGACCGCCTGACCGAGCACCGCCCCGGCGCGGCCGACGCCGCCACCGTCCTCTTCCGCACCCCCCGTCGCCCCTGGTGCCCGGACATCTTCTGAGACCGTTCCCGGGCGCGGCCGGCGGCCGGATCACTGCGCCAGCAGCAGCGCCAGCGCGGTGAGTCCGATCGCGGTGCAGGTCGCGTTGCGCGCCTTGTGCCCCACCGTGACGAGCCCGATCGCGATCACCCCGACCGCCCCGAACCGCCACTGCACGATTTCCTCGAACGCGTATGCACACAAGCTGAGTACGAGCATGACCGGCCCTCCTTCACGGCCTCGTACCGGCCGTGCCCCGCGGTCCGGGGCGCGACCCAGCGGAAGGCGGGTGGCTGCGTGCGTCCCCGTACGCCGTCGGACGGGAAGTCGGCACCCCCGATGTCGAGTTGGATCATTCAACTCACGGCGACCGGCTCAACTTCGCCTGAGGTTGGAGGAGTTGAATGACTCTTCTCATTCAAGGTTGTGCCCGGTTGCATGAGATCGGTAAACAAGCCTCTTCCAAGCAGCTTGGTTGTGGTGGAAGTTGGTAGAGTCAGCGTGTGGACGAGGACGGCTCTCCTGACGCGGGCACCGATCTCCCGCCGTACCTGCACATCGCCGACGTGCTGCGGCAGGAGATACACGAGGGACTCTTCCGGGTGGGCGAGCGCATCCCGGCGCAGGCGGTGCTGGAGGAGCGCTTCCACGTCTCCCGGCCCACGGTGCAGCGCGCGCTGAAGGAGCTGCACCGGGACGGCTACATCGACAACCAGCGCGGCCGCCCGTCCGAGGTGCTCGACTGGCGGCACACGTCGTCGCGCGGCGGCGCGCGGCGCACCGGCGGCGGCCGGCCCTCGGACGGGCCGGAGCCCGCGTTCGCCGCGCTCGGCCCGCACGTCGCCGAGGCGTTCCAGGAGCGCCGCGTCACGATCGACTCCTTCTCGCTCACCGCCGAGACCCTCAACGCGGTGCTCGCCGAGCCGATCACCCGGGTGATGAGCGGGGAGCTGAACCCGGAGTCGATCCGGGTCCGCATCCTGCTGCCGAGCCTGGACGCCTCGCTGGCCATCCCCAAGGTGAAGGACGACCCGGACGCGGACTGGCCGCTGGTCCGGCTGCGGCAGCTGGTCGGCGCGCACGTGGTGGTGATGAACGGCTTCTTCGCCCAGATCGCCGGGGTGCGCGGCGGCGACGTCTCCCTGACGCTGGAGTTCAGGACCGTCCCGCTCACCCCGATGCACAAGCTCTACCTGCTCAACGGCAGGACCGCGCTCTTCGGCTACTACCGGGTGGTGCCGCGTCCTGTCGTGTACGGCGAGCACCGGGGCGAGATCTGGGACGTGCTCGGGCTCGGCGCGACGCTCTTCGCGCACCGGGCGAGCCCGCAGCACCCGGACAGCACCGCGTCGCGTTACGTCAGCGAAGCACAGACGTGGTTCGATTCGCTGTGGGCGACGATCAGCACGCCGCTGGACCTCGCCGAATGAGCCCGGCGCAGCCGCCCCCATCGACCTCGGACCCCTGGACGCTATTCCATGACTTCCGGCCGGCCCCACGACGGCAGGACCGCCTCCGCGGCCGCTCTCACGACGCTGCTGGCGGGCGCGGAGCACGTGCTGTTCGACTTCGACGGTCCGCTGGCGCACCTGTTCGCCGGGCATCCGGCGCCCGCGGTGGCGGCGGTGCTGCGCGAGCGCGTGGCGTCGTGGGGGACGTCCGCGGCGCCCGCGGGGGAGGCGCCCCCGCGGGCTCCCGGTGAGGACGCCGGTCGCCCGGCCGGCGATCCGGTCGGCGACGCGGCCGGCGGTCCGGCGGGCGGTCCGGCGGGCGGTCCGGCCGGCATCCGCCTCACCTCGCCCACCGATCCGTTCCAGGTGCTGGCCGACGTGGCGCGGGCCTACCGGGGCCGGCCCGCGTACGACTACCGCGTCGCCGAGCTGGACAAGCTGCTCGGCGAGCACGAGGCGATCGCGGCCGGCACGGCGCAGCCCACGGCCCACGCGCGCGATCTCGTCAGGGCGCTGGTGAACCAGGGCCGGGTGCTGTCGGTGACCACGAACAACACCGCGGCGGCCGTCTCCCCCTACCTGGAGGCCCAGGGCCTGGCCGACTGCTTCGGCGCCAGGGTGCACGGCCGGCGGCACGCCCGGCCCGAGCTGATGAAGCCGCACCCCTCCTGCCTGCGCGAGGCCATGCGGCACACCGGCGCCACGGCGGACTCGTGCGTGATGGTCGGCGACTCCGTGAGCGACTTCGAGGCCGCGCGCGCGGTGGGCGTGCCCTTCCTCGGCTTCGCGCGCAGCGCCCGCAAGCGCGGGCTGCTGGCCGGGGCGGGCGCGGCGTACGTCGTGGACTCCCTGGCGCCGGTGCTGGACGCGGTGAAGGCGTAGCGCCCGGGCGTACGGCCCGCCGGGTCACTGCAGGCCGAGCGCCATCCACTTCCGCGGCTCGGCGAGCGGCTCGAAGCCGAGGCGTGCGTAGACGCCGTGCGCGTCGTTCGTGGCCAGCAGGACCCGCCGCACGCCGTACGGCTTCAGGTGGTCGCGCGCGAAGGCCACCAGCGCGGTGCCCAGGCCCCGGCCGCGCGCGGCGGGGTCCACGTAGACGTCGCACAGCCAGGCGAACGTCGCCCGGTCGGTGACCACGCGGGCGTAGGCGTGCTGCTCGCCGGTCTCCTCGTGGTAGGCGCCGAAGTTCAGGGAGCCGGCTATCGCGGCCTCCTGCTTGGCGAGCGGGCGGCCGAGCGCCCAGTACGCGTCGGTGGACAGCCACCGGTGGACACGGGCGACGTCGAGGCGGGCCGGATCGGCGGAGATCTCGTACATGCGCCGTAGCGTAGGACTGCTAAAGGGAGGGCCGCACGACAATTAACTGGACCTTCGCCGTCTTCCGGGCGAGACTCGCGAGGACGGGCCGCCCGCGCCGCCCGCTCCCCCCGCGACGCCCGCGTCGTCCGGAGGCCGCCCTCCCCGCCGCCGGCGTCTCGGCAGCCGAACCGGACCGGCCGCTTCCCGGGCGCCGGGGGATACTCGACAGCGGGCAGCGCGGCCCGCACCCGGCAGGACCACCGGCAGGACCAGCAGAACGGAGAGCCACCCCATGAGGATCGGAATCGTCGGAGCGACCGGGCAGGTCGGCGGGGTCATGCGCAAGGTGCTGGCCGAGCGGAAGTTCCCGGTCGACGAGCTGCGGCTGTTCGCCTCGGCCCGGTCGGCCGGCCGCACGCTGCCGTGGGGCGACGGCGAGATCACCGTCGAGGACGCCGCCACCGCCGACTACACCGGCCTGGACATCGCGCTGTTCTCGGCTGGCGGGGCGACCTCCCGCGAGCTGGCCCCCAAGGTCGCCGCCCAGGGCGTCGTGGTGATCGACAACTCCTCCGCGTGGCGCCGCGACCCCGAGGTGCCGCTGGTGGTCTCCGAGGTCAACCCGCACGCGCTGGCCGACCGCCCCAAGGGCATCGTCGCCAACCCGAACTGCACCACGATGGCCGCGATGCCGGTGCTGCGCGCACTGCACGCCGAGGCCGGGCTGGTCTCGCTGGTCGCCACCACCTACCAGGCCGTCTCCGGCTCCGGGCTCAGCGGCGTCGCCGAGCTGCACGGGCAGGCCGCGCGGGTCACCGAGCACGCCGACCGCCTCACCTTCGACGGCGGGGCCGTGGACTTCCCCGAGCCGGCCGTCTACAAGCGGCCCATCGCGTTCAACGTGCTGCCGCTGGCCGGCAACCTCGTGGACGACGGCAGCTTCGAGACCGACGAGGAGCAGAAGCTGCGCCACGAGTCCCGCAAGATCCTGGAGATCCCGGAGCTGAAGGTGTCCGGCACCTGCGTACGGGTCCCGGTCTTCACCGGCCACTCCCTCCAGCTCAACGCGCGCTTCGCGCGGCCGCTCGGCGTCGAGCGCGCCTACGAGCTGCTGGCGCAGGCGCCGGGCGTGGAGATCTCGGAGATCCCGACGCCGCTGCAGGCCGCCGGCAAGGACGTGTCCTACGTGGGCCGCATCCGCGTCGACGAGACGGTCGAGAACGGCCTCGCGCTCTTCGTGTCCGGCGACAACCTCCGCAAGGGCGCCGCGCTCAACGCGGTGCAGATCGCCGAGCTGGTCGCCGAGGAGCTGTCCGCCGCCGTCGCGTCGTGACCGCGCGCCGGCCGGCGCGGCGTGGATCCGCACGGCGATCCGCACGGCGATCCGCACGGCGATCCGCACGGCGATCCGCACGGCGATCCGCACGGCGGACCCTAGTCGGTGAGCAGGCGGAACGCGGCCAGCACGCTCTCTGCCTGCAGATCCACCTGCTCCGGCACCGGAATCCACGCCAGGTCGTGGCCCGCGGTCAACTCGGAGGCCCAGGCGGCCAGTTGCGCCTCACAGGCGATGCGGGCCGCCGGGGCGCCGGGCAGCGCGGGCGGCAGCCCGTCCAGCAGCCGCAGCAGCGTGCCCGCGGCCCGCAGCGAGATGCGGCGGGCCGCGATGTCCAGCGCGGCCAGGTGCGCGCGGGTCAGCGGCACCGGCGAGGGGTGCAGCGCCTCCCAGTCGGCCGCCACCTGCGGGCAGATCGCGGCCAGGCCCTCCGCCAGCCGCAGCAGCGGCGGCAGTTCGGAGTCCGCGGGCCGGCACGGCAGCGTCTCCCGCACCTGCGCGAGCAACAGCCGCGCCCGGTCCGACTGGTGGCGCAGCAGCGCGCCCAACTCCGCGAGCGCGCGGGCCGGATCGGGGTGCGGCTCGGTGTCGGCGACCTTGCGGCTGGCCCACATCGGGACCTCGAACAGCGCGGTCATGCCGCCGTAGCGGTGCGGGCGCACCCACGTGGAGCGGTTGACGTCCTCCGGCAGGCTGGCGAACTGCGTGGGCTCGCCCGGCTCCGGCATCACGTAGACCCCGGGCCCGGAGACCGTCCAGTACATCGCGTCGTAGGTGCCGGTCTGCACCGGCACGTCCCGCTCGGCGGACAGCTTGCCCAGCGGCTCGGCGAGCCCCGGCACGTCCCGGGTGAGCTGGATCCACGAACCGCCCAGGTCGTTGCCGTGCAACGAGCACTGCAGGAACGGCTCCAGCTCGTCGATGACGTCCACCAGCGCCTGGGACTCGGGCAGTTGGTCGTCGGCCGCCCTGATCGACGGCGCCCACTCGGGCTGTTCCTCGGCCGGCGGCCGGTAGGAGTGGCGGAAGTGCTCGGCCGGGGTGCGCCGCACCGCGGGGCCCTCCTCGCTGCGCGCGGTGCCGTCGGGGTCCAGGCAGAGCAGGAAGTGCCAGCGGGCGTCGGCGCGCGCGTGCAGCCACGGGTCGGCGGCCACCCGCTCGGCCAGCCGCAGCGCGGTCGCCGCGCCGATCCGCTCGTCGGAGTGCGGGCCCGCCACCACCAGGACGTTGCGCCGGCCGCGGCCGACCGTCAGCAGGTGCAGCGGGCGGCCCTGCCTGGACCGGCCGATCTGCCGCAGCGCGCACAGCCCCGGCCGGAACCGGGCGAACGCGGAGGCCGCCGCGGCGACCTCCGCGACGCTCGGATAGGCGTCGGCCATCGCCGACGTCACGTGCCGTTGGAGTTGCTGGCGCCGGTGGTCTCCTTCTTGTCCAGTGGGCGGATGACGATCGTGGTTGCCACGAGATCTCCTCTCTGTCCAAGTCGGTTTCCGCGCAGGGTAGTCGGCGTGTCACCACCCGTCGTCCCGCGCCTTGTCAGGCTGCGGCGGCCCGGCGACAGTGTCAAGGGGTGCACGGCTGCCACCGGGAGGCTCCGGGGCGGCCGCCCGGCGGGCGCGTTCCGCGGGAGGCGTGCGGGACTCGCGAGGCTGCGGAGCTGACGGGAGGACCGGGTGGGGGAAGCCGGTACGGAAAGGGTCGGGAGCGCGGAGAGGCGTGAGCCGTGCGACGTGGGGGAGTTGGCAAGGCCGCGGATCAAGCCCGAGCACCGCGCCTACCGCACGGTCGACGGCAATGTGCGGATCGGCAGCGTCGTGCACGGCATCGGCGCGGAGATCGAGGACCCGGACGGCTGGATCTGGACGCTCACCCAGGCGATGGACGGCACCAGGGCCGCCGCGCAGATCACCGCGGCCGTCGTCGGCCGGCACCCGTGCCTCGCCCCGGAGACCGTACGGGCGGCGATGGCGGACCTGCGCGCCGCCGGCTACGTGGACGACGCCGCCGCGCCGCTGCCGCCCGGCCTCGGCGAACGCGACCGGGTCCGGCACGCCCGCGGGGTCGCGCTGCTGCGCTGGATGGACCTCAGCCCGCGGTCCAGCCCGTGGAGCGCGCAGTTACGGCTGCGGCGGGCCCGCGCGCTGGTGCTCGGCGTCGGCGGCACGGGCGGCGCGGCGGCCCAGATCCTGGTCGCCTCCGGCGTCGGCCATGTCCACGCGGTCGACCCCGACGTGGTCGAACTGTCCAACCTCAACCGGCAGTTGCTCTACTCCGAGGCGGACGTCGGGCGGCCCAAGGCGGAGGCGGCGCGGGCGGCGTTACAGGCGCTCAACTCCGACGTCACGGTCACCACCGACCGCTGCGAGGTCCGCGGCCCCGGCGGCCTCGCGGACCTGCTGGCCGCGCCGCCGGGACCGTACGACGTGCTGGTGCTCGGCGCGGACCGGCCGCCGGAGATCCGCCGCTGGGCGAACCGCGTGTGCCTCGCGCTCGGTACGCCCTGGGTCGAGGGCGGCTACCGCGGGCCGCTGGTCAGCGCGGGGGTGCACGTGCCGGGGGCGGGGCCGTGCTGGGAGTGCCAGCGGGCCGGCGAGGTCGAGCGCCGCGATCTGCGGCTCGGGCCGGGCCAGAGCGAGGACGCCGCGTCGCCCCGGATGCCGTGGAATCCGGCCAGCGCGGTGACCGCGGCGCTCTCCGGGGCGCTCGTCGCGCACGCGGCGCTGGCGCTGCTCAGCGGCGTCCCGCCGATGGAACCCGGGTTCCGCTACGGCCTCAACCTGATGTCCCTGGACGATCCCGTCCTCGAACGCCACCCCCGCCGCCCCACCTGCCCGGCATGCGGCACCGCCGGGCGGTGAGCGCGCGGGAGGAGGCGCCAGGCCGGCGGGAGGCGTTGGGCCTGGAAGAGGCGCCGAAACGGCGGGAGGCGCCGGGCCCGCGGGCGGCGCCGGGCCGTCGTCGTCCGGAAGGCGCCGGGGCGCACTTGACACCCGGGGGTCGCCCGCAGAGTCTGGGCCCCAGCACGAAACGCCACACCGCGTGCACTGAGCGCCACACCGCGGGCGGTCGTGGCCGCATCCTCCGCACCACCCGCGCCGCCCGTACGGCAGAGCACCACCCGTACCGCCGAGGTCCGCGCACCGCCGCAAGCCCACGCACCGCCGCACCGCCGTACCACCGCGCGCCCGCGGGGCGTCGCGCCGCAGCCGCCGAGGAGCCGAGGAGGAGCCGTGATGCGCGGCCCAGACGCGTACCCGACCGTGTCAGGCGTCGCGGCGGCGGCCCGGGTGCTCACCCAGCGCCACCCGGACCTGTGCCGGATGCGGCTGGCCGGTGAGTCGCGGTCCGGGCGCCCGCTGTGGCTGCTGTCGGTCGGGCACGGCCGGCGGCACATCCTGGTGGTGGCCGGCCCGCACCCGGACGAGCAGGCGGGCGGCGCGACCGCGCTGTGGCTCGCCGAGCAGGCGGTGCACGACCGGCAGCGGCTCAAGGACGAGGACGTGACCTGGGACCTGCTGCTGTGCCTGGACCCCGACGGCACGGTGCTCAACGAGACCGGTCCGGCCGGCGAGCGCCCGCCCGCGGTGCACTACCGGCACACCTTCCGGCCGGCCGCCGACGAACAGCCCGAGTGGGCAGGCTCGTTCCGCGCTCCCGGTGACGAACTCCCCGAGACGTACGCTCTGTTGGCGATCGTGGACGAGCTGAAGCCGGTGCTGCAGTGCTCGCTGCACGGCACCGACGTCGGCGGCAGTTGGGTGCAGCTGACCGCTGATCTGCCGGGTCTGGCCGAGCCGTTCGGGAAGGCCGCGGCCGAACTCGATATCCCGGTGCAGACCGGCACGTACGACGCGCTGTTCTGGAACGGCTCGGGGCCCGGCGTGTTCGTGCTGCCCACCGGCGGCGCGCAGGAGCGGTTCGCCAGCGAGCCGGAGAACGCGGACGGCTCGACGTGGTCGCGCCCGCACCGCTACGGCGGGCTCACCGCGGTGATCGAGGTCCCGATGTGGGCGAGCCGGCGGGTGGCCGATCCGGCGCCGCACCCCGATCCCGAGCACGCGCTCACCGTGCTCGCGGCGCGGCTGCGCAAGGACGGCGCGGCGGCGGCCGGCGCGGTGGAGCGGGCGCTGCCGTTCCTGGAGCGGGCCGGGACGCCCGCGGGGCACCCGCTGCTGCGCGGGGTCGAGCAGGCGGTCAGCGCGTTTCCCGCTCTCGCGGAGGACTACGAGGCGCTCGGGGCCCAGGCGGCGGCCGGGCGCGCGCCCTGCGAGCTGACCATGGCGCACCTGGCCGCGCTGGACATCGCGGCGCGGCGCATCCCGCTGCGGGCGGCCGGGATGCTGCTGCGGCTGCTGGACGAGAGCCGCTGCGAGGACGCGGGGGGCGTGGACGGGGAGGGGGCGCGGCTGCGCTCCCGGCTGGAGCGGCGGCTCGACGCGGGCGCGCGCGATCTGATCGGCGTCGCCGATGCGAGGTGGGTCCCCGTCCCCGATCAGATCGAGCTCCAGGCCCGCATCTGCCTGGCCGCCGCCAACGCCCGCCGCTGACCCCGCCCGCCGCCCCCGGCCCCGGCGCGGGGGGGGGGGGGGGGGGGGGGGCGCG
>JAJSZB010000253.1:0-10452 GCA_050613715.1 Streptomyces sp. IBSBF 3018
GGCGGAGGCGGCGGGGTGGGTCAGGCTGCGGTGAGGAGGGTGCGGAGGCGGTCGACGGTGGCCGGCGACTCGCGGTGCAGGCCGGGCAGGTCGAGGCCCTCGTCCGCGACGATCACCAGCAGGGCGTGGTCGCCGACCGCGAGGACGACGACGTAGCCGCCGTTGCAGCGGGTGACCACGTCGCGCAGTCCGCCGAGGCCGACCTCGGCCGCGGTGCGGCGGCCGAGCCCGAGGCTCGCGGCGGCGAGCGCGGCCACCGACTCGGGCTGCGCGGTCGCGGTGTCGGCCGCCACGAGCAGCCCGTCGGCGGTGGAGATCACCGTCTCGTTGACGCCCATGACGCGCTCGCGCAGGGACTTGAGCGAGGCGACGAGCGCCTCGTAGGGGGCGGAGGTGGTCATGGTGCGGTCTCCTCGGAGGCGTTCGGGACGGGTGCCGCGGCGCCGGACGGGCCGGCGCCGGAGGGTTCTGCGGTCCGCGGGCGGGCGCCGGGCCTGCCGGGCGGCAGGTTGTGGCCGGGGCGTCGGCGCGGCAGCGGTACGTCGCCGGTCGGCGGCGCGGGCGGCGGGGCGGCCGAGCCCGCGGCGGTACGCGCTGCGGTACGCGCTGCGAGCAGCGGACGCAGCCCCGGCGGCTCGGCGGCCGGCACGGCGTGGCGTCCGGTCGCGGGGCCCAGCAGGTCGAGGATCACGGGGTAGACGCCGCGGCCGACCGCGAAGGCGAGGTCGCGCGGGGTGCGGCGGCCGTCGGCGTGCCGCAGCAGCGCGCGGCCGCGGGCGCCGAGCCGTGGCAGATCCGCGGCGGCGCCGGAGTCCACGCCTGACGTACCCGCCGCACCCGACGCGCCCGCCGCGTTCGGTACGCCCGCCGCGCCGATGCCCGTACGCGCCGTACCCGCGCCGCCCGTACCCGCGCCGACCGTATCCGCAGCCGCCGCACCGGCATCCGTACGAGCACCAGCACCGGCTGCCGCACCCGCGCCCGTACGAGCACCGGCTCCCGCGCCCGCGTCCCGTACCGGCGTACGGGCGAACTCCGCGACGGACGGCACCCGTTCACGCAGCGTGCGCAGCCGGCGGGCGGTCTCCTCGACCAGGCGGGCGGGCTCCTGGCCGGGCCAGACGGCCAGTTCGGGCACGCGGCCGGGCTCGACATGCCACCCCTTCACCGGCTGCAGGGACATCGCGAAGGCGCCGTCGAAGAGCGCGGCGGTGCAGACGAGGCGCAGTTCGGCGGGCGAGATGAGGCCGCGGGCGGTCAACGCCGCGTCCAGCGGATGGAGTTCGGTGACCACGGTGAGCGCCTCGGCCCACTCCCCCTCGTCGATCCGCCCGGACTTGAGCAGCAGCGACCGTCCGGAGGGGGCGGCCGGCGACTCGACCGCGCCGACCAGCCCGTCGCGCAGGAACAGCGTGCCGCCGGGCCCGCCCTCCACGTCGACCGCGCCGGTGAAGCGCTGCTGCCGCAGACGGGCGAGCAGGGAGGGCACGTTGCGGGGCTCGCGCGCGGGCGCCCCGGTCAACTCTGCGTCACCCGGCGCCGGTTGCCGCACAGACCGCTCCGGCGCCGCGGGCCGTTCGAAGGAGACGCCGGGCTCCAGGCCGACCGGGGCATCCGTCATGCGCTCAGGCTCTCGGCGGCCGTCGCGACCCGGCGGGACGCCAACGCCAGGTTGGCGTCCGGCCGTTGCAGCACCGCGGAGAGCAGCACCGGGTCGCCGTGCCGCGGCACCGCGCGCACGACGTGGTAGCCCTGGGCGCCGGTCACCACCACGCTCTCCACCTCGCCGGGCGCGCCCGCCGCGCGCAGGGCCTCCTCGACGAGGGCCAGCAGCCGGCACACCTCGTGGCCGTTCCCGGCCGCCGTGCAGTCCCCGCTCTCGGCATAGGTGAATCCGGTCACCGCGTCGATCACGGCGGCCCCCGACGCACCGGCGGCGGAAAGGACTTCGCCGAGCACCGACTCCAGCGCGTCCACAGAGCACCCCTTCACTTTCGAACACCCGGCAGAGTACTTTAACGCCGGACTCAATCAACAGTGAGCGTGTTCGGCGATTGTTCGCTCACACCGGCCCGGCATCCGAATGGCACGGACCGCCGGCGGACGTGCTCCGAAGCGAGGGAATTCCATGAACATCGAAACGGCGCTCAAGGAAGCGATGTCCGTCGAGGGCGCGATCGGCGCGGCGCTGGTGGACTACGAGAGCGGGATGACGCTCGGCACCCTCGGCGGCGGCCCCGGGCTGGACCTGGAGGTGGCCGCGGCCGGCAACACCGAGGTCGTACGGGCCAAGGTTCGGACGCTGTCGATGCTCGCGATCGACGACAGGGTCGAGGACATCCTGATCACCCTGGGCACGCAGTATCACCTGATCAGGCTGCTGGCGAGCAGCAACGGCTCGCTCTTCCTCTACCTCGCGCTGGACCGCGGCCGGGCGAACCTGGCACTCGCGCGGCACGTGCTGCGGGGGGTCGAGGGCGGCCTGCAGATCTGAGGGACGCCCCGCGGGCCGGACGAGGAGCGGCCTGCAGATCTGGGGACGCCGTCGCGGGCCGGACGGGGAGCGACCTCGCGCAGGCACGGACCGGCGCTCACCGGATTTCGTTTTTCTCCGCTCCGACCCCACGGGAAACACGCATCCCAATAGCCCGGGGGGACACGCAGGTAATTCCCCGGCGCCCGAGTGACGGGTGGGCGCCGGGGAATTCAGGTATGTCCAGGTCGCGATTGACTCGCGACCTGGAAGCCAGTCGGAAAGCGGACGGAAAGCGATCGGTGGTCAGCCCATGGACTTCGCGCCGTCCAGCGCTTCGCGGATGATGTCGGCGTGGCCGGCGTGCTGCGCGGTCTCCGCGACGATGTGCATCGCCACCCGGCGGACCGACCAGTGGGCGCCCGGCTCGAACCAAGGGGCCTCCGGCAGCGGGTGCGTGAGGCCGAGGTCCGGCACGGTGGCCACCAACTCGTCGGTGCGCAGGGCCTGTTCGGCGTAGGCGTCCAGCACGCCGGCGAGCGTCTCGCCGGGCAGCATCCGGAACTCGTCGGCGCGGCGCCGGAAGTCCTCCTCGGTCATCGCGCTCGCGTCGCCCAGCGCCGACGGACCCTCGACGATGAACCGCGCCCAGCCGTTCTCGACCGACGTGACGTGCTTGATCAGGCCGCCCAGACACAGCTCGCTCGGGGTGGTGCGCAGCGCGGCCTGCTCGTCGGTCAGGTCGCGGGTGGTGTGGCGCAGGAAGTGGCGGTGCGTGGCGAGCATGGCCAGCAGGTCGGTGCGCTCGCCGTCGACCGCCGCCGCGGCCGCGGTGGAGTCGGGGGTGGAGGGAGTGGAGGGAGTGGAGAGGGCAGAGGGGGTGGAGGGGGTCTCGCCGCGGTCGATCGTCTCGTTGCTCATGGTCGCGCCTTCCGTCGTCGCTGGTCGCGCGGGGTTTCCCGCCCGCTGCCTGCGCGGGCTCCCCTGCCGCACTCACTACGCTAGGAGCCATTGCGGCCACTTCCTGGCCTGAATCCGCGGAGGGTCGAAGCATGGCGAACACCAGCACCCGAACGCTGCGGCTGTTGTCCCTGCTCCAGAGCCACCGCTACTGGCCCGGCGCCGAGTTGGCCGACCGGCTCGGGGTGTCGGTACGGACCCTGCGCCGCGACGTCGACCGGCTGCGCGAGCTGGGCTATCCGGTCGAGGCGCAGCGCGGCGTCGACGGCGGCTACCAGCTGGCCGCGGGCGCGGCGCTGCCGCCGCTGGTCATCGACGACGAGGAGGCGGTGGCGCTGGCGGTCGGGTTGCAGGCCGCCGCGGAGGGCGCGGTCGAGGGCATCGCCGAGCACTCCGTGCGCGTGCTGGCCAAGGTCGTCCAGGTGATGCCGGTACGGCTGCGCCGCCGCGTGGAGGCGCTGCGCGCGATGACCGTGCCGGACGGCGGCTGGGGCGGTACGGGCGGCAGCGCCGTCGACCCGTCCGTGCTGGTGGCGCTCGCGCTGGCCTGCCGGGACAGCGAGCGGACCGGGTTCGCGTACACCGCGGCGGACGGCCGGCGCAGCGACCGGCAGGTCGAGCCGCACTGGCTGGTGCGCCTTGAGGGGCGCTGGTACCTCGTCGCGTACGACCTGGTCCGGCACGACTGGCGGAGCTTCCGCGTGGACCGCCTCGCCGACCCGCGCGGGACCGGCGACCGCTTCCGCCCCCGAGAGCTGCCGGCCGACGACGCGGCCGCCTTCGTCAGGTCCGGCCTGCACCACCTCCAGCGCCCGTACCGCGTGGAGGTCCTGGTCGACGCGCCGGCCGAGGCGGTACGGGAACGGAGGCCCGTACGGACGCGGGAGCCCGGACGGGAACGGGCGCCCGTACGGACGCGGGCGCGAGCGGCGAGGCGCACGCAGGCACCGACGCGGGCGCGAGCGGTGACGCGGGCGCGGGCGGCGGGCGGAGCCGGGTGGTGATGAGCGCGGACGACCTGGGCTGGCCGCTCATGGCGCTCGGTCTGCTCGGCGCGGAGTTCCGGGTGGTGCAGCCGCCCGAGCTGGTCGACCGGTTGCGCGAGTGGAGTGCGCGGTTCTCCCGCGCGGCCGACCGCGGGCCGGGGCCGCACTGACCGTGAGGGGTGCGCGGTGCGCCCCAGCACGACAGGCCGCCCGCCCGGCGCCGGGCCGAGGGCCGGACCCCCGGCACCGGGCCGGGACGCCGGATGTCGGCGGTGGACGCGAGACTTGGGCGAGGATGTCGCGAAAGCCCGCGCGCGGCGAGCGGCCCGCGGCGGAGGTCGGGGCGGAGACAGAGGAAGAGGTGGAGGCGGAGGTGGAGGCGAAAGCGAAGATGGGCGCAAAGGTGAAGAAGAGGCTCGACGCCGAGGACGTGCGCCGCATCGCGCTGTCCCTGCCGGGCACGGCGGAGAAGCAGCGCTGGGGCCACCCCACCTTCGACGTGGTGCGGCGGATGTTCGTCACGGTCCCCGACGACGCGACGTCGTTCGCCGTACGCTGCCCGCGCCACGAACGCGCCGAGCTGATCGCGTCCGAGCCGCACAAGTTCTGGGTGCCGCCGCACGAGCAGAACTCCTCGTGGGTCCGCGCCCGGCTCGCCGCCCTGGACGACCGCCAGGAGCTGTACGACATCCTCCTCGACTCCTGGCGGCAGGCCGCGCCGCCCGACCTCGCCGCCTCCTTCCAGCCGGACGCTGCCCCGGACGCCGACCCCGGCGCCGAGACCACCGGCACCGAGACCACCGGCACCGTCCCCGGCGACCGTCCCGGCCGCAGCGCGCGGCCGCCCACGAGCAGGACGAGCAGGACGAGCGGGAAGAGCGGGAAGCGGTGACGGCCGTGGCCGGCGTGAGCGGGCGCGAGGCCCGGGAGGCGCTCGCGGCGGGCGACGCGCTCGCCGACGCTGCGCGCGCGGTGGTCGCGGACCACGCCGCGGCCGTGCAGGAGGTCACGCGGGCGCTGGAGCCGCTGCGCGAGGAGCTGGCCGGGCACGAGCTGCGCGCGATACCGGTGGCGCGGCTCAAGGACGTGACGGAGGGCCGGCTGCGGCTGGGCGCGCTGGCCGACGCGGGCTACCGCACGGTCGACGACGTGCTGAAGGCCGGGCGGCACGGGCTGCGGCTAGTGCCGGGGGTGGGTGCGCTGACCGCGGACCAGGCCCTGGGCGCGGCCGGGCAGATCGCGCGGGCGGTGGAGGAGAACGTGGTGGTCCGCATCGACGTGGACGACCGCGATCCGCGCGTCACCGCGCTGCTGGTCGCCCTGCACCGGCTGGTCGCGGCCGGGCCCGAGGCGCGGCGCGCGGTGGGCACGGCCGAGGCGCTCGGCGCGGAGCTGGCCCCGCTGCTGGAGCAGGCCCGGCCGGCGGGCCGGCCGCTGCGGCTGTGGCTGCGCGGCCGGGTGGCCCGCGAGCGCGCGCGGACCGCGGTCGGGGCGCTGCGCAAGCGCTGTGGGCAGGCCGAACTCGACAGCGTGCCGGGCCTGTTGCGGCAGACGTCGGTGGATCTGCTGCGCGCGCCGGCCGACGAGATCGAGGCGCGCGTCGACTTCGAGATGCGCTCGGCGGAGTACTACGGCCTGCTGGCCGAGTTGTCGGGGCGCGGACCCGATCCGGCCGCCGCCGAGGGGTTCCTGCCCGGCGAGGTGGCGGAACGGATCAGGCGGCAGCCGCTGGACGAGGGCCTGCTGCGAGTGTCGCTGCGCGGGTATCAGGCGTTCGGCGCGCGGTTCGCGCTCGCGCAGCGGCGGGTGGTGCTCGGCGACGAGATGGGGCTCGGCAAGACCGTCCAGGCGATCGCGGCGATGGCGCACCTCGCGGCCCGCGGCGAGTCCCGCTTCCTGGTGGTGTGCCCGGCCGGGGTGCTGGTCAACTGGACCCGCGAGGTCCGCGCGCGCAGCGCCCTGCGGGCGGTCCCGCTCTACGGACCCGACCGGCAGGAGGCGTTCGCCCAGTGGCGCGCGGGCGGCGGCGTGGGCATCACGACGTACGACGCGCTGCGCGGCTTCCCGGCGGACGGCACCGGGGGCGGACCCGGGGCGGGACCCGGGGACGCGGACGGGGACGACGGCGGTGCGGACGCGTACGGGTCCTTGAACGGGGCGGCCGGCTCCGGTTCGCCCCGGGGCGGCGGCGTCGCGATGCTGGTCGTGGACGAGGCGCACTACGTGAAGAACCCGGAGACCCGGCGCGCGCAGGCCGTCGCCGCGTGGACCGAGCGTTGCGCCCGCGTGCTGTTCATGACCGGCACGCCGATGGAGAACCGGGTGTCCGAATTCCGCAGCCTCGTACGGTACTTGCAGCCCGAGCTGGTGCCGGACGTCGACGCGGCGGACGGCGTGGCGGGCTCGCAGGCGTTCCGCGCGGCCGTGGCGCCCGCGTATCTGCGGCGCAACCAGCAGGACGTGCTCACCGAGCTGCCGTCGCTCGTACGCACCGACGAGTGGCAGGAGTTGAGCGCCGCGGACCACGACGCGTACCGCGAGGCGGTGCTCGACGGGAACTTCATGGCGATGCGGCGGGCGGCG
The DNA here is from genome assembly GCA_050613715.1 of Streptomyces sp. IBSBF 3018. Classification (GTDB taxonomy): domain Bacteria; phylum Actinomycetota; class Actinomycetes; order Streptomycetales; family Streptomycetaceae; genus Actinacidiphila. The sequence goes on from JAJSZB010000253.1 coordinate 7,003, forward strand.
TTCGCGCGCCCGGAGAAGTCCGCGAAGCTCCAGCGGCTGCGCGAACTCGTCGCCGAGGCCGCCGGCAACGGGCTGAAGGTCGTGGTGTTCTCCTACTTCCGCGATGTGCTGGCGGTGGTCGGGGAGGCGCTGGAGGAGGCGGAGACAGAGGCGGCGGGGGCCTCGGGGCCGGGGCAGGCGGCCGGCGCGGCGCGGACGTCCGGCGCCGAGCGAGCATCCGGCGCGGCGCAAGCATCCGGCGCGACGCGAGCATCCGGCGCGGCGGGCGTGTCCGGGCGCGAACGGTCCACCGTCCACGGGCCGTTGACCGGGAGCGTGCCGCCGGCGCGGCGCCAGGCCATGGTCGACGCCTTCGCCGCCGCTCCGGGCCACGCGGTGCTGCTCGCCCAGATCGAGGCGGGCGGCGTGGGCCTGAACCTCCAGGCCGCGTCCGTGGTGGTCATCTGCGAGCCGCAGGTCAAGCCGACCGTCGAGCACCAGGCGGTGGCCCGCGCGCACCGGATGGGCCAGGTGCGGCCGGTCCAGGTGCACCGGCTGCTCGCCACCAGCGGCGTCGACCAGCGGCTGCTGGAGATCCTGGAGAACAAGTCCCGGCTGTTCGACGCCTATGCGCGGCGCAGCGACGTGGCCGAGGCGACGCCCGACGCGGTCGACGTCTCCGACGGCGCGCTGGCCCGCCGCATCGTGGAGGACGAGCAGCGCCGCCTGGCCCGCGGCCGGGCGCCCGGGCCGGAGCGGGACCCGGGCACGACACCGGCCACGGCCACGACCACAGCACCGGCCACGGCACCGGCACCGGTTACGGCCACGGAAGCGACCGCGGCAGCACAGGCCGCGCCGCCGGCCACCGCACCGGCCACCGCCACGGAGGCGACCGCGGACCGAGCCGCCGATCCGGCCTGAGCGCCGCGCTCACACCGCGCTCACACCGCGGGCGCCGCGCCGGGGACGAGGTGGTCGGCGATGCCCGCCTTGTCCGGCGCGTAGTAGTCCTTGATGGCCTCGATCCACGTGCGCACCTCGACGCGGTCGTCCCGGTCCGGCCCGAACGCGTCGAAGAGCGCGTGGATGTTGGGGAGCGCGAAGCCGATCGCCGTCATCAGGGCGACGAACACCGGGCGTTCGATCAGGCCGTCGCCGTCCGGGTCGCCGAGCGCGGCGAGCGCTTCGGCGAACTCCGCGACGGTCGCGCTGAACCGCTCGGGCGACAGCACGCACGCCTGGTACTCCTCGAAGCTGACCACGCCGTCGCCGTCGGCGTCCAACTCGTCGCGCAGCGTGGTCCAGTAGAGCGCGAAGGCGGCGCGCAGCCGCTCCTTGGCCTGGAGGGCGATCGGCGGCGCCGCGGCGACGACCCGGTCGCCCATGAGCGTGAAGTCCTCCTCGTCCAGGACGCCGTTGCCGTTCGCGTCCAGCAGCGAGAAGACGAGCGCGACCCTCTGGGTGGCCTCTTTGCGCATGGCTGTGTCGCCCTTCGTGTCCGAGTACGGAGTACGGGTTACGGGTGCGGGTCCGGCGGGGGCCGGCCGGCCCGGAGGATGCTGCCCGCGGGCCCCGGGGGCGTACTCCGACGAGGTGGCGCATTTCCCCGGAAAGGGGGAACTCCGCGGTTTCCGCTGCGCGTCGGAGCGTGATCGTGCATCCGCTGCCGGTCCGTACGAGACGCACATCACCTCAAACAGAAGGATACTTCTGTTAGCGTCAACGACAAGCAAGACAGCTGTTCTTTTTACGGGAGGTGTCGCGGTGCCCCGGCTCACCGACGCGCGCAAGGAGCTGCGACGCACGCAGATCGCCGACGCCGCCGTCCGCTGCTTCAGCCGCCACGGCCTGGAGCGGACCTCGATCGCGGACATCACCGCCGAGTCCGGGCTCTCGGCAGGCTCGATCTACGCGCACTACCGCAACAAGGCCGACCTGGTCCAGGCCGCCGCCCGCGAGGTGCTCGCCAGGCGCGCCGAGGTCATCGGCGAGTACGCCGCGGCCGACGCCCCGCCCGACCCGGACGAGCTGCTCTCCCGTCTGGTCGCCGCGATCGACCCCGCCGAGGCCCGCGTCGGCGTGCAGACCTGGGGCGAGGCGACCACCGACCCGGCGATCCACCGCATCGTCGTCGACATGACCGAGCGGATGCGCGCGATGCTGCACGACTGCGTCACCGCCTGGCTGGTCAAGGTCGGCCACCACGGACCGGCCGCGGCCCGCGAGCGCTCGGCCCCGATCGCGCACCGGGTCATGGCGCTCTACCAGGCCGAACTGCTGTACGCCGCGCTGCGGTCGTCGGCGCAGGAGCCACCACGGTGACCGCGGTGACCGCGGCGACGCCCGCGGCACCCGCACCCGCACCCGCACCCGCACCCGAAGGACGGATCATGAAGGCCATCGTCTACCGCGACAACGGCGCCGCCGACGTGCTCCGGCTCGTCGACCGCGACCTGCCCGTGCCCGGTCCCGGCGAGGTCCGCGTACGGGTCGCCGTGTCCGGGGTCAACCCGACCGACTGGCAGGCCCGTTCCGGCGCAGGCCACGCCAAGCAGTTCGCGGAGGTCACCCCGCACCTGGACGGCGCCGGCACGGTCGACGCGGTGGGCGAGGGCGTCGACGGCGGGCGGGTCGGGCAGCGGGTCTGGCTGTACATGGCCGCCGCGGGGCGGCCCACCGGCACCGCGGCGGAGTTCACCGTGGTGCCCGCGGACCGGGCGGTGCCGCTGCCCGACGGGGTCGGCTTCGACGTCGGCGCCGCGCTCGGCGTCCCCGCGCTCACCGCCCACCGCGCGCTCACGGTCGCCGAGGACGGGCCGCGCCGGCTGGAGCCGGGGGTGCTCGACGGCAAGGTGGTGCTCGCGGCGGGCGGCGCGGGAGCGGTCGGGCACGCGGTGATCCAGCTCGCCCGCTGGGCCGGAGCCACCGTGGTCAGCACGGTCAGCGGCCCGCGGAAGGCCGAACTGGCCACCGCCGCCGGGGCCCACCACGTCATCGACTACCGCGCGGTCGACCCGGCGGCCGCCATCCGCGCGGTGGCCCCGGACGGCGTGGACATCGTCGCCGAGGTGGCGCTCGGCGCGAACCTCGCGCTGGACCTGGCCGTGCTGCGCACCCGCGGCACCATCGCGGCGTACGCCAACGCCGGTGGCGGTCCGGTGCAGTTGGACGTGCCGCCGGCCATGGTGGCCAACGCGCGCCTGCAGTTCCTGATCCTCTACCTGGCGGGTCAGGAGGCGCGGGACGCGGCCGTCGAGGACGTCGCCGCCGCGGTCCGCGCCGGGGCCCTGCCGGTCGGCGCGGAGCACGGCCTGCCGCTGGTCCGCTTCCCGCTCGACCGGACCGCCGACGCGCACCGGGCGGTCGAGGGCGGCGCGGTCGGCAAGGTCGTGGTCGACGTGGCGTCCTAGGCGGTCCGCGGGTGGGCGTGCCCGCGGCGGGACGGGCTCGTGGTCCGCGGGGGCGCGG
>JAJSZB010000254.1:0-10365 GCA_050613715.1 Streptomyces sp. IBSBF 3018
CCACTGATCCACCCCGAAAGGCTTCACCGTTCGACTTGCATGTGTTAAGCACGCCGCCAGCGTTCGTCCTGAGCCAGGATCAAACTCTCCGTGAATGCTTTCACGCAAGAGCGGCACCACAAGGAGGAATAATCCCCGGGTGCACAGCGTCCTCGCTGTTGTGTTTCTTCAAAGGAACCACATCCCACACGGAAACAAAGCTCCGCGGGAGACGGGGTTATCAACATATCTGGCGTTGACTTTTGGCACGCTGTTGAGTTCTCAAGGAACGGACGCTGCCTTCGAGCACCGTTTCCGGCCGCCCTCCGGGCTTTCCCTTCGTTGTGTTCCAACCTTAGCAGATGCTTTCCGGTCGGAATTACCACCCGCTTTCGGGGACACGTCAGCTCATCCTGAGATTTCTCTCGGTCTGGCCGGTGGGTGTCTTCGAAGAACGGAGTGGCTCGTTCTGGTGTCGTCCACGTCTGGACTCGGTCCAGCTCGCGACAACCGTTCTAACCTACCTCTCCCCCGCAGGTGCGTCAAATCAGTCGAACGCGGGCGGGGCGAAGGTCGACGGGGGCGACTCGAGGTCCTCCAACTCGATGCCCGGCGCCGCGAGGACGACGTCGCCTGCGATGTGAACGTCGTACTGGTCGCCGGTGGCGAGATCGGCCACGCGGAAGTTATCCACAGGCAGCTCACCGCTGTCCGTCGGATGTGCTGTCCTAGTGATCAAGGACCACGACTGGTCGACGGTCAGTGGCGAGAGCACGGGGGGCCGGAATGACACGAGTCGTACGCGGGTGGAGGGGCCGCCGGGCCGCAGGCGAAGGAGCCGGGCGGTGGCGATCAGGAAGGCGGGCGAAGCGCCGGCGAAGGCGTGCGCACGCGCGTTTCCTTCTTGTGCGTGTTCGCCGGCGGGGTCGGTCCTGACCCACGTCATGCCGTCGATCGCGGCTGCGCGGACCTGCCATGCGGAGGCATGCAGTTCGAGGCGGATGGGTCGGCCGAGCTCGTCGATGGTCAGGTCGACCGATCCTGCGTGGGCGCCGTCGGGTGCGGTGGTCTGCGCGGTGTAGCGCCAGCCGGAGGGTCCGACGGCGCAGTGGAAGTGTTCTGAACCGATGGGGGTGTGGTCATGGGTGTCGTGGAACGAGTAGCGGCCGCGGGGCATGGTGGGGTCTCGGAATCCGGAGAGGCCCCCGCCTCGCGGGCGAGACGGGGGCCGGTGTGCGTCAGGCGATGGCGCGATTGGTCACGCCGCCGATCAGTAGCGGTAGTGGTCGGACTTGTACGGGCCCTCCACCTTGACGCCGATGTAGGCGGCCTGCTCCGGCCGCAGGGTGGTGAGCTTGACGCCCAGCGCGTCGAGGTGGAGCCGGGCGACCTTCTCGTCGAGGTGCTTGGGCAGCACGTAGACGCCGATGGGGTAGGACTCGGGCTTGGTGAACAGCTCGATCTGCGCCAGCGTCTGATCCGTGAAGGAGTTGGACATGACGAAGGAGGGGTGACCGGTCGCGTTGCCGAGGTTGAGCAGCCGGCCCTCGGACAGCACGATGATCGCCTTGCCGTCGGGGAAGGTCCAGGTGTGGACCTGGGGCTTGACCTCGTCCTTGACGATCCCGGGGATCTTCGCCAGGCCGGCCATGTCGATCTCGTTGTCGAAGTGGCCGATGTTGCCGACGATCGCCTGGTGCTTCATCCGGGCCATGTCGGACGCCATGATGATGTCGCGGTTGCCCGTGGTGGTGACGAAGATGTCGGCGGTCTCGACCACGTCGTCCAGGGTGGCGACCTGGTAGCCGTCCATGGCGGCCTGCAGGGCGCAGATCGGGTCGATCTCGGTGACGATGACACGGGCGCCCTGGCCGCGCAGGGACTCCGCGCAGCCCTTGCCGACGTCGCCGTAGCCGCAGATGACGGCGACCTTGCCGCCGATCAGGACGTCGGTGGCGCGGTTGATGCCGTCGACGAGGGAGTGCCGGCAACCGTACTTGTTGTCGAACTTCGACTTGGTGACCGCGTCGTTGACGTTGATCGCCGGGAAGAGCAGCTTGCCTTCCTGCTGCATCTCGTACAGGCGGTGGACGCCGGTGGTGGTCTCCTCGGTGACGCCGCGGATGTCGGAGGCGAGCTGCGTCCACTTCTGCGGGGCGTCGGCGAGGGTGCGGCGGAGCAGGTCGAGGATGTGGCCGTACTCCTCGCTGTCCTCGGGGGTCGTGGCGGGGACGCTGCCGGCCTTCTCGAACTCGACGCCCTTGTGGACCAGGAGGGTGGCGTCGCCGCCGTCGTCCAGGATCATGTTGGGGCCGCCGGTGGAGGTGCCGGGCCAGGTCAGGGCCTGCTCGGTGCACCACCAGTACTCTTCGAGGGACTCGCCCTTCCAGGCGAAGACGGGGACGCCGCGGGGGTCGTCCGGGGTGCCCTCGGGGCCGACGGCGATGGCCGCGGCGGCGTGGTCCTGGGTGGAGAAGATGTTGCAGGACGCCCAGCGGACCTGCGCGCCGAGGGCGACGAGGGTCTCGATGAGGACCGCGGTCTGCACGGTCATGTGCAGCGATCCGGTGATGCGGGCGCCGGTGAGCGGCTTGGACTCGCCGTACTCCTTGCGGAGGGACATCAGGCCGGGCATCTCGTGCTCGGCGAGGGTGATCTCCTTGCGGCCGAAGGCGGCCAGGGAGAGGTCCGCGACCTTGAAGTCGGTGGCGGTGGTGGTCATGCGGGCTGCTCCTCGCGGTTGAGGTCGAGGTGGACAGGGATGGGGCGCGGCCGTGGGGCGGCGCGGGTTGCCACGCCTTGCGGACACACCCGTCCCCTTGCGGCAGCGCAATCCGTCGGAGGCCCTCTCTCCCTCGGCCGGTCTCCGTGGGGAAACCGCCCGACCGCCATCAGCAGCGACGTCTGGCTAAGGACGAATCTACACTGGTGGGCCCATCGGCCCCAGCGCCGCCGGGAAAGCGGGGCGGGGAAAGTCGGGCCGTGCCGGTGGGCAGGGGCGCTCAGCGTCCGCCGGGGGTCTGGTCGGGGTCGGGCCCCGCCGCGGCGGCGGCCTCGCTGTAGATGTCGGGTTCGAGGTAGATGACGCGGGCGAAGGGTTCGGCGGCGCGGATGCGTTCCTCGGCGGCGTCGATGGCGCGGGCGACCTCGGTGGCGGTGTCGTCGTGCTGGACGGCGATCTTTGCGGCGACGAGGAGTTCCTCGGGGCCGAGGTGCAGGGTGCGCATGTGGATGATCCCGGTGACGGTGTCGCCGTCGACCATGGCCGCGCGGATGCGTGCGGTGGACTCGGGGTTGGCGCCTTCGCCGATGAGCAGCGACTTGGTCTCGGCGGCCAGGACCAGGGCGATGCAGATGAGGAGGGTGCCGATGCAGAGGGTTCCGATGCCGTCCCAGACGCCGCTTCCGGTGCCGACGGCCAGGCCGACGCCGGCCAGGGCGAGGGCGAGGCCGATCAGGGCGCCGAAGTCCTCCAGGAGGACGACGGGGAGTTCGGGGGCCTTGGCCCGGCGGATGTATTCGATCCAGGACAGGCTGCCGCGGGTGTGGTTGGACTCCTTGACGGCGGTGCGGAAGGAGGAGCCTTCGGCGATGATCGCGAAGACGAGGACGCCGACCGGCCAGTACCAGTGGTCGACGTCGTGGGGGTGGCGGATCTTCTCGTAGCCCTCGTAGAGCGCGAACATGCCGCCGACGGAGAACAGGACGATGGAGACGAGGAAGGCGTAGACGTAGCGTTCGCGACCGTAGCCGAAGGGGTGCTCGTCGTTGGCGGCGCGCTTGGACTTCCTGCCGCCGATGAGCAGGAGGGCCTGGTTGCCGGAGTCGGCGAGGGAGTGCACGCCCTCGGCGAGCATGGACGAGGAGCCGCTGAAGGCGAAGGCCACGAACTTGGCCGCGGCGATGGCCAGGTTGGCGCTCAGCGCGGCGATGATCGCCCGGGTTCCGCCTGACGCGCTCATAGCTGGTGGGGGTCCTTCCCTCGTCCGGTGGGCTGGCACTGCGGCTGTCGCGCCGGGTGGGCGGCGGCTGCGGACGGTCATTCTTGCAGCCGCCGTTCCCGGGGGCGGGTCAGGCCGCCACGGTGGCTCGGAAGACGGTGCCTTCGCCGGTGAGTTCGACGCGTTCGGCGGCGGGGACGTAGGCGGACTCGCCGCGGGTGAGGGTGAGTCCGGGGCCGTCGTCGCCGGCGGTGCGCACCTGGGCCCGGCCGCTGGTGCACAGGAGGATCTGCGGGGTGCCCGGGCCGAGGAGGCGGGCGTCGGCGCCGGGTGCGAGGCCGTAGCGGGAGAGGCGGAACTCGTCGATGGGGGCGGCGTAGACCTCTTCGCCGTCGTGGCCGGCCTCGGGGCGCAGTACGCCGGGGTCGCCGGCCTCGAAGCGGACGATGCGCAGGAGTTCGGGTACGTCGATGTGTTTGGGGGTGAGGCCGCAGCGCAGGACGTTGTCGGAGTTGGCCATGATCTCGACGCCGAGGCCGTCGAGGTAGGCGTGCGGGACGCCGGCGCCGAGGTAGAGGGCTTCGCCGGGCTGGAGCCGTACGTAGTTGAGGAGCATGGCGGCGATCAGGCCGCGGTCGCCGGGGAAGCTGCGGGCGGCCTTGGCGTAGGCGGCGAGGTCGGCGGCGTACCGGGCGCCGGGGGTGTCGGCCAGCCGGGCGGCGGATTCGGCGGCGGCGTGCACGGTGTCGGCGATCGCGGCGGGTTCGGCGCCGAGGACGGCGGCGAGCACCTCGCGCAGGGCCTGGTCCTCGGGGTGGGCGCGCAGGATGTCGGCGTACGGCCGCAGGGCGTCGACGTCGAGGGATTCCAGGAGGTCGGCGGCCTCGGCGGGGTGGCGGAATCCGCACAGCCCGTCGAACGGGGAGAGCGCGACGATCATCTCGGGCTTGTGGTTGGCGTCCTTGTAGTTGCGCTCGGGGGCGTCGGCGGGGACGCCGCGGGCCTCCTCGTCGGCGAAGCCGGCCTTGGCCTGGGCGAGGTCGGGGTGGACCTGGACGGAGAGGGGGGCGCCGGCGGCGAGCACCTTGAACAGGAAGGGGAGGTGGGGGCCGAAGCGCTTGACGGTGGAGTCGCCGAGCTCGGCGGCGGGATCGGCGGCGATGACGGCGTCGAGCGGGACCGGACCGTCGCCGCGGTCGATGCGGGAGGGTGCGCCGGGGTGGGCGCCCATCCACAGTTCGGCCTGGGGTTCGCCGGTGGGCTCGGTGCCGAGGAGTTCGGGGATGGCGGTGGTGGAGCCCCAGGCGTAGGGGCGGACGGTGTTGCTGAGGCGGTTCATGCCGGTCATGGTCTTTCGGTCGTGGCGACGGCCAGGTAAACGGCTGCGAAGTCCGTCAGGGCCAGGAGTTCGGCGGCGGTGTCGAGGGGGCTGCCGCCGGCTGCGGTGATCTCGCTGAGCGGGGTGTCGTGGGTGTAGGCCTGTTCGCGGGCCGCGGGGGCGGCCGAGCCGGCCCGGTCGGCGGCCTCCTGGACCAGGACGATGCGCAGCCGCAGGCTGGTGGGGTCCTCGACGCGGTCGCGGAAGAAGTCCTCGGGGTCGGCGGCCAGGGCGGCGGCGTTCGCCTGGAGGGGGGCGTGCACGGTGAGGGCGGCGGGCAGTTCGGCGGCGAGGGCCGGGCGGCCGGCGCGGGTGCCGAGGACGGTGGCGAACCGGCGGGCGACGGCGCCGGCGACGCGGCCCTGGCTCCACAGCAGCGGCAGGGACTCGTCGAGTTCGGCGGCGAGCGTCTTGGCCGGGTTGGTGTAGGTGGCGACGGCGGGGCCGCAGCGGGCGGCGACCTCGTCCAGCCGGTCGGCGACCTGGGCGAGGGCGTCGGCGGGCGCGGTGAGCAGGCCGAGGCGGTCGGTGAGGGCGAGCAGCGGGACGAGCAGCGCCCACAGCGCCCCGGGGTCGGAGTCGGCGCCGGGGGTGCCCGAGCCGCCCCGCACCACCGTAGGCAGGGACATGTTCCGCGCGATCCGCCGCGTCCTTGTCGCGGCCGTCGCCGGGCCGACCGCCCGCACCGGGACGTGAGCCTCAGCTGGGTATCGTGGGCGGATCATGGGCGTCCGCGGGCCGCGGCCGGCCGCGGACGCAGCGGAGGAGGCGCGATGCCGCAGGAGCGGGGCGAGGGACCGGGGGAGCGGCGGGACGCACAGGAGCAGCAGGCCGACGCGCAGGGAGAGCCGGAGTACGACCCGGCCGTCTGGGCGGCCCTGGGCCGGCTGAGCCAGCTCGCGTCCGCCGTCAGCCGCGGCCGCCTCACCGAGCGGGCCGCCGACGCCGCCGGTCTCTCGCTCGACCGCCCGGCGGTCAGCGTGCTCCTGACGCTCCACACCGCGCACAAGCCGCTGCGCATCGGCGAGATCGCCACGCGCATGCAGGTGGTCGGCCCGCACGTCACCCGCCAGGTGCAGATCCTGGAACGCCGCGGGCTGGTCCGTCGCGTGGCCGACCCCGACGACCGGCGGGCCAGCCTCGCCGAGCCCACCGAACAGGGGGCGGCGGCGGCCGAGCGCTACATGGCGTCCATGATCGGCTGGTTCATGCGGGCCATGAGCGACTGGCCCGACGAGGACCGCCAGGAACTGGGCCGGCTGCTCGGCCGGTTCGCCGACGACGTCATGGAGAGCCTGGCCCACCTGGACGACGACCCGGCGGCTCACGGGAGCTAGTCGTACGGTCCCGCCCTGCGCCGCGTCCCGCACGCGCCGCGCCCGCCTCGTCCCGCACGCGCCACGTCCACCGCGCCCTGCTCGCCGCGTCCAGCGCATCCGCCGCGTCGTGCCGCGTCCGCCGTGGCTCAGCGCAGCGCCATGCTCAGCCGCACGGTCGTGCCGTGCTCGGCCGTCGAGCGGATCTGCACCAGGTCGCACAGCTGGTGCACCAGCCACAGACCGCGGCCGCCGATCTGGTCGGGGCGCGGGCGGGCCCGGCCCACCAGCGGGTCGCCGATGTGGCCCGCGTCGTGGAACTCGCAGACCAGCACCGTGCCGTCCGCCCAGATCCGCAGCGTGCCGGAGCCGCCGGCGTGGCGGATGCTGTTCGCGGCCACCTCCGTTGCCGCCACCAGCAGTTCCTGCAGCCGCGCGCCCTTGAGCCCCCAGCGGGTCGCGTACTCCGCGACCGTGTCGCGGACCGACGCCAGCGCGCCCGAGCGGTAGTCGAGCGCGTGCGCCGCATCGCCGACCGGCGACAGGTCCTCGAACCGGTACGGCCCGTCGGCGAAGGACGGGTTGTCGCCGTGCCGGCCGTCGGCGAGCTGGAACGGGTGGCACAGCCGGGCCGACTCCAGCGCGGCCGGCTCCACGGCCGTCACGTCGTACGGACACAGCAGCCACCAGGCGGGCGAGCCGGCGAAGGTCAGGTTCAGCAGGTACTCGTGGTAGCGCAGCTCGCCGCGCTCGGCCGGGGTCGCCGACTCCCACGGGGACTCGCTGATGCCGCGCACCGGCAGACCGTCGCCGACGCTCTTGGCGATCCAGTCCTGCCAGGCCGGGATGAGCCGCCCGGGATTGCGCCCCAGCGCCGCCGTGTCCACGAACGACAGCTGCCGGCCGGCCTGGCTGTCGCCCAGCGCGTCGCGCAGCATCGTCTGCTTGTCGTCGCCCACCGCGACCAGCACGGTCTCGTCCGCGGACAGCGCGTCCTGGATGAACGACACGGCGCCGTGCAGGAAGTCGGAGTCGCCCTCGTAGGCGTACAGCTCGTGGCGGAACGCGGGCGACGGCGTGGCGCCCGCCGCTGAGGTCGTCGGCGCGGTCACGGCACCAGCTCCGCCGGAACGGCCGGATCGTCGAAGCCGAGCAGGTCCCAGCACTTGCGGACCACCGGGTTCGCACCGGTCAGCAGGACCTTGCGGCCCGGCAGCGCGCCGGCCGCCCAGGCCAGGGTCTGCAACCCGGCGGCGTCCATGAGCTGCAGGCCCTCGCAGCGCAGCCGCAGCGTCGATGTGGTCCGCAGCAGCTGGGTGAGCGCGGTGCGGAAGGCGTCGGCCCCCTCCGCGTCGACCACGCCCGTGACGCTCCAGCAGTCCGCGGAGTCGTGGAACAACTGGAACGACGGGTTTCGCTCGACGTGCCCGGTGAAGTGCGGGTGCACGCTCGCCGCCTGTTCCAGCGTGCGCGGTGAGAAGTCCTGGGTCGGATAGGCACAGACCACCATGGCCGCGGTGCCGCCTATCACGGCGTCGAGCCGCAGCTCCTGGTCGGCGACCTGCTCGGCGGTGATGCCGGCGGGCCAGATACGGTCCATGTGCGCCAATACCCGCAACGCCCTGAATCCCTGCCGGTCGGCCGTCTCGGCTTCGCGCCGGACCAGCGCCACCAGGGCGTCCGCGTCCCAGCCTACGCCGCCCGGACCGGCCGGCCCCGCCGCGGGGTCGACCAGCAGGCTCTGCGGGGCGCGCAGTTCCGGCCAGCGGGCCGACGACGGCCCCACGACCATGATCTTGTCGCCGAGCTGCGTGCCGTCGGAGAGGTAGCCCCTGGCCGTCCCGCGGAAGTCGTCCAGCGGCGGCACCATCCAGCACACGTGGTCACCGATGTCGACCAGGCCGAGGCTCGCGACACTGCGGGCGATCCTCACACAGCCCTCCCTGCCTCGACCTCGGGTGAAACAGCCCAGCACAGTGTGTCACCTCCCGAGGCGGGTGACACGACGGCCCGGGCGCGGGCGTCCCCGTCCATGCCTCCTCCGTCCCCGCCGTCGTTCCCGCGCCCGCCGGTACGGGCGGCGCGGGCCGGCGTCACCGGATCACGCGCGACCGGATCATGACGGCCGCCTGCCCGCGACGCGGGAGTCCAGTCCTCCCGGGAGCCGCGAAAGCGGAGGTGAAGGCGCACGAAAGCGGAGGTGAATCCGCAGGTGTGGGGGCGTCGGGCGGGGGTAAGCGACACGGGAGCGGCACGGAGCCGCACCTGCGGTGTACGGGGCGAGGCGGGAACGTCATGAGTCTGGCGGAGGGCATGAGCGGTCGGCCGGGGCCGGCGGGAGAGTCCGTGACGGCGTCAGCCGTCTTCGAGGGCCGGGCCGGGGAGATCGCCTCGGCGCGGGAGCTGGCGCGTGCCTTCCTGGCCGAGGCGCGGGACTTCCACGGCCGCGTGGTGTCGGACCGCGCCCTCGGCGTGGTGGAGCTCGTGGTCACCGAGCTGGTGACCAACGCCCGCAAGTACGCGCCCGGGCCCTGCCTGCTCTCCCTCACCCTGGACGGCGGGGACGTCGTGATCGAGGCGTGGGACAGCGGCACCGCCCTGCCCGCGGTGCTCGCCCCGGACCCGCTGCGGATCGGCCAGCACGGCCTGGAGATCGTCATGGCGGTGTGCCGGAGCTTCTCGGTGCACCGCGAACCGGTGGGCAAGCGGATCAGCGCCGCGATCGCCCTGAGCGACGAACCCGCGGTCGGCGGGCCGCGCCCCCGGCTGGTCTGACGCGGCGGGGCCGGGCACCCGGCCGGGTCCGGCACGGCCGGGCACACCGCGAGCCGGGCGGACCTGCGGCCGTTCCCGTCAGGGCACCGGGGGCCCCTGGATGTAACGGCCGCTGCTGTCGTACGGCCAGGCGTTGGCCCGGCATCCCTTCAGTCCGTCGATCTGCTGCATCATCACCGGCGCGAGCTTGCCGGCGCCCGGGCACGTCTCGTGGCCGTGGCCGATGCGGTGCCCGACCTCGTGGTTGATGATCAGCGCGCGGTACCCGTGGATCGGGCCGGGGAACTGCGGTGAGCCGAGCAGCCAGCGCTTGAGGTTGACCACGACGGTGGCGCCCACGTCGCAGTTCACCTCGCCGTGGGTGTGCAGGCCCGCCGCGCCGCAGATCGCGTCCGTGGTGTCGGGCGTGGCGATCTTGATCACGAAGTCCACCGGGCCCGAGGAGACCAGTTCGAAGCCGTCGTGCCCGTCGGCGGTCCAGCCGCGCGGATCGCCCAGGATGCCCTGGATCTCCTGCGCCGCCGCGGTCGCGGAGATCCCGGCGCCGCCCTCGACCTCCACCTCGTACCGCCTGATGCTGCCCCGGCCGACCGGCTTCGCCGACGCCTCGGCGGTGCTGAACGACCCCGAGCCGTGGACCGGCACGCGGGCCGGCGCGTCGTCGCCCGCGGCTCCCTTCGGCGACGTCCGCTGTCCGGGCCGCCGCGTCGTCGACCGTTTCGGCGCAGGCGGCTGCGCCGTGGCCCGGTCCGAGCCGTCCGCGCCGGAGGCCCCGGCGGCGCGCCCGGCCGCCGCGGACGCCGTGCCGGCCTCCGGCACACCTGCCTGCGCGGACTCTCCAGGCCGCACCGCGTAGACCGTGATGCCGAGCAGCGCGGCGAAGACCAGCCCGAGGAGCACGTACGGCGTGCTCCTGCGGCCGCCCGGCCCGCCGGCGTGCACCGCCGCGCCTCGACCCCTGCTCCGGCCCCTGCCC
>JAJSZB010000255.1:0-10352 GCA_050613715.1 Streptomyces sp. IBSBF 3018
GGCCGGGGCCTGGCTCTGGGCGGGCGACGGGCCCGGCGGGGGCGCGAACCCGGGCACGGCCTGCGCGGACTGCTGCGGCGCGGGGGTCTCGGGCGCGGGCTCCTCCTCGGCGACCTCGCCGCCGAAGTTCCGCAGCAGGGCGGCCAGCCCGCCGTCGAAGCCCTGGCCGACCGCGGCGAACCGCCACACGTCCTTGAGGTAGATGTCGGCGAGCATCACCGCGCGCTCGGTGCTGAACTCCGCGCCGGTGAAGGCGTACCGCGCGACCTCCTCGCCGCCGGCCACGATCCTGATGTACCCGGGCGCGACCTGCGACATCTGGCCGTCGCCGTCGATCGTCGCGGTGAAGGAGAGCTTCTGCACGGCCGGGGGGATGCGGTCGAGGGTGACGCGGAACGACTCGGTGTCGCCGGCCTGCGGGCCGAGCAGCTGGATGGACTCCTCGGGCGACTTCGGCTGGTTGAAGAAGACGAAGTAGCGGTCGTCCGAGAGCTGTTCCTGCGCGTCCAGCCCGAAGCAGCTGATGTCGAAGGCGAGCCCGGGGGCGGAGATCTGGACTCCGACGTAGAGATCCGTGCCGGCCGTCAGATCACTGATCCTGGCCTTGTGGCCACGTTGGAATTCCCTGGCCATGGTGCGACCGTCCCCCTCGCCCTTGTTGCTCCGTACGTCGCGCCAGGCTAACCGTTCGAACCGACAGCGGCTATTCCTCGCCGGAACCGGGACCGTTCGGCAACCGTCCGACGGCGACCACGCCTTCGAGGAAGCCGCGGGCGCGCTCGGTGCGCGGATAGCTCTCCAGCAGCTTCCAGAACCGCGGGCCGTGGCCGGGGACGAGCAGATGGGCCAGCTCGTGCAGCAGGACGTAGTCGATGACGTACTCGGGCATGCCCTGCAACCGGTGGGACAGGCGGATGCTGCCCTCCGCGGGGGTGCACGAGCCCCAGCGCGAGTTCTGGTTGGTCACCCAGCGCACGGTGTCGGGCCTGGCCCGGCCGTTCAGATACTGCTCGGAGAGGCGCTCCGCGCGCACCGCGAGCTCGTCGTCGCCGGGCATCCGGCGGCTCTCCTGCGCGGCCAGCTTGTCGAGCATCGTGGTCACCCAGCGCTGCTCCTCGGCCGCGGACATCCGGGCCGGGATGAGCACCACGGTCCGGTCGCCCTCACGGTAGGCGGAGACCGTACGGCGCCTGCGGGCGCTTCTGCGCACCTCGACCGCGCCGCGGCGTGCGGGCGGCTGACCGGCGAGATCGCGCACTGGGTCGGCGGACACGCCTCGACGTTACCTGCTGCCCGCGGGGGAAGTCCCGTCTCCGGGCCGGTTGGCCCGCGAATCACCTCAGATCGTGCGCATATTGAACGACTATTCCCCACAACCTGTGGACAACTTCGCGGCGGCCGGGCGGGGAGAGGGCATGCTGAGCGGGTCGATGACGGAGAGTGAGCGGCCGGATGCGGGGTCGGCGGCCGGGTCGGCGGGCCCGGGTCGGCGGGTTCGGCAGGTCGGCCGGGCGACGGGCCCGGCGCCGGACGGCTGGACCGGCGCCGGGGTCCGCGGCGTCGTCGAGTGACGAGCGACAACTGACAAGTGACGAGTGACGGCACGACGGAGAGAGAAGGGGTGGGGGCGATGCGCCCGATGCTGAAGCCCGCGCTGCGGCGCGGCTGGCGGGACACGGAGAGCGTGCAGTTCGGCGTCGACCGGAGACACGCGGTGGTGCTGGGCCCGGTGGACGGCGCGGTGGCCGGGTTCCTCGACCTGCTGGACGGCACGCGCGGCATGGACGCCCTGGTCGCGGACGCCGCGGCGCTGGGACTCGGACCCGAGCGGGTGCGGCGGCTGCTCGGCGAGCTGGCGGAGGGCGGGGTGCTGGACGACGCGTCGGCGCACGCGGCGCTGTCCGCCTCGGTACGCCACCGGTCGGCGCTGCTCGACCGGCTCCGCCCCGATCTGGCGGCCCTGTCACTGGTCCACCCCGCGCCGGGCGCGGGCCCCGCCCGGATACGGCATCGCGCGACGTCGCGGGTGCGGGTGCTGGGGGCCGGGCGGGTCGGCGCGGCGCTGGCCGCGGTGCTCTCCGCGGCGGGCGTCGGCGCGGTCGACCTGGTGGACGGCGGACGGGTCGAGCCGTGGGACACCGGGCCGTGCGGCATCCCGGCCGACCACGCGGGCGAGCGCCGCGACGCCGCGGGCCGCGGAGCGGTCCGCCGCGCGGCGGGCACGGCCCCCGGCCGCCCGCCCGGCCCACGACCACCGGGCACGCACCCCCCGGGTTCGGCGACCGACCGCGCCCGCGCCCGAGCGGCCCGCGCCGGCACAGGCCCCGGCCGCGGCACCGGGTACGCGATGCCGGCAGGCGTGTCCGCAACCCCGGGCGCGGACCGTGCGGACGCGGTGCGTACGGTGCCGGTCGCGTGGTCGGGCTCGGGCCGCGCGGCTCCCGGGCCCGCGGACGGCAGCCCGGTGTCGGCGGACGCAGGGCTTGCGGGCGCGGCGCATACGCGTTCCGCCGCCTGGTCGGGCTCGGACCGCGCGGGTCCCGGGCCCGCGGACGGCGGCGCGGTGCCGGTCGGCGCGGTGCGGGCAGGTGCTGGGATTGCGGGCGCGGGTTCCGCGGGCGACGCGCTGGGCGCCGATGTGTTCGCGGTGGTGGCGCCGCGGGACGGGCTGTATGCGTTCGCGCCGGACGAGGCGCAGGCGCGGGAGCTGGTCGCGGCGGGGGTGCCGCACCTCTACGCGGGGGTGCTGGAGGGCACCGGTCTGGTCGGGCCGCTGGTGCTGCCGGGGCGCACCGGGTGCGGGGAGTGCCTGGGGCTGCTGCTGTCGGACCGGGACCCGGCGTGGCCGCGGCTGCTGGCGCAGCTGCGGTCCGGCTGGCGGCCCGCCGTCCCGGCCTGCGACGTCGCGCTGGCCACCGCCGTGGCCGGGACCGCGGCCGGCCATGTGCTGGCGCATCTGGACGGGCGGCTGCCGCCGAGCACCGGGGCGCGGCTGGAGCTGCCCTCGGCCGGTCCGGCGCTGCGGGTGCTGGCGGTGCCGGGCCACCCGGGCTGCGGCTGCGGGGCCGCGGCCTTCGGCGCCCGCCCGCCGCACGGCCGTTCCGGGGGCGCGGGCTCGGATGCGGGCGCGGGCGAAATCGCTGATCAGGACGAGCGGGACAAAGCGTCGCCGCCGCGCGGAACTGACCCAGTCTTGGCCGCAGCACCCACGGCCGGCTCGCCGCAGGGAGGCACAATGGCCATGTGACCGACCGGAAATGAGGGGCGCATGTCTGATCTTCCGCGCAAGGCGGTGACCCGTACCGCGAAGCTCGCGGCGCTCCCGCTGGGTTTCGCCGGGCGGGCCACCCTTGGGCTCGGCAAGCGGCTCGGCGGTCGTCCCGCCGACGAGGTCGCCACCGAGTTGCAGGAGCGCACCGCGGAGCAGCTCTTCAAGGTGCTCGGGGAGCTGAAGGGCGGCGCGATGAAGTTCGGGCAGGCCCTGTCGGTGTTCGAGTCGGCGTTGCCGGAGGACGTGGCCGGCCCGTACCGCGCGGCGCTGACCAAGCTCCAGGAGGCGGCCCCGCCGATGCCCGCCCGCACGGTGCACCGGGTGCTGGCGGAGCGGCTGGGCCCGGACTGGCGGTCGCTGTTCGCGCGGTTCGAGGACGCGCCGGCCGCGGCGGCCTCGATCGGGCAGGTGCACCGCGCGGTGTGGAGCGACGGGCGGAAGGTCGCGGTGAAGGTCCAGTATCCGGGGGCGGGTGACGCGCTGCTGTCGGACCTGGGCCAACTGGGCCGGGTGGCCAGGCTGTTCGGGCCGCTCATCCCGGGGATGGACGTCAAGCCGCTGCTGGCGGAGCTGCGCGCGCGGGTCGCCGAGGAGCTGGACTACGGCCTGGAGGCCAAGGCCCAGCACACGCACGCGGTGGAGTTCGCCGGGGACCCGGACGTGGAGGTGCCGGACGTCGTCCACCAGGCCGACCAGGTGCTGGTCACCGAGTGGATGGACGGGGTGCCGCTGTCGGAGGTGATCGCCTCGGGCAGCCAGGAGATGCGGGACCGGGCCGGGCAGCTGCTGGCGCACTTCCTGTTCGCCGGGCCGGCCCGTACCGGGCTGCTGCACGCCGACCCGCACCCGGGCAACTTCCGGCTGCTCACCGACGACGGCCCGGCGGCGGGCTGGCGGCTGGGCGTGCTGGACTTCGGCACGGTGGACCGGCTGCCTGAGGGGCTGCCGCTGCCGATCGGCACCGCGCTGCGGCTGGCGCTGGCCGGGGAGGCCGAGCAGGTGTACGCGATGCTGCGCACCGAGGGGTTCGTCAAGCCGACGATCACCCTGGACGCGGACGCGGTGCTGGACTACCTGCGGCCGATCATCGAGCCGGCCGGCCGGGAGGACTTCCTCTTCGAGCGCGCGTGGATGCGGGCGCAGGCGGCCAGGATCGCCGACCCCCGCTCGCCCGCGCACCAGCTGGGCAAGCAGCTCAACCTGCCGCCCTCGTACCTGCTGATCCACCGGGTGACGCTGAGCACCGTCGGGGTGCTGTGCCAGCTGGGCGCGACCGTGCGGCTGCGCGACGAGCTGCTGGAGTGGCTGCCCGGGTTCGCGGCGGACGGTGAGGAGGAGTCGGCGTGAGCAGGGGCGGTCACCACCAGGCGGAGTCCAGGCGCCCTTCGATGCTGCGCAGGTGCCGGCGGGCGCACTCCTCGCAGAAGTAGACGCGCCGGCCGTTCTCCACCGAGCAGACCCAGGTCAGCGGCAGACCCTCGTGCGTGGCGCCGCAGCGGCCGCATGTCGTGCTTCGACCCGTGGTCCGGGAGGTCTTGTGATCCACCGGGCGACGATACCTCCGCGGCGGCCGGGATCGCCGCCGGAACGCACCGCGGGACCGGTCGGTGTCGACCGGTCCCGCGGTGGCTGAGGTGGATGGTTCCTGCAGGTGGTGCGTGGTCACCGGCACATGACCGGTGCGGCCTCCCGGGTCGGTGACCCGGTGGGCGGGATTACTGCATCACGGCCATGGCGAGCGCGCGGCGGGCGCGCAGCGAAGCTCGCTCGGCACGGCGCTGGAGTCGGCGCGCCGTGATCAGGCGGGCCGACCTGCGTTCGTGCTCGGCCTCGCGCAGGCGCTCCTGCATTTGGGCACGGGCCAGGGCTTCTGGCATGAGTTGCATTTCGAGGTTCCTGTTCTGGTGCGACGCGATGGCGTCGGAGGCACGGACGGGGAGTTCGGTGAGGGAGGGCGTCATCGGGGCCTGATTCTTGGGGTCGTGCGTCCGGGGACCGTCGATGGTTCCGGGCGCGGTGCGATAGGTGCTCTGCCGGGTGTTCATGCCGCGACGGCGTTCTTGCGCGGGCGGCCGCGCGGCCGCTTGCGGGGAACGACCACGCCCTGGATGAACAGCTCGCCGCCCCAGACACCCCAGGGCTCGCGGCGGTCCTTGGCGCCGGCCAGGCAGGCCTCGCGCACCGGACAGGTCTGGCAGAGGGACTTGGCGTACTCGACGTCGGCCGGGGACTCCGCGAAGAAGACCTCGGGGTCGTAGGTCCGGCACGGGACGGGCACGCCGAGTCGCTCGATCTCGTCGTCGAGCTCGGTGAGGGGCAGCAAGGTGGTCTCCGAAGGGGGCGTTGCGGGCGGGTGGCCGAGTTCGGACTTGGGTCCGGACGTTGCGTGCGGAGCGGTGTGCACGGTGGGTTCGTCCTCGTCTGTCGTTCGGCCGGCCTGGTGGTCCGGCCGGATCTCGGTTGTTCAGGTCTGGTGTTCAGGTCCGGGGAAAACAGAAGGGCCGCGGTTCCCGGTCTGGGATTCCGCGGCCCTGAAGGCACCGACCTGATCGTTCGTCAGGCTGGATCGCTCCAGGGTTCGAGCCCGCGGAAGGCCCACTTGCCGTGCTGCGTCTTCTTCTGCTGTCCGTTGCCATTGGCGATGCCACTGCCATCGGCGGTACCGCCGGCGTGCGCGCTGGTGGCGCCGGCGCCGTTGGCCGCCGCCGCAAAGGCATAGGCCGACGCCTGTGCCTTCGCCGCCGCTACCGCGGGCGCCCCGGTCGGTCGCTCGCTGCGCTCACGCACCGGCAGGACCGGCAGCAGGGCGGAGGAGACGGACAGACCGGTGCCGCGCAGAGCGGTGTCCCGCATGTCGAGGTTCCGCACGAGGACGTCCGCCATCGAGACGTCGAGCGAGCAGGCGGCGGCGACCGGGCGATCGGTCATTTTGATGGTGGTCATCTGGCTGATCATCGGGACTCGCCTCCTCTCGGCGTCTCGTAAGGACAGTGGAACGTACTCGCTTATTACATCACGGCGGGGCGGGCTCTTGGAAGGGCCGTTCCCAACCGCGCTCGTGAAGGCTATGGGGCTGTCGGCAGCTTGCGCAAACTATTTTTCATCTTCTTCTTCAGGAGATTCTTCGCGCAGGTCAGAGGCATGGTCGGGGTCCAACGCAGGGGCGTCGGCGGCCTCGTCCTCGGTGGGGCCGGCATCCGGTACGCCGTCCTCCGCACCCTCCGCGGAATCCGGAATCCGGGGTTCCTCACCGGCGCACAGCGCCAGCACGTCCGCGCCGTACTTCTCCAGCTTCCGCGCGCCCACTCCGGGAATGCGCGCCAACTCCCCCTCGTCAGACGGGCGCACCTCCGCGATCGCCATCAGCGTGCGGTCGGTGAACACCACGTACGCCGGGTGGCCGACGGCCTTGGCCTGCGCCATCCGCCAGCCGCGCAGCCGCTCGTACAGCGCCTCGTCCAGGTCCGAGGGGCAGTCCTCGCAGCGCATCAGCTTGATCTCGCCCGCGTCGGACAGAGTGCGCCCGCACACCCGGCACTGCACCGGGCCGCGGCGACGGCGCCCGCCCGATCCGCGCTCCACGCCGCCGGGGCCGCCCGCCCCCCGGGCCCCGCGCGGCGCCGAGCCTGGCCGCAGCCCGTCGAGGAACCGGGAGGGCCGCCGCCCGCCCCGGCCGCCGGGCGAGCGCGACAGCGCCCAGGACAGGCTCAGGTGGAAACGGGCCCGGGTCACCCCCACATACAGCAGCCGGCGCTCCTCCTCGACCTGCTCGTCGGTCTTGGCGTAGGTGATCGGCAAGGTGCCCTCGGTCAGTCCGACCAGGAACACCGCGTCCCACTCCAGGCCCTTGGCGGCGTGCAGCGAGGCCAGCGTGACGCCCTCGACGGTCGGCGCGTGCTGGGCGTTCGCCCGCTCGTCCAGCTCGGCCACGAAATCGGCCAGCGAGGCGCCCTCACGGGCGGCCGCGAAGTCCTCCGACAGCCGCACCAGCGCGGCCAGCGACTCCCAGCGGTCGCGCACCGCGCCCGAGCCGGCCGGCGGCTCCGAGGCCCAGCCGCGCGAGCTGAGCACCGCGCGGACCTGCTCGGGGATGCTCGCTGCGGCCTGGTCGGGATCGGCCGCGGCCCGCGCCGCGCCGCGCAGCAGCAGTCCCGCCTCGCGCACCTCGGGCCGCTCGAAGAACCGCTCGGCGCCGCGCAGCTGGTACGGCACGCCCGCGTCGGCCAGCGCCTGCTCGTAGACCTCCGACTGGGCGTTGATGCGGTAGAGCACGGCGATCTCGCTGGGCCGCACCCCGGCTTGCGTCAGCTCCTTGATGCGGCGGGCGACGCCCTCGGCCTCGGCGGGCTCGTCCGGATACTCCGCGTAGGAGGGGTCGGGGCCGGGCTCGCGCTGCGAGACGAGCTCCAGCCGGTGGGCGGCGGCCTGGCCGCGGGCCTGGGCCAGCAGGCCGTTGGCCAGGCCGACCACCTGGGGGGTGGAGCGGTAGTCGCGCACCAGCTTGACGACGGTGGCCTGCGGGTGGCGGGTGCGGAAGCCGAGCAGGAAGTCGGGGGTGGCGCCGGTGAAGGAGTAGATGGTCTGCGAGGCGTCACCGACCACGCACAGGTCCTCCCGGCCGCCCAGCCACAGCTCCAGCAGCCGCTGCTGGAGCGGGCTGACGTCCTGATACTCGTCGACGACGAAGTGCTGGTACTGCGAGCGCACGGTGTCCGCCACGTCCGGCCGGTCCTGGAGCACGCCGACGGTCAGCAGCAGCACGTCCTCGAAGTCGATCATGCCGCGGTCGCGCTTGAGCTGTTCGTACGTGCTGTAGACGCGGGCCACCTCGGCCGGGTCACGGGGCACGTCACGGCCGGTCTTGGCGGCCGCCGCCGCGTACTCCTCGGGGACGGTCTGGGTGACCTTGCACCACTCGATCTCGCCGGTGAGGTCCCGCAGCTCGTTGCGGTCCAGGCGGATGCGGCAGCGCGCGCCGGCCTCGGCGACCAGCTGGATCTTGCGCTCCAGCAGGCGCGGCATCTCGCCGCCGATCGCGCGCGGCCAGAAGTACTGGAGCTGGCGCAGCGCGGCGGAGTGGAAGGTCCGCGCCTGCACGCCGCCCGCGCCGAGCTGGCGGAGCCGGCCGCGCATCTCCCCCGCCGCGCGCGCGGTGAACGTCACCGCGAGCACGCTCGCGGGCTGCAGTATCCCGGCGCGCACGCCGTACGCGATCCGGTGGGTGATCGCGCGGGTCTTGCCGGTGCCGGCGCCCGCCAGCACGCACACCGGGCCGCGCAGCGCCGTGGCGACGGCGCGCTGCTCGGGGTCCAGGCCGTCGAGCACGGCGTCCGCTGATTCGGGCACCGCGGGGAAGAGCGAGTCGTGGAGTGTCGCAGTCACCCCGCCACTGTGCCACTTCCCGCCGACGGGCCGGACCGGTTGTCCACAGGCCGCCGGCCGGCGCGGAGTTTTCCACAGGCCGCTCACTTCGCCCGCACGGAATGTCCCGGCGGCCCGGTACGTTTTCGACAGCGAACTTCGACGCCACATTCCCCGGACGAGGAGCGAACAGCGATGTCGGCCAATATGACCATCTACAGCACGTCCTGGTGCAGCTACTGCCGTCGGCTGAAGTCCCAGCTCGACCGCGAGGGCATCGCGTACGACGAGGTCAACATCGAGCAGGACCCCGAGTCCGCGAAGTTCGTCGAGAGCGCCAACGGCGGCAACCAGACGGTCCCCACGGTCCTGTTCACCGACGGCTCGACCCTCACCAACCCCTCCGTCGCCCAGGTCAAGCAGAAGCTCGCCGCCTGACCCCCGGACCTCCCCCGGCGTCAGCGGGAGGCGCCGGGGCGGGGGAGGGGGGCGCCGTACCAGAGCTCGATGAGGCGGGCGGCGATGGAGATGCCGAAGGGCGGCAGGACCTCGCCGGAGGCGAAGGCCGCGCGCAGGTCGTCGCGGGAGAACCAGCGGGCCTCGTGGATCTCCTCACCGTCCACGGTGATCCGCGAGTCGGTGGCCCGGGCGGTGAACCCCAGCATCAGGCTGGACGGGAAGGGCCACGGCTGGCTGGCCACGTAGGCGACGTCGCCGACGGTGACGCCGACCTCCTCGGCCACCTCGCGGCGCACCGCCGCCTCGATGGACTCCCCGGGCTCCACGAAGCCGGCCAGCGTGGAGAAGCGGCCCTCGGGCCAGTGCACCTGGCGGCCCAGCAGCGCCCGGTCCTGGTCGTCGGTGACCAGCATGATCACCGCGGGGTCGGTGCGCGGGTAGTGCTCGGCACCGCAGGCCGGGCAGCGCCGGATGTGTCCCGCGGCGGCGATGACGGTGCGCTCACCGCAGCGGGAGCAGAAGCGGTGCATGCGCTGCCAGTTCTCCAGCGCCACGGCGTGCACCATCAGCCCGGCCTCCAGCGGCGACAGCAGCCCGCCGACCTCGCGCAGCCCGGCCGGGCGCGCGGCCTCGTCCATCCGCCCGGGCAGCGAGTCCTTCTGCAGCGCGAAATAGCGCACGCCGTCCGGGTCGATGCCCAGGAAGTAGCGGTGGGTCTCGGTCTCGGGCGCGTCGAACGCCGGGGTCATCACCAGCTCGGTGCCGCCGTCGGGGGTGTCCTCGACCAGCACCTGGCCGCCGGAGACCACGAACACCCGTGTGGTCGGGTGGCTCCAGGCCGCCGCGAGCCACGCCTCGTCCAGGCGGTGGCCGGCGGCGCGGTCCACGCCCTCGTGGGTCAGGGCCACGGGCCGCGATGCCAGGTCGAGTCCGGTGGTGGTCGCGTCGGGTCCGGTCAAGGCGTTGTCCTACTTCCCCGTCGATCGTTGCCAGGGTACGGCGCGCCGGCGGGCGGGCCGGCTCGTCCACGGGTAGTGCCAACCGCCGAACGTCCCGGAAATTCCCGGTCGCCCGGCGGCGCACCGGCGGTGGTGGGCCGGGTCGGCCCACTGCCGCCGGCCGTGCGTACGGGGGTCGTGCGTTCGTGCGCGCGGACGGCGCTGTCCGAGGCAGAGCTTCTGCCAGCAGCCTAGCGGTGCGCGCTCCCGCGCCGGGCGGGCCCCCGGCCCCTCGCCCCCGCCCCGCCCCCGCCTCGACCACG
>JAJSZB010000256.1:0-10325 GCA_050613715.1 Streptomyces sp. IBSBF 3018
CACCGAAACCCTGTCAGGCCCACCCCTCCCAACCTGATACTGTTCTTCCCGTCGCCCCCGTAGCTCAGGGGATAGAGCAACGGCCTCCGGAGCCGTGTGCGCAGGTTCGAATCCTGCCGGGGGCACCTCGCAGAAGGTGCCACAAGACCCCGCCACCAGCCCCAAACGCTGGAGCGGGGTCTTCGTACATGCGCAGCCGGACGCGGCTCGCGGCAGCCCGCTCGCCAGTGATCACGTAGTGACGACGTAATGATCTTGGCGACTCCTGCGCAGGCCGGCACCCGCAACAGTGCCACCCTTCGATGTGTGGCGCGTCAGCCTGCGCCACCGCCGGACTCCTGGGGGCGGTATGAGAGCACAGGGTCCGCCCAATAGGCCTTCTACCCCCCACCAGGTCTTGACGACTTTCACCCCGTTGAGCTTCAAGAGCGGCCACCGAGGAAGGTGCAAGCCGACAAGGAACATCGACACATCGTCACCGCACTTGGTCGTGTAGAAGAAGCGGTTGACGTCTGTGCAACTCGCGCCCAAACCGCAGTCGAGACCCTGCGTACCGCCGAGCCACGTCAGGGCGAGTCTGCACAGGAGCGGGACCATGGGTTTCTCTTCGCGTCGAGCGGCGGTCGCGGGCGGTGCGGCAGTCGTGGGCGGGGACTGTCGAGCACTCCCGTTCCGCGGCGGGAACTGTCCCGCAGCGGTTGCTAGGTTGGCGCCATGAGGAAAGCCCCTGCTACGCGTCGGGTCTCGGCGGACGAACCGCTGGGCTTCGTGGTCGCGTCGGTCGGGAACGCGGCGGCGCTGGCGTTCGAGCGGGCGCTCGCGGAGGCGGACGTGCACCCGCGGCACTTTGCGGTGATGCGCGGGCTGCGCGACGGACGCGAGCAGTCGCAGCAGCAGTTGGCCACCTCACTCGGGATTCCGGCCAGTCGGCTGGTGGGCCTGCTGCAGGTGCTCATCGACCGGGGCTTGGTGGAGCGGCGGGAGGCGCCGCAGGACGCCCGGGCCAAGCTGGTCCGGCTGACGGAGGCCGGACGCGGTGAGCTGCGACGACTGCTGGACCTGGCGGGAGAGTCGGAGCGGCGCCTGACCGCGGGGCTGACAGAACAGGACCAGGCGGAGCTGCGGCGACTGCTGGGCATCGTCTACGGCAACGTGGCGCCGGACGTCTCTCCGGCCGGGCCCGCGCGGGTGTGGTGACCGCCGCCGAGGATCAGGCGTCCGGCTGCGGCGGGGGGGTCGTGTGCTCGGCTTGCGGAAATCGTTTCAGTTGTAATAATTTCAGTGAGAACGATTTGCCGCCGCAGAGGAGCCCGCCATGAACCAGCCCGCCTCCCCAGCAGACCGCGAGGGCATCGCCGCCTTCCTCGACCAAATCCGCGCCGCCTGGGACACCGGCGACGCCGACGCGTACGCGTCCCTGTTCGCCGAAGACGCCTCTTACGTCATCTTCCTCGGCGACGCCATGTTCGGCCGCGACCAGATCGCCCAGACCCACCACGACGTCTTCACCAAGTGGCAGAAGGGTACGAAGATGGCCGTGCGCGCTCTGAGCGTCCGCATGCTCGGCGCCGACGCGGCCGTGGTGACCACCGTCGGCGGCATCGACAAGAAGGCGGAGATCCCCCTCGACAAGTTCCAGACCTACACGCTGCGCCGCACCGCCCAGGGTTGGGAGTGCGTAGCGTTCCAGAACACAGAGATGAGCCGCCGCGCGAAGCGCACCTACCGTAAGTGACTGCAACCGGCTACGAGGCACGGGCGCAGCCCGCATCCGCACTGGTCAGCCACTTCCGACCGTTTCCAGGTCGCCGGTCCCGTGGTGGCCCACGCCGGTCACATCGCGCGTGAAGCCCGGGACGAGGTCGACGTGTTCGGGGTCGGGGGGCGGTGGGATGCTTCCGCCGAAGCGCGGGCACGGGCGCGATGCCGGCGGCCCGCTCAGGGGGCGAGGAATTCGGTGGGCCTGTCCGGTCCGGGTGTCAGACGAACGCCGAGAGCCGTTCGACCTCCTCCGCATTCCATTCGAGGCGGTCGGCGGTATATGCGTCGTGCAGGTCGTCGACCACGCGTCTGATCAACGCCCGGTCCCGGTCCGCACCGAGGTTCTCCATCACCTCGCTCTCGCACCCGTAGGGCGCACAGCCGAAATTGCTGAACACCATGAAAATCTCCAGGACGTCGCGCCAGAAAACGGCGTGGTCGATACCGGTGGCGCGCCAGTCGGTGAGGGAGAAGCGCACGATCGCCTGTGAGGCGTCGGCGGCGAGGTCGCCGTAGGAGGGGTCGCAGCAGTGCTGGGCCAGCGAACTGGCGGTGAGTCCGGCGCGACGCACGGCCAACAGGGTGGACGGGGTCGTGGCGTGCTCGGCCTCCAACTCCTCCAGCGCTTGGAACAGCGGTTCGATGTTGCCGAAGGTCGGCAGATACTGGCCGGGCAGTTCGAGGTCGAAAGGGGTTGCCGCGGCCAGCCGGCCGTAGAACGGACGTGGCGAGACCGGATACCGGTCCCAGTTGCCGAAATGCGCGCGGAAGTGGAAGCGATCGCTCGGGACGTCGCGCATCGCGGGAGAAAAGTGCTTGGCCAGGATTCCGGTCCACTCCAGTATTTTCGAGCGTGCCTTCTTGACGGTCTTCCGGTCGCCGGCCAGATCTCCGACGAGGTCGGCGGCCGTCAGCCCGGCGGCGGAGAGACGGTTCCTGAGGTCGACCAGGTGGCACCACAGCGGTTCGGACAGCCCGTGGGTGAGATGTGACTTCGAGTAGAGCCCCGCGTCGAGAGCGTCCCAGTCGCCGCCGTACTGCGTGATGCACACGACGCTGAACCACAGGTCCCAGTACGTCCACGTGGCGTCGGCAACGGTGTCCCACGGCTCCGGCCCGTACACGGTTCCCAACGGGGTCGCGCGGTTCGGTGTCACGGCAGCTCTGCCGGATCGCGGCGCGGTGGCCGGCGACCCGCCCCGGACAGCAGCGGACGGCGACGCCACCGGCCTGGGAACGGTGATCTCCCGCTCGGTCAGCGCCTGGAACTCGGTGCGGGCGGTGTCCGGGTTGCCGCCGCACAGCAGGTGCGCGGCGAGCTCCGCCACCGGCCAGGAGACGAGGCTGCCGGAGGCCGCCGAGTACACCCCGGCCTCACGGATCTGATAGAGGTCGTCACGATCGAGCCATGCGTGCGCGACGAGGTGCCGCAGTCGCCGAGTCACCTCGCCGTGATCGCCGAGGCACACCGCGAGCAAGGTGCTGCCGACCACGAGATCGCCCTCCGCCTGCCCGCGCACGAACACGGGCTCGGCGACGCCCGATGGAACACCCGCCGCCTTGAACAGGGGCAGCGCCGTCGGAGAACCGCGCAGCGTCCTGACGAGACCGGCCACCTCCCGCACCTCGTCGTCCGGAACGGCCCGATGAACGTCTTCGACGGTGGCGCCAGGCTCCGGCAGCACGCCGGCCTCGAACCGGGCCAGCATCAGGCAGACCCGCGCCAGCCCGGCCTCTGTCTCCGCGCCACCGATTACTCCGACAGCCGCGTGTTTCGCGAAATAGCGCCGAACACGGTCCATCAGCTCGGTGAGGACACTCGCCCCCGGACCGGATTCCGGTTCCGCGGCAGGCGGGTGGGCCGGGCTTCGGCCCGGGGCGACGTCGACCCAGCCGCGGGCGGTGGGCAGCATGTCGGCGGCCTTGTCGCGGAAGGGCGGCGCCAACCGCGCATGTGACCGGTACCGTCGCGCGGCGGTGTCCGCCCACCCGTCCGGGGCGATCGTCTGGAGGGCGCGGAGCGCGCGATACGGAGGCACCTGCTGCACCAGAGCACCCATCCGCAGGGCGAGGGCCCTCCCTGCGAAAACGCTGAACGTTCCGCCCGGCCCCGGCGGTAACCGACCGGCCACCGCCGACGCCCCCTCGAAGGCACGCACACACCAGTCGTCGACAGCACCGGAGGGAAGGCCCGAACTCGGCGACTCCACCATCTCGCACCCTCCGCAACGAAGTGGGCTGCACATCGTATCGGTGCGATTTTCCTACGCCCAGACGCCAGAACGAGGCCCAGAACGAGACTCGGAGCGGACCCGGACCCGGACCCGGTCCCAGGCCCGGCCTCGACCGGCCGGCGGCTACCGGCCGGCTGACGGCGGCCGGGGGCTACCGGACGGCGAACGGCGCACGACGGCCGCCGGCTACCGGACGGCCACCTCGCGGCGCGCTCGTCGCGCCGCCCAGCTCATCTCCGCCACGACCAGCGCACCTGCGGCGAGGACGATCGACGCGACGACCTTCAACGCGGAGTCGGCGGCCGCGGTGTAGGCGCTGATGACACCGCCTCGGTGGGAGCGGTCCGTGGTGGCCAGCGCCTCGGCGACCGTGTGCGGGACCCGACCGCGCACGACGGCCCCGGGGGCCCTCGACGGCAGCGCGTGCACGAAGCGCGAGGTGAGCAGGGTGCCGATCAGCGCGACTCCCAGTGCGCTGCCGAACTCCCGTGTCGTGGCCTGGAGCCCTCCCGCGACGCCGGCCTGCTCCCTGGGCAGCGCGACGGCGATCACCGCGGTCAGCGTCGGCAGCGCCAGGGCCGCACCGCACCCGAGGACGACGAGCCAGAGGGCGTAGACGGGATAGCCGTCGTCGAGGGCGGTCGCCAGGCCGAAGATCGCGGCGCCGACCAGGAGGAAGGCGACCGCCAGCACCCGACGGTCACCGAAGCGGACGACCAGGTCCGGCACGTGTCGGGAGCCGACCAGCAGGGGGATGGTCAGCGGGACGACGCCGAGACCGGTCTGCAGGACGGAGAATCCACGGCTGTACTGCATGAGTGAGGCGTTGAGGAAGAAGAAGCCGAACAATCCGAAGAAGACGACGAGCATGCCCAGGCACGCGGCACGCAGGGCGGGCACCGCGAACAGCCGCGGGTCCAGCAGGGGGCGCTCCGCCCGCAGTTCGCCGAGGACCCACAGACCGGACAGCAGGCCCGAGGCGGCGAACGCGCCGATCACGTACGCGCTCCCCCAGCCCTGCTCGGGCCCCTGGATGATGCCGAGCAGCAGCGCCAGGGTGGCGAGGGTCAAGGTCCCCGCTGCCGGCAGGTCGAGATTGCGGTCGTGCCGGGGGCTGCGCGGTGTCGCCACCGCCACCCAGGCCGCGCACACGGCCGCCAGCGGCGCGACGGCTGCGAAGAGAAGGCGCCACGAGCCGGCGGAGAGCACCGCGCCCCCGCCCAGATTGCCCACCGCGCCCCCCAGCCCCGACATGGACGCCCAGACGGCGATCGCACGCGGGCGCCGCGAGGGCTCGGTCGCGTGGATCAACACGGCCAGCGCGTTCGGCAGGACGCACGCCGCGCCCACGCCGGTCACCGCCCGTCCGGCGAGCATCACCGCCACGTCCGGGGCCGCCGCCGAGACGGCCGCGCCCGTGGCGAAGAGCATCAGACCGCTGAGCAGCACCCCTTTGCGCCCGAGCCGGTCGCCGAGAGCGCCTGCCGGAACGACGAGGCACGCGAAGAGGATCACATAGGCGTCCACGATCCACAGCAGCTGTGAGGACGACGGATGCAGGGTGCTCGCCGCGAGTGCGGGCACCGCCAGGTTGATCGAGGCGACGAATCCGACGACGAGCAGGGTGCACAGGCATACGCATGCCAGCACCGTTCCCTCCCGGAACTGCCGGGTTCCGGCGGTCGACGGGGGCGAGGCGGACGTGGACGACGTGGACGACGTGGACAGGGGCGGCATGTGGGTCTCCGGGTCTCCGGGCAGAGTCTGGATCGACGGGACGAGGTACGGGACGAGGTACGAAACGGGGCACGGGACGAGGTGAGGGACGGGGGTACGGAACGCGGTACGGAACGCGGTACGCGACGGGGGTACGGGATGACGTACGTGCGCCGGCGCGCGAGCGGCCACGCGAACCGTCCCGCCCGGGCCGGAGGTGCGGCCGGCCTCAGCCCTCGGCGTAGGCGCCGCTCTCGATGTCCTCGACCAGGGTCGGCCCGACGGGGGTCCAGGACAGCGTGGCGCGGGTGATGGCGCTGGGCGCGGTCATGGTCGTGGCGAAGAAGCCGGCGACGAATCCGAAGTGCGCGTCCGCGTCGTCGGGGTCGATCGGGACGGCCGGGACGTCCAGGTACCGTCCGATGGCCTCCGCGATCACCCGGGTGGTGACGGATTCCTCGGCGACCGCGTGCAGTCGTGTGCCGGGGGGCGCGGACTCCAGGCCGAGCCGCAGGAGCCGGGCGGCGTCCGAGCGGTGCACCGCCGACCATGCCGTGGAGCCGTCACCGATGTAGCCGGAGACGCCCTGCTTGCGGGCGGCCGCGACCAGGAAGTTCACGAACCCCCAGTCGCCCGGGCCGTGGACGCTCGGGGCGAAGCGGCTGATGATCGTCCGCACGCCCCGGTCGACGTAGCCCAGCGCCAGGTTCTCGCTGCCGCCCCGGTCCGAGTCCGGCCCCACGGCGGCCGAGGCTTCGGTCTCCGGCGCCGACCGCCCCTTGACCAGGCTGGCCGCGACCACGAGCGGCCGGTCGGTGCCGGCCAGCGCTTCGGCGAGGGTCTCGACCGCCAGGCGCTCGGCCCGGTCCGACTCCGCCGGATTGCCCCAGTCGTGCTTGTTGGCCAGGTGCACCACCCCGTCGGCCTCCGTCGCGCCCCGGCGAAGGGCTCCGAGGTCGTCCAGGTCCCCGCGAAGGACGCCGGCGCCCTTCGACGCGAGCGCCTGGGCGGACTTCTGCGACCGGGCCAGCCCCAGCACCTCGTGCCCCGAGGCCGTCAGCTCATCGACGAGGGCGGACCCGATCCAGCCGCTCGCTCCGGTGACGAACACACGCATCCGTGTGCCTCCTTGTTCTGTCTCTGCGGTTGCCGACGGACGGTGGACCGTCGGCAGGAATGAGGTGTCCCGACCCGCCTGGTGCGAGGACCAGGCCCTGGTTTCGAGTCACCGTGTCCATGAACCTAACAGATACGAGACACCGTGTCCATGTATAGTTCCGGCATGGAGAAGGAGCAGGGCAGGGGTGGTCGTCCCCGCAGCGAGCGAGCGCGCCTGGCGGTTCTGCACGCCGTCGACGATCTGCTGGTCGAGGTGGGCTACGCGGGCATGACCATGAAGGGCATCGCCGAGCGTGCCCAGGTGTCCCGGCAGACCGTCTACCGGTGGTGGTCCACCACGGCGGAGATCCTCCTGGAGGCCAGCGCCGGAGACGCGGCGGAGGAACTCGCGGTCGAGCCCTCCGACGACCCGGTCCAGGACCTGGCCGCGTTCGTGGAGGCACTCGCCCGGTTCCTGGCGCACTCACCGGCCGGGATCGCCTACCGGGCGCTCGTGGGCGAAGCCCAGCACGACTCGGGCGTCGCGGCCCTGCTGGCGGCCGAGGACGTCCTCGGCGACAGCGCCCGGACCGTGGTGGAGCGCGCGCTGGGGCCCGGAGCCGGCACGCTCCCCATCGACCGGGCCACCGCGCTGTTGGTCGGGCCGGTCTTCTTCTGGGTCCTCAGCGGACGTGACCCCGATCGGCTCGTGCCGCGCGAGCACGCCGAGGCGTTCATGCGCGAAGTGCGCGCCCGGGACGTCACCGGCACGCCGTGACGCCCGCCGCCGGCCGGCCCCCGCCGCCGTGAGGCCGGCCCCTGACACGCCGAACGGGCCCTCGGCGGGCGCGCCGGGGATGTGAGGGATACGCGGTGGATGCCGGCGGCGGGAGCGGGGATGATCGTCCGAGGCCGCGGGGGTGTGGTCGGGGTCTACGGAGGAGGGTGCGCCGGTGAGTGCGAGTGCGCTTCTGGTGATGGACGTGCAGCGTGATGTCGTGGCGATCGCGGACGACGGGTCCGGGTATCTGCCGCGGCTGCGGCGGGCGATCGAGGGGGCGCGGGCCGCGGGCGTTCCGGTGGTCTACGTGGTGATGCGGCTGCGCGCGGACGATGCGCTGGTCAGTGCGCGCAACAAGGCGGTCGCCAACGTCGTGCGGGCCGGGCTGTTCGCCGAGGACGCGCCGGGGACGCAGATCCATCCGGACGTCGCGCCCGAGCCGGGCGACGTGGTGGTGGCCAAGCGGCGCGCGAGCGCGTTCTCGGGCAGCGACCTGGAACTCGTGCTCAGGGCACGCGACATCGACAGCGTCGTGCTCGCCGGGATCGCCACCAGCGCCGTCGTGCTGTCCACCGCGTGCCGCGCGATCGACCTGGACCTCGGCCTCACGGTCCTGTCCGACGCCTGCCTCGACACCGACCCCGAGCTGCACCGGGTCATCACCGGCAACCTCTTCCCGCTGTGGGGCGACGTGCTCACCGTCGACGAATGGCTCGCCGCCCTCGCCTCCCGATAGCGGCCCGGTGGCGGCCGGTGGCGGCCGGCGCAGGTGACGGTGACGGTGACGGGGTGAGGCGCCGCGCTCTCGCCGCCCGGGCGGGCCGCGGAAGCGTAGGGTGCCGGTATGGGTGACGCGGGTGGGGGCGGCGGGGGCGTGGAGCAGGTGCCGGAGGTCATCGGGACGGAGCGGCTGGTGCTGCGCGCCGCCGAGGGGCGCGACCGGCCGGGGTTCGTCGAGCTGTTCGCGTCGCCCGAGGTGGGGACGTACGTCGGCGGGGCGCGCGACCGGGAGGAGCTGGAGCGCACGATGCCCCCGGTGCCGCGGCGGCGCCCCGGGTTCTTCGTGGTCGCCCTCGACGGCGCGATGATCGGCATGGTCACCCTCGACCGGCGCGACGCCGCGCGCCCCGGGCACGTCCGGGCCGGCGGCGGTGAGGCCGAACTCGGCTACATGTTCCTGCCGCACGCGTGGGGGCACGGCTACGCGGCCGAGGCGTGCACGGCCGCGCTCGACTGGTTCGCCGCCGCGCACCCGGGAGAACCCGTGGTGCTGTGCACCCAGACCGCCAACGCCCGCTCGATGCGGCTGGCCGCCAAGCTCGGCTTCACCGAGGTGGAACGCTTCGAGGAGTACGACGCCGAGCAGTGGTTCGGCGTACGGCACCCGGACGCCGGCGCCGGCTCCGCGCCTTCCCGCCTGCGGCCGGTGCCCCCGCCCGGCGCCGGCTCCGGGGACGACTCCGACGCCCGCTCCGAAGACGGCCGCCGCCCCGGCAACTGAGCGTCCCCGCCCACGCGTCACGGATGCGCCGCCGCACACGCAGGCCGCACGCGCGCCTCACGCGCACCGCCTCACGTACGCCGCGCCGCCGCCTCCCCGGGCGCGTGCCGCACGGGCGCGACCGCGGCCGGCAGGGCGTACGCGCGCACCGCGCCCCCCGCGTCCGCGCTCTCCTGCGCGAGGAGCGCGACCCGGCTCGCGGCGATGCTCGCCGCCGTGCCGACCTCGGGTTCGCGCCCCTCGGCGAGGGCCGCGAGCGCGTCGGCGGCCGGGCGGCGACCGGGCGGCAACGGCACCTCGTACGGCCCGCGGTCGTCGGTCACCGCGGTCAACCTGCCCTGCGCCCAGAAGAGTTCGGCGGCGCCGCGGGTGCCGGTCAGCCGCATGCGGTAGTCGCCGTGCCAGGGCGAGGCGGCCGGGGTCAGCCAGTTGACCTCGACGGTCGCGGTCGCCGCGCCCGCGGTGAGCAGCACGGTGCCGTGGCGCGCGAACCCCGGGTCGGCGCGGTCGGTGTGCGCGCAGACCGTGCCCTCGCGGGCGCCGGTCAGCAGCAGCACGAGGTCGATGTCGTGCACGGCGAGGTCGCCGAGGATGCCGCCGTACGTCGCGCGGCGCAGGAACCAGCGCGGCCGGGAGGGCCGGTTCAGCTTGTGCGGGCCGGTGGAGGCGATCTGCACCAGCTCGCCCAGCGCGCCGTCCGCGAGCAGCGCCCTGGCGGCCAGCGTCTCGGGGTAGTGGCGCTTCTCCAGCAGCAGCGAGACCGTACGGGAGCTGCGGGCGGCCGCGGCCTCGATCGCCGCCAGTTGGTCCAGCGAGGTGCACAGCGGCTTGTCGGCGAGGACGTGCGCGCCGGCGTCCAGGCTGTCGACGACGGCCTCGGCCCGGTCTGCGTAGATCCCGGCGACGGCCACGACGTCGGGCCGCTGCTCGGCCAGCAGCGCGCGGTGGTCGCGGTACGCCGCCGCGCCGTGCGGCGCGGCGTGCCCGGCGGCCAGGGCCGGATCGGGGTCGCTGACGGCGACGAGGACGACGCCGGCGCGGTGGGCGAGTTCGTCGAGGACGTACGCGACGTGGGGATGCGCGGCGCCCACGACGGCGAGCCGCAGCACCGTGGTGTCTGCCATGCACGGCATCAAAACGCGCGACCGGTCGCCCGGACAAACGGACAGGCCGTCTCAGGGCGGACTCCGCCGTGCGCGCGCCCCCGGCTCTGCGCCCCACCCCGCGACTGCGC
>JAJSZB010000257.1:0-14079 GCA_050613715.1 Streptomyces sp. IBSBF 3018
CCCCCGCGCCGCGTCACCTCCACCCCCGACACCGAGCCCGTACGCCGGGGCAACCCCGTCCGCGCCGCCCGGCCCGCCGCTGGTTGCGTCGCCGCCGAGACCGAAGCCGAAGCCGATGCCGGCTCTGGGGCCGTACGCCGGGTCTGCTCCGCCCGGCCCGCCAGGTTGGACAACTTCGCCCGTGTTCCCGCTGGTTGCGTCGCCGCCGAAGCGGACGCCCGCGCCGAGCCCGTACGCCGGGTCTGCTCCGCCCGTGCCGCCGGGCCCGCCAGGCTGTGCAACTCCACCTGCGTCGCCGCCGGTTGCGCTTCCGCCGAATCCCACGCCCGCATCGAGCCCGTACGTCGAACCGGGCGCGTCCGCGCGGACGCCGTCGGCGTCGGAGGCGGTGCTCGTGCCGGGGGCGTACGGGGACGCGGGTGCGCCGGTGCGCCGATCGCCGCCGGGGCGTGTGTGCTCGGGGGCCGCGCCGCTCGCGATGTCGGCGCCGCCGGGGATCGGCTCGCCCGGCGTCCCCGCTCGGCTCCCGGCCGTGTCCCGGCCGCTCGTGGCGTACGGCGCCGCGTCGCCGCCCGGCGGGAGCGCGGCGCGGGCGCTCGGCGTGCCGCCCGCGAGGCCGCCCGCCGGCGCCTCGGCCGCGCCGGGCGCGAAGCCGTCCGAGGTGGACCGGTCGGCCGTGCCCCAGGTGGTCGGGGCGATCGGGCCGCCCGGGCCCGGTCCTGCGGCGTACCCGACGGCCGGACCGGAGCCGCCCCGGCCGCCCGCACCGCCCGGCGCGCCCATGCCACCCGCACCTCCCGCACCGCCCGGCGCGTCCGCGTCCCCCACGCCGCCCGCCTCGTCCGCGTCGTCCGCGTCGCGCCAGCGTCCGCGGTCGAAGCGCAGCCGCTCCTCCGCGAGCATGCCGCGGATCAACTCCTCGGCCACGAACGGGATCCCGTCGCTGTCGGCGTAGACATGCGCGGAGACCGCGGGCGCCAGGGCGTCCCGCGCGCAGCCGAGGCAGGACGCGGCGAAGGCGTGGATGTGGTCGGCGTCCAGGCGGCCCAGGGTCAGCAGCACGGCCTCGCGGCGCTGGGCCACCGCGCCCGCCAGCTCGTACGCCGTCGAGGGCGCGCTGCGAACGGTCGCGACCACGGCCACCGGCTGCCCGGCGACGTTGGCCGCGATGTACTCCAGCACCGCGAGCGTCTCGGGGTCCGCGTCGTGCAGGTCGTCGACGAGCAGCAGGCAGCCGCGCTCCCGACCGCGCGCCGCGGCCAGCCGCAGCACGGCCTCGGCGAGCACGACCGGCGACTGGTCGCAGTCCTCGCCGGTCGACCACTCCGGCACCAGGCGGCCCAACACCGGCAGGTAGGGGCCGAGTTCCTCGGCGGGCGGCGCCTCACCGGCCCGGGTGAGCGACAGCAGCGCCTCGGTCAGCGGCCGGAACGGCACCGCAGGACCCGTCGTGGTGCAGCGGCCCTTGAGTACCGCCATCCCCGCCCTGGCGGCCATGTCGACCGCCTCCGCGGTCAGCCGGGTCTTGCCGATGCCCGGCTCGCCGGCCACGAAGAGGGTGCCGCCGCGGCCGGCCGTCGCGTCACGGAGGACCGATGCGAGCACCTCGATCTCGTCGTCACGGCCGACGAGCGTGGCGGCACGGCCCCTGAACGGGTTCGTCATCCTGATTGCGACTCCGGTCTTCCAGCGTGCGTCACGAACCGAATACCCGAACACGTGCGCTGATCACCGGAACAAATGCTACCGGCACCGCGCAAGAGGGACTCGGCCCGGTGCTACGCGCCGGCTCCGTAGCGGAACCAGTCGAAGTCCGCGTGGCGGTGCGGTCGCCGCAGGCCCGCGAGGTGCGGCCCGGCGTCACCGGAATCCGCGGCGGCGTTCAGGGTCGCGTACGGGCCGAGGAAGACGCCGGTGAAGCCGCCCGCCGCCTGGCTGCTGAGGAAACGGCCGTCGACGGCGCCCAACTCCCGTTCCCCGTCCGCCTCCTGGGCGCAGAAGAAGGCGTACCGCCGGCCGCCGGCCCGGACCGTGAGGCGTACCGGCCCCTCCCGCAGCGGGAGTTCGGCGACCACGCGCGTCACGCCCGCGCACCGCTCGGTCAGCCGGGCCGACTTGCGGCCGGCCGCGTCCCGGACGACCAGCGCCGTGAGGTGGTTGTCCGGGTTCTGCAGCACCGCGAGGCCGGCCGCCTCGCCCGCCGCCCGCGGCTCGAAGTCCAGCGACGTCTCCGCCGTGGCGTGGTGGTGCTGCTGCCTGCGGCCGACGAACGCAGGGGTGGCCGGTTCCGCGAGGGTGCTCGCCAGCAGTCGCAGCCGCAGGTGGCCGGGGCGCGCGGACAGACTCGCCGCGTCGCCGAGCGGCCCGCGCAGCGTGCACCACTGCGGGCCGAGCACCGGGCCGTCGAAGTGGTCCACCGGGTCGGGCGTCGGCCACGGGCAGGGCTCCAGCCCGATCTCCGCGCGCTCCTCCAGGCGTCCCACACCCGGGTTGACGACCGGCCAGCCGTCCTCCCAGACCACCCGCGCCACGAACGTCTCGCGGCCCAGGTTGGCGTACCGCCCGCCGTGCATCCGCGAGGCGAGCAGCAGCGCGTACCAGTCGCCGCCGGGGGTGTCGACCAGGTCGGCGTGGCCGGCGCCGGAGACCGGGTGGGCCAGGCCCAGGTGCCGGTGGGTGAGCACCGGGTTGCCCGGGTGGTTCTCGTACGGCCCGGCGACGTGCCGGCTGCGGGCCACGGTCACCGCGTGGCCGTGGTCGGTGCCGCCCTCGGCCAGCACCAGGTAGTACGTGCCCGCGTGGCGGTACAGGTGCGGGCCCTCGGCCCAGACCGCGCCGACCAGCGCGCCGCGGAAGAGCACGTGGTCCGGGCCGGTGAGCCGGCCGGTCGCCGGGTCGAGGGCGCGCAGCCAGATCTCGCAGTGGCCGGCGGCGTCGGTCTGCCGGGTGCCGAGCAGGTACACCGAGCCGTCGTCGTCGAAGAAGAGCGACGGGTCGAAGCCCGGGGCCTGCGGCAGCCACACCGGGTCCGACCAGTCGCCGGCCGGATCGTCCGCGGTGAGCAGGAAGTTGCCCGAGGTCCCGAGCCCGTCGACCAGCGTGCACACCAGGTGGAAGCGGCCGGCGGCGTACCGCAGCGTCGGCGCGTACAGCCCGCCGGAGGGGCGCACGCCGTCCAGCGAGAGCTGCCCCGCGCGGTCCACGGCGTGCCCGATCGGCCGCCAGTGCGCCAGGTCCCTGCTGTGGTGCAGCGGGATGCCGGGGAAGAACTCGAAGGAGGAGTTGGCCAGGTAGTAGTCCTCGCCGACGCGGCAGACCGAGGGGTCCGGGTGGAAGCCGGGGAGCACGGGATTGTCGGCGTAGAGGGTCACGGGCGGCGGCGAAACTTTCGTTGATCTTCCGAAACTTGCTGGACGACCGTAGAATCGGCGGCGCGCCGGCGTCAAGAGCCCCGGCCGCGAGGAGGCACGGTGACGACGGACGGGTCCGGGGAGCGGGCCGGCGACGCCCGTTCGGGGGGAGGGGCCGGCGAGGCCCGTTCCGGGGAGGCGGTCGGCGACGCCGCCGCCACGTCCGGCCGGGTGACGATCGCGGACATCGCCCGTGAGGCCGGCGTCTCGCTGCCGACCGTCTCGCGCGTCCTCAACGGCCGTACCGACGTGGCCGCTTCGACCCGGCGCCGGGTCGAGGACCTGCTCGCCCGGCACGGCTACCGGCGCCGCGCCTCGCGCACCGCCTCCCGCGCGCACCTGATCGACCTGGTCTTCAACGACCTCGACAGCCTGTGGGCGGTGGAGATCCTGCGCGGCGTGGAGAAGGTCGCGCACGACGCAGGCGTCGGCGCGGTGGTCTCCGCGGTGCACCACCAGCAGTGGTCGGCGCAGCAGTGGCTGGCCGGCATCCGCTCCCGCGACTCCGACGGCGCGATCCTGGTGACCTCGGAGTTCGCGCCCCAACTCCACGCCGAGCTACGGCGGTTGGGCATGCCCGCGGTGGTCATCGACCCGGCGGGGGTGCCGACCTTCGACATCCCGACCATCGGCGCGACCAACTGGGCGGGCGGCCGCAGCGCGGTGGAGCACCTGCTGTCGCTCGGGCACCGCAGGATCGGCGTCATCACCGGCCCGTCGGCCGTGCTGTGCAGCCGCGCCCGGCTCGACGGCTACCGCACCGCGCTGGACTCGGCCGGCGCCGAGACCGACGAACTCCTGGTCCGCGAGGGCGACTTCTCGCACGAGTCCGGCTTCGTGCACGGCACCGCACTGCTCGGCCTCGACCGCCCGCCGACCGCGGTCTTCGCCTCCAGCGACCAGATGGCGCTGGGTGTGTACGAGGCGGCGCGGCGGCACGGGCTGCGCATCCCGGACGATCTCAGCGTGGTCGGCTTCGACGACCTGCCGCAGGCGCGCTGGTCGCCGCCGCCGCTGACCACGGTCCGCCAGCCGCTGGCCGAGATGGGCGCGACCGCGGCCCGCGCGCTGCTCGACCTCGCCGACGGACAGACCCCCGACAGCCTGCGCATGGAGCTGGCCACCCACATCGTCGTCCGCCACAGCACGGCGGCGCCCCGCGCCTGAGCACGGCGGCTTCGCGCCGGCACGTCGCGAGGACGACCCCGGGCCCGCCACTCCTGCGCCCGCCGCTCCCGCGCCCGGACCCCGCGCCCGCTACTCCTGCGCCGTCGCGGGGAACACCACGGCCCGGCCCGGCAGGATCTCCTCGACGTAGGAGCGCGCCGTCGCGTCCAGACCGACGTCGTGCTGGGCCCGCTCCGAGAGGTACCAGCGGTGCTCCAGCAACTCGTGGTAGACCTGCGCCGGTTCCCTGCCGGCGCGCAGCTCGGCCGGCACCGCGCGCACCGCGGGCCGGAAGACGTCGCGGACCCAGCGGTGCGCCAGCACCTCGGGCCGCGCACCGAGCGCGCCCGCCGCGTCGCCCGCCGCGTAGTCCTCCTGCGTGGCCATCCACTGCTCAAGGTCGTTGAGCAGGCTGCGCGCCTGGTTCTCCTCGGTGTCCAGGCCGGTCAGCCGCAGCAGCTGGCGCTGGTGGTGGCCGGCGTCCACCACCTTGGGCAGGAAGGTCACGGTGTCGCCGGCCGGCGAGCGCTGGATCTGCATCTCGGCGACGTCGAAGCCGAGGTCGTTCAGCCGCCGGATCCGCCGGTCGATGTAGTGCCGCTTGCTCGCCGGGTAGACCGACTCGCGGGTCAGCTCCCGCCACAGGTCGGCGTACCGGGTGGCGATGGCCTCGCCGAAGGTGACCGGGTCCACCGAGGGGTGCAGCGAGCCGCCGGCCTCCAGGTCCATCAGCTCGCCGGCGATGTTCACCCGGGCCAGCTCGATGTCGTACTCGCGCTGCCCGGTGGACAGCGCCGGGTGCAGCTGACCGGTCTCGGCGTCCACCAGGTACGCGGCGAACGCCCCCGCGTCGCGCCGGAAGAGGGTGTTGGACAGCGAGCAGTCGCCCCACGCGAAGCCCACCAGGTGCAGCCGCACCAGCAGCACGGCCAGCGCGTCCAGCAGCCGGTTGACGGTGCCGGGCCGCATGGTCGTCTCGAACATCGAGCGGTACGGCAGCGAGCCGTGCAGGTGCCGGGTCACCAGCACCGGCTCCAGCGGCTCGCCGGCCGCGTCGGTGCGGCCGGTGACCACCGCGATCGGGTCCACCGCCGGGATGCCGAGCCGGTCCAGGTCGCGCAGCAGCCCGTACTCGCGGACCGCCGCCCACTCGCTGACCTCCTTGACCGCCACCACCTCCGCGCCGGCCCTGGCGAACCGCACCACGTGCCGGGAGATGCCGCGGGGCAGCGCGACCAGCGCCTCGTCCGGCCACTCCTCCAGCGGCAGCGACCAGTCCAGGTCCAGCAGCGCCGAGGGGTGCTCGGCGTCGAACGCGCGTATCTGCAGGGGCATGCCCGTAGCCTAGGCGGCCCGCCCCGGCGGCCCGCCCGGCGGTCGGGCGGCCTGCTCCGGCTGCCCGCCCCGCGGCCGGGTGCCTGCCCCCGCGGCCCGCCCCGCGGTCGGGCCGCCCGCTCCGGTTGCCGCCCGGCGGCCGCGGCGCCGCATCCGATCCCCGTTCCGGGAATAAATTCGGGCGCGTCCCGGGTAAACCGTCCGACCGCTACCGGAATTGTGCGACGCGGCGTTTTTCTGCCGTTCAGGCCGGTGGCCGGCCCCCGCCCAGAGGGCATTCTGGAAGAGGTACGCAACGTTCCCGTACAGCCATTCTCTGACTCAGGTCTCATAGAGGAGGAATGGATGTACGACTACGTCATCGTGGGCGCCGGTTCCGCAGGCAGCGTGCTGGCCGCCCGGCTCAGTGAGGACCCCAACGTCAGCGTCTGCGTGATCGAGGCCGGTGGGGCCGACACCTCGCCCAACATCCACACCCCGGCCGGCGCCGGCAAGCTCTTCAGGACCGAGGTCGACTGGGACTACGACACCCACGACGAGCCCTTCGTCAACGGCCGCCGGATCTTCCTGCCGCGCGGACGCGTCCTGGGCGGCACCAGCGCGCTCAACGGCATGCTCTACATCCGCGGCGCCAAGAAGGGCTACGACGCCTGGAACCAGCCGGGCTGGAGCTACGCCGAGCTGCTGCCCTACTTCAAGCGCGCCGAGGACAACGAGCGCGGCGAGTCCAAGTACCACGGCGCGGGCGGTCCGCTGGCGGTCTCCGAGAGCCGCTCGAAGAACCCGATGACGGCGGCCTTCGTCGAGGCCGGCATCGAGGCGGGCTACGCCGCCAATGACGACTTCAACGGCGAGGAGCAGGACGGCTTCGGCTATTACCAACTTACTCAGCGCAACGGCCGTCGCTGGAGCACCGCGGTGGCGTATCTGCACCCGGCGGAGCCCCGGCCCAACCTGAAGGTCGAGACCAACCTGCAGGTCCACCGCGTGCTGGTGGAGAACGGCCGCGCCGTCGGCGTGATCGGCCGCAAGTTCGGCGAGGAGGTGGAGATCCGCGCCGGGCGCGAGGTCATCCTCTCCGCGGGCGCCTACAACACCCCGCAGCTGCTGCAGCTGTCCGGCATCGGCCCGGGCTGGCTGCTGAACGCGCTGGGCATCCCGGTCGTGCTGGACCAGCCGCAGGTCGGCCAGAACCTCCAGGACCACACCCACGTCTTCCTCGTGTTCGCCCACGACGAGCCGATCAGCCTGCTGTCGGCCGGCAGCCCGGAGAACGTCCGGCTGTTCATGGAGGAGGGCCGCGGCCCGCTGACCTCCAACATCCCCGAGTCCGGCGGCTATGTCAGGACCCGCGAGGACACCTACGGCCCCGACACCCAGTTCCACTGCGCCCCGGTGATGTTCAAGGACGGCGGCCTCGGCATCCCCGACGCGCACGCCATCTCCTTCTCCTCCGGCTACCTCTTCCCGAAGAGCCGCGGCGTGGTCACCCTGGGGTCCGAGGACCCGACCGCCAAGCCGCGCATCCAGCACAACTACTTCGCGGAGCCCGGCGACCTGGACGCGGCCGTCGAGGGCTTCAAGGTCAACCTGGAGATCAGCCGCCAGAAGGCGCTGAGCCAGTTCACCACCACCGCGGTCGGCGCGCCCGAGGGCGAGTCGGACGCGGAGCTGCGCGAGCACATCCGCCGCAACACCCAGACGCTGTACCACGCGGCCGGAACCGCCGCCATCGGCAGCGTCGTGGACACCGACCTCAAGGTCATCGGCGTGGACGGGCTGCGCGTCGTGGACGCGTCGGTCATCCCGACCGTCTTCTGCAACCCCAACGCCCCCATCATCGCCATCGCCGAGAAGGCCGCCGACCTCATCAAGGGCGTCACGCCGCTGCCCGCCGCCCAGCTCTGAGGCCGCGCCCCCGTCACGCATCCGCCTCCCCGGACCTGGCTCCGCCGAACCAGCAACGCTGAAGGGAATCCCCGTATGTCCAGCACCGTTTCCGTCGCCGCGGAAGACGTGGCGGCGGTCCAGGCCGTCCCCGCCCGCATGATCGCGGCTTGGTCGAAGAACGACGCCGACGCCTTCGCCGACCTGTTCACCGAGGACGGCTCGATGGTCCTGCCCGGTGACGTGTACCTCAACACCCGCGAGGAGATCCGCGCCTTCATGTCGAAGGCCTACGCGGGCCCGTACCAGGGCACCCGCGTGACCGGCTCCCCGCTCTCCGCGAAGTTCATCAACCAGGACTCCGGCGTGCTGGTCACCCAGGGCGGCGTGCTCTACGGCGACGAGACCGAGGTCACCCAGGCCAACCAGATCCGTGCCACCTGGGTGCTCGCCAAGAAGGACGGCGCCTGGTTCATCACCGCCTACCACAACAGCCCCGTCCAGACGGGCTGACCCCAAACAAGCGATCTAGGAGGTGGCCGCGCATGGGCGGCTATATCGGTGACCGCGCAATCATTCTCGGTGGCAGCATCGGCGGACTCCTGGCGGCGAGGGCGCTCAAGGACTCGTACCGCGAGGTGCTGATCATCGACCGCGACGAGATGGTCGGTGTGACCGGCGCACGCCGCAGCACCCCCCACTCGTTCCACGCGCAGGCGCTGCTGGCCCGCGGCCAGCAGGCCCTTGAGGAGCTGTTCCCCGGCATCACGGCCGAGCTCAGCGCTGCCGGCGTGCCCACCGGGGACATCGGCGCCGACCTGCGCTGGCTGGTCAACGGACGGCAGATGAAGCAGACCTACACCGGTCTGGTCTGCCTGGCCGCCCCGCGGACCATCATGGAGAGCCACCTGCGGGCCCGGGTCGAGGCCTGGTCCAACGTCCGCTTCCAGGAGTGGACCGACATCCTCGGCCTGGAGGCCAACGCGGACCGCAGCCGGGTGATCGGCGTGCGCGTGCTGCGCCAGGCCGCGGGCAGCAACGAGGAGATCATCAAGGGCGACCTGATCCTCGACTCCACCGGCCGCGGCTCCCGCAGCCCCATATGGCTGAAGGA
Organism: Streptomyces sp. IBSBF 3018; assembly: GCA_050613715.1. Taxonomy (GTDB): domain Bacteria; phylum Actinomycetota; class Actinomycetes; order Streptomycetales; family Streptomycetaceae; genus Actinacidiphila. The sequence goes on from JAJSZB010000257.1 coordinate 8,914, forward strand.
GCTGGGCTACCCGGAGGTGCCCGAGGACAAGGTCAAGATCGGTCTGGGCTACGCGACCCGGCACTACCGCCTGCCCACCGACTACCTCGGCCACAACCTGGCGATCGTGCTCGCGCCCACCCCGGCGCACCCCCGCGGCGCCATCTTCGCGCGGGAGACCCCGGTGTCCGACACGGACTCCCGCTACCTGCTCACCCTCAACGGCGTGATGGGCGACCACCCGCCGACCGACCCGGAGGGCTTCCTGGAGTTCGCCAGGTCGCTGCCCAACCCGGACATCTACAACGCCATCAAGGACGCCGAGCCGCTCGACGACCCGGTGCACTTCCGCTTCCCGGCCAGCCGGTGGCGGCGGTACGAGAAGATGTCCAGGTTCCCCGACGGCTACCTGGTCATGGGCGACGCGGTGCACAGCCCCAACCCGGTGTACGCGCAGCCGATCACCATCACCGCGGTGACCACGCTGCGGCTGCTGAAGTACCTCGAGCGCGGCGTCGAGCCGAACCCGCTGGAGTTCTTCAAGCACCTGGGCCAGTACATCGACATCGCCTGGGACATCACCACCGCCTCCGACCTGGCCCACCCGGGCATCGAGGGCACCCGCAGCCTGAAGTACCGGTTCATGACCGGCTACATCGGCCGGCTGCGGGCGGCGGCGGTCAACGACGGTTCGCTCACCGGCGACTTCCTGCGGGTGGCCGGCCTGGTGGACCGCCCGGAGAAGCTGATGAAGCCGTCCACGGTGCTGAAGGTGCTGCTGAACTCCTCGCGGAAGCCCGACTTCAAGGGCCTCCCCGGACAGGCGCGAGTTCCCGGCGCGCTGGAGCCCTCCGTGCGACAATAACGCGGGACCGTGAAATACCCACGTAGCCTGTCCACTTGAGGGACAGGCTACGTGTTCGAAATGCCAACGGTCCGGCGTATCGTCCGTCTTTGGAGGAAATTCATGAGCAAGACCGCGGTCATTCGCTACGAAACCAAGCCCGAGGCCGCCGACGAGAACCAGCGCGTCGTCGAGCAGGTATTCGCCGAACTGGCCGAGACGCAGCCGGAAGGGCTGCACTACGCCACGTTCCGGCTGGACGACGGCGTGACCTTCGTGCACATCGTGTCCACGGAGGGCGACGCCGACCCGCTGCCCCAGCTGGCCGCCTTCCAGGCGTTCCAGAAGGGACTGGGCGAGCGCCTGGCCGGCAAGCCGAGCCGCGGCGTGGCCCAGGTGGTCGGCTCGTACAAGTTCCTGAGCGAGTGACGACCCGGCCGCGGTGGCGGCCGGAGGACTGACACCGGTGGGGGGGGGGGGGGGGGGGGGGGGGGGGGGGGGGGGGGGGGGGGGGGGGGGGGGGGGGGGGGGGGGGGGGGGGGGGGGGGGGGGGGGGGGGGGGGGGGGGGGNCCCCCCCCCCCCCCCCCCCCCCCCCCCCCCCCCCCCCCCCCCCCCCCCCCCCCCCCCCCCCCCCCCCCCCCCCCCCCCCCCCCCCCCCCCCCCCACCGGAGTTTTCGGGGCCGGACGTCCCCGGTGCGGGGACGTCCCGGGCGCCGGGAAGTCCCCGGGCCGCGGCCCCGGGACCGGTGCCGGAGGGTCAGAGCTTGAGCGAACGGCCGAAGGTGCGGACGTCGCCGACGAACTCCGCGGGCCGCTCCAGCGAGGCGAAGTGCCCGCCGGACTCGAACTCGGTCCAGTGCGTGATGGTGGCGTTGTCCCGCTCGGCGAACTTCCTGATGCCCACGAAGATGTCGTGCGGGAAGATCGCGACGCCCAGCGGCACGGTCAGCGCCGGCGGGTTCCCGGACCGGGTGAAGATCATCCTGATCAGCTCGGCGCCCTCGAAGTAGAGGTTCGCCGAGGAGCCCGCGGTCCCGGTCAGCCAGTAGAGCATCACATTGGTGAGCAGCAGGTCGCGGTCGACCGCGTCCTCGGGCAGCGGCGTCGACGGGTCGGTCCAGTCCTTGAACTTCTCGATGATCCAGGCGAGCTGGCCCACCGGCGAGTCGGTCAGACCGTAGGCGAGGGTCTGCGGCCGGGTGGTCTGGATCTTCATGTAACCGGAGAACTCCGCGTCGTACTGCGCCAGTCGGGCCAGCCGCGCGCCGTCCTGCTCGGTCAGCGAGGCCATCTCGGCCGGGTCGCCGGACGGGACCGTGATCATCATGTTGACGTGCACGCCGGCCACGTGGTCCGGGTGGGTCCTGGCCAGCTCGACGGCGATCACCGCGCCGACGTCGCCGCCCTGTGCGACGTAGCGCTCGTAGCCCAGCTCGGTCATCAGGGTGTCCCACGCGTCCGCGATGCGGTGCACGCCCCAGCCGGCCTCGGGCACCGGACCGGAGAAACCGAAGCCGGGGATCGAGGGGATCACCACGTGGAAGGCGTCGGCCGGGTCGCCGCCGTGCGCCCGCGGATCGGTCAGCGGGCCGATGACGTCCAGGAACTCGACGAAGGAGCCGGGCCAGCCGTGGGTGATGATCAGCGGCTTGGCGTCCGGCTCCGGCGAGCGCACGTGCAGGAAGTGCACGCGCGTCCCGTCGATCTCGGTGGTGAACTGCGGGTAGGCGTTCAGCCGCGCCTCGGCGGCCCGCCAGTCGTAGCCGTCCTTCCAGTAGGCGGCCAGGTCCTTCAGATAGTCCAGGGGGACGCCGCGGCTCCAGCCCGAACCGGGGATCTCCGCGGGCCAGCGCGTTCCCGCCAGCCGTTCGCGCAGGTCGTCGAGGGCGGACTCGGGAATGTCGATGCGGAAGGGGATCACGTGCGGCACCTTTCGGGTGTTCGCGGATGGTCTTACGATTTCCGCCTCTCGGGGTCCCCTGCCGCTACTCGGTGCTTGCGGAGATCGTCAACGCGGCCTCAGGCGACGGCCACCGGCCGCTGCGGCTTCAGCGCGCGGATCAGCCGGTCCACCACGCCGGTGTCGCCGGTCAGCAGCAGGTCACCGCTGGCGGTCGCCTCGGCCACCGGCCGCCGGCCCTTGAGCACCGCGGTCAGCGTCTCCAGGTCGCTCTCCAGCGACGCGTCCGGGTGCCCGGCGGTGCCGCGCTCCACGTCCAGCTCGCCGTCGGCCACCCGCACGGTGAAGGCGTCGTCCCCGACGGTGAACTCGTAGGTCGCCCGCAGGTCGCCGCCCACCTCGGCGTCGAACAGCGAGCGCTGCCAGAGCATCAGCGAGTCCACGCTGCGGTAGGGCTCGCTGGCGATCGGCGACCTGGCGCCCCAGCGCCCGAGGTCCAGCAGCACCTGCTCCAGCTCCTGGCCCCACTCGGTCAGCTCGTAGACCCGGGAACCGGCCGGCGGACCCAGCTTGCGGCGGCGCACCAGGCCGGAGTCCTCCAGCTCGCGCAGGCGCAGCGCCAGCACGTTGGGGCTGACTCCCGGCATGCCGCTGTGCAGGTCGGTGAAGCGCTTCGGGCCGAGGAGCAGCTCCCGCACCACGATCAGAGCCCAGCGCTCCCCGATCAGATCGAGCGCCCGCGCGATGCCGCATCCGTCGGCGTACGTGCGCTTCGTCGCCATGTCGATCAACTCCCGGCCGAGAGGTGGAGCCCCTGCTGAGGGGCTGGACCGCGTGGTCCATCGAAAACAGGTTACACCTCAAGAGTAGCTAGTTGTACTTTAGGAGTAAGACCGAGTAGAGTGCAAGAAACTGCTAGTAAGTCACTACAGCTCCTGGAGGAGCCATGGCCGCAGGTGCGCCGACGGCAGCCCCGGCATCGGGGATGACCACAACACAGAAATGGGTACTTGGCCTGGCCTCGCTGGGCTCGTTCATGGTGGCGCTGGACTCGCTGGTGGTGACCACCGCGCTCAGCACGATCCACAAGGACCTGCACGCCTCCCTCGCCTCCCTCGAGTGGACGGTGAACGCGTACAGCCTCACCTTCGCGGTGCTGCTCCTGAGCGGCGCGGCGCTCGGTGACAAGTTCGGCCGGCGGCGGATGTTCGTCGGCGGCCTGGCGCTGTTCACCGTGGCCTCCGCGGCCTGCGCGCTGTCCACCAGCATCGGCCCCCTGATCGCCTTCCGCGCGGTGCAGGGCGCCGGAGCCGCGATCGTGCTGCCGCTGGCCCTCACCCAGGTGAGCGTGGCGTTCCCGCCCCAGGTGCGCGGCAAGGCGCTGGGCCTGTTCAGTGGTCTGACCGGCCTCGCGGTCTTCTCCGGCCCGTTCATCGGCGGCGCCGTCTCGCAGGGCCTGGACTGGCAGTGGATCTTCTGGGTCAACGTCCCGATCGGCGCGGTCGCCATCGCCCTGGTGCTGGCCAAGCTCGGTGAGAGCACCGGCCCCAACATCCGCTTCGACCTGCCCGGCGTCTTCCTCGTCACCATCGGCGCGCTCGGCATCGTCTGGGCACTGGTCCGCGGCAACGACGCGGGCTGGGGCAGCGGCGAGGTGATCGGCACGCTGATCGCCGGCGTCGTGGTCAGCGCGGTGTTCGTGGTCTACAGCTCGCGGGCCAAGACCGCGATGCTCCCGATGCGCTTCTTCAAGATCCGCACCTTCACCACCGCGAACTTCTCCAACTTCGCGCTGTACGCCTCGATGTACGGCACGCTCTTCCTGATCACCCAGTACCTGCAGAACGCGCTGGGCTACGGCCCGCTGGCGGCCGGCCTGCGCGTGATGCCCTGGACCGCGACGCTGATGGTCTGCGGCCCGATCGCGGGCAACCTGGTCGACAAGCTCGGTGAGCGCCGCTTCATGGTCACCGGCCTGACGCTCAACACCATCGGCCTCGGCTGGCTCGCCGCGATCGTCTCGCCCGACCTGAACTACGCGCAGATGGTCCTGCCGCTCGTCATCAGCGGCTGCGGCCTGTCGATGGCGATGCCCGCCGCGCAGAAGTCCGTGATCGGCGCGGTCAAGCCGCAGGAGATCGGCCAGGCGTCCGGCGCCATCACCATGCTGCGCATCCTGGGCGGCGTGTTCGGCATCGCGATCATCACCGCGGTCTTCGCCGGCCACGGCAGCTTCGCCTCGCCGAAGGCGTTCACCGACGGCTTCACCGCGGCCATGGTCGGCGCGACCATCGTCTCCGGCGCCGGCGCGATCGTCGGCCTCGGCATGGCGGGCCGCAAGCCCGCCGCGCCCGCGGCCCCGCAGCAGCCGGCCCCGCCGGTCTCCACCACGACCGGCGCGGGCGCCGGCAACTGACCCACCCCTCCCGTGGGAGCCCGTCC
>JAJSZB010000258.1:0-15027 GCA_050613715.1 Streptomyces sp. IBSBF 3018
ACACCACACCCCCGCCCCCCGAGCCGCCGGACGCGGAGCCGGACCCGGGCCTGGAGCCGGGCCCGGAGCCGGACGCGGACGCGGAGCCGCCGGACGCCAAGCCGGTCCCGGACGCCGAGCCGTCGGCCGCACCCGAGCCCGTACGGTCCGACCGGCCGCCCGGACCCGTACCGCCCGACCAGGACCCGCCGCCCGAGCCCGTACCGCCCGACCCGGGCCCGCCGCCCGGACCCGTACCGCCGGGTCCCGCGGCCGGTGCCGCCGGGGCACCCTGCGCGGCCTCCGCCTCCACCAGCTCCGCGCTGTCCATGCCGAAGGCCTCCCTCGTGCGTTCGAGCAGGAGGGCCACCGTGTGGTCGCCGCGGAGGATGCCGCCAGCCAGGGAGGAGAGGGTCTCGGCCTCGGCGGTCGCGGCGGCGGCGCGGCGGGACAGGCGCAGGGAGCGGTCGACGATCGCCGCGACGGTGACCGCGACGACCGCGAACACGCCGAGGGCCAGCGCGTTGTTGGTCTCGCCGACGGTGAAGCGGTGCACCGGCGGGATGAAGAACCAGTTCAGCAGCAGCGACGCGGTCACCGCGGCCAGCAGCGCGGACGCCACGCCGCCGATGCACGCGACACCCACCACCGCGAGCAGGAACAGCAGCGCCTGGCTGGTCAGGTTGAGGTCGCCGCGGACATGGCCGAGGACCAGCGTGAGCAGCGCCGGGAGCACCAGGCCCGCGGCCGGCCCGGCGATCTTGCGCACCGGGGTGAGGCCGCCGCCCGCGGCCGGGAGCAGCCGGCCGCGCCCGGCCCGTTCGTGGGTGACCATGTGGACGTCTATGGCGCCCGAGCGCTCCACCGTGGTCTCGCCGACGCCGCGCCCGGTGACGAACCGCGCGAGCCGGCCGCGCCTGCTGGTGCCGATGACCAGCTGGGTGGCGTTCTCCGCGCGGGCGAAGTCCAGCAGCGCGGTGGGCACATGGCCGCCGACCACCGAGTGGAAGGTGCCGCCGAGGCTCTCCACCAGGGCCCGCTGCCTGGCCAGCGCGGCCGGGGACGCGCCGGCCAGGCCGTCGCTGCGGGCCACGTGCACCGCGAGCAGGTCGCCGCCGGCCGAGCGGTCAGCGATCCGGGCCGCCCGGCGGATCAGCGTCGCGCCCTCCGGGCCGCCGGTCAGCCCGACCACGACCCGCTCGCGGGTCTCCCAGACCCCGCCGATGCCGTGCTCGGTGCGGTACTTCTGCAGCGCCTCGTCGACCCGCCCGGCCACCCACAGCAGCGCCAGCTCGCGCAGCGCGGTGAGGTTGCCGACCCGGAAGTAGTGCGAGAGGGCCGCGTCGACCTTCTCCGGCGCGTAGACGTCGCCGTGCGCGAGGCGGCGGCGCAGCGCCTCCGCGGGCATGTCGACCAGCTCGATCTGGTCGGCGCGGCGCACCACCTCGTCGGGCACGGTCTCGCGCTGCGGCACGCCGGTGATCTTCTGGACCACGTCGTTGAGCGACTCCAGGTGCTGGACGTTGACCGTGGTGACCACGTCGACGCCGGCCGCAAGCAGCTCCTCGACGTCCTGCCAGCGCTTGGCGTGCCGGCCGCCGGGCACGTTGGTGTGGGCGAGTTCGTCGACCAGGGCGACGCGCGGGGCGCGGGCGAGCACCGCGTCCAGGTCCAACTCCGGGAAGCGCACGCCGCGGTGGGCGCGCCAGGTCCTCGGCACCTGCTCCAGGCCGCGCAGCATGTCCTCGGTGTGCGGGCGGCCGTGGCACTCGGCGTAGCCGACCACCACGTCCGTGCCGCGCCGGGCCCTGCGGTGCCCCTCGTCGAGCATCCGGTACGTCTTGCCGACGCCGGGCGCCGCGCCGAGGTACACCTTCAGCCGGCCGCGCTTCACGGCGTCACCCCAGCCCCGCGAGGGCGGAGTTGAGCCGCACCACGTTCACGTACGGCTCGCCGAGGAAGCCCAGCGCGCGGCCGTGGGTCTCGCGCCCGACCAGGCGGCGCACGGCGGCGGGGTCCAGACCGCGGGCCCTGGCGACGCGGTCGACCTGCTCGGCGGCGTAGGCAGGGGAGATGTCGGGGTCGAGGCCGGAGCCGGAGGCGGTGACCGCGTCGGCGGGCACGTCCTTCGGGTCGACGCCGTCGAACGCGGCGATCGCGGCCCGGCGTTCGTTGATCGTCTTGACCAGCCCGGGGTCGTTGGGCCCGAGGTTGGAGGCGCCGGAGGCCAGCGGGTCGTAGCCGCCGGCGGACGGGCGGGGCTGGAAGTACCGCGGGTCGGGCCGGGGCGCCTCGTTCGGGTCGTCCGGGTGCTTCTTGGGCAGGTCGAAGGTCTGGCCGATGAGGCTGGAGCCGACCACGTGTCCGTCGTGCTCGATGAGCGAGCCGTTCGCCTGGTGGCGGAAGGCGGCCTGGGCGACGCCGGTGACCAGCAGCGGGTAGAGCACGCCGGTGATCACGGTGAGCACCAACAGCATCCGCAGGGCGGCGAGATGAGTACGCATGGCGATGTCTTCCTGTCTTCCTGTTTTCCTGTCTTCCTTCCGCCGCTTCAGCGCAGTCCGGGCACGAACTGCACGACGAGGTCGATGAGTTTGATGCCGGCGAAGGGCAGCAGCAGGCCGCCGAGGCCGTAGACCCAGATGTTCCGGCTGAGCAACTGCGCGGCGGAGGAGGGCCGGTAGCGCACGCCGCGCAGCGCCAGCGGGATGAGCGCCACGATGATCAGCGCGTTGAAGACGATCGCGGAGGTGATCGCAGAGGTCGGGCTGTGCAGCCGCATGACGTTCAGCCGGTCCAGGCCGGGGTAGGCGGCGGCGAACATCGCGGGGATGATCGCGAAGTACTTGGCGACGTCGTTGGCGATCGAGAACGTCGTCAACGCGCCCCGGGTGATGAGCAGTTGCTTGCCGATCTCGACGATCTCGATGAGCTTGGTGGGGTCGGAGTCCAGGTCGACCATGTTCCCGGCCTCCTTGGCGGCCGAGGTGCCGGTGTTCATCGCGACGCCGACGTCCGCCTGGGCGAGGGCGGGCGCGTCGTTGGTGCCGTCGCCGGTCATCGCGACGAGCCTGCCGCCCTCCTGCTCCCGTTTGATCAGCGCCATCTTGTCCTCGGGGGTGGCCTCGGCGAGGAAGTCGTCCACGCCGGCCTCGTCCGCTATGGCCTTGGCGGTCATCGGGTTGTCGCCGGTGATCATGACGGTGCGGATGCCCATCCGGCGCAGTTCGTCGAAGCGCTCGCGCATGCCGGGCTTGACCACGTCCTTGAGGTGGATCACGCCGAGCACCCGGGCGGTGGTCCGCCCGTCGCGCTCCACCACCTCGCCGACCACCAGCGGGGTGCCGCCGCCGGCCGCGACGGCGTCGGCGACCGGGCCCGCCTGCTCGCCCGGCCGGCCGCCGCTGTCGGCGATCCACCGGAGCACCGCGCTCGTCGCGCCCTTGCGCAGCGACCTGCGGCCGCCGTCCTCGGTCAGGTCGACGCCGCTCATCCGGGTCTGCGCGGTGAACGGCACGAAGTCCGCGCCCGCGGGCCGGTCCGCCTCGCCCGGCCGGTGTGCGTCGGCGGGCCGGTGCGCGCCGCCGATCCCGCCCGCGCCGCCGGTCCCGTCAGCGCCGGGTCCGCCGGCCAGGCCGTGGCGCTCCTCGGCCAGCGCCACCACCGACCGGCCCTCGGGCGTCTCGTCGGCCAGCGACGACAGCCGCGCGGCCCGCGCCAGCTCGCCCACGTCCACCCCGTCGACGGGCAGGAACTCGGCGGCCTGCCGGTTGCCGAGGGTGATGGTGCCGGTCTTGTCCAGCAGCAGCGTGTCGACGTCGCCCGCGGCCTCGACCGCCCGGCCGGACATGGCCAGCACGTTGCGCTGCACCAGCCGGTCCATGCCGGCGATGCCGATCGCGGACAGCAGCGCGCCGATGGTGGTCGGGATCAGCGCGACGGTCAGCGCCGCCAGCACCACCAGGGACTGCGCGGCGCCGGCGTAGACCGCGAACGGCTGGAGCGTCACCACGGCCAGCAGGAAGACCACGGTCAGCGAGGCGAGCAGGATGTTGAGCGCGATCTCGTTGGGCGTCTTCTGCCGGGCGGCGCCCTCGACCAGGGCGATCATCCGGTCCACGAAGGTCTCGCCGGGCCGTGAGGTGATCTTCACGACGATCCGGTCGGAGAGCACCCGGGTGCCGCCGGTGACCGCGCTGCGGTCGCCGCCGGACTCGCGGATCACCGGCGCGGACTCGCCGGTGATCGCCGACTCGTCGACGCTCGCGACGCCCTCGACCACGTCGCCGTCACCGGGGACGATCTGCCCGGCCTCGACCAGCACGTGGTCGCCGAGCCGCAGGTCGGCGGCGGCCGCCTGCCGTTCGGTGTAGGTGCCGGGCGCCGCGCCCGGCCGCCAGCCGGTCAGCCGCCGGGCGAGGGTCTCGGTCCTGGTCCTGCGCAGCGTCTCGGCCTGGGCCTTGCCGCGGCCCTCGGCGACGGCCTCGGCGAGGTTGGCGAAGAGCACGGTCAGCCACAGCCACGCGGCGATCACCCAGGCGAAGACGCCGGGGTCCCTGATCGCGGAGACCGTGGTGAGCACCGAGCCGACCTCGACCACGAACATGACCGGGTTCCTGACCATGGTCCGCGGGTCGAGCTTGCGGGCCGCGTCCGGCAGCGAGGCGAGCAGCTGCCGCGGGTCGAGCAGGCCGCCGGGCGTGCGGCGGGCGGCCGGCCGCTGCGGTGCGCCGCCGGGGGCGGCGGGGGGTTCGAGGGTGGTGACGGACATCAGTGCAGCCCTTCGGCGAGCGGTCCCAGCGCGAGCGCGGGGAAGTAGGTGAGGCCCACCACGACGACGATCACGCCGGCGAGCAGTCCGACGAACTGCGGCCGGTGGGTGGGCAGGGTGCCGGCGGTGGCGGGCACCGGCTGCTGCCGGGCCAGCGACCCGGCCAGCGCGAGCACGAAGACGATGGGCAGGAAGCGGCCGAAGAGCATCGCCAGGCCCAGCGCGGTGTTCCACCAGTCGGAGCTAACGGTCAGTCCGGCGAAGGCCGAGCCGTTGTTGTTGGCCGCGGAGGTGAAGGCGTACAGCACCTCGGAGAAGCCGTGCGGGCCGGAATTGAGCATGTTCGCCCGCTCGCCCCTCAGCGACATCGCGGTGCCCGCGCCGATCAGCACGACGGCCGGGGTGGTGAGGATGTACAGGGAGGCGAACTTCATCTCCCGGGCGCCGAGCTTCTTGCCCAGGTACTCCGGGGTGCGGCCGACCATCAGCCCGGCCACGAACACGGTGATGACGGCGAGGATCAGGATGCCGTACAGGCCCGAGCCGGTGCCGCCGGGCGCGATCTCGCCCAGCATCATGTCGAAGATCGTCATCCCGCCGCCGCCCGGCGAGAACGAGTCGTGGAAGGAGTTCACGGCGCCGGTCGAGGTGAGCGTGGTGGACGCGGCGAACAGCGCCGACGCCCAGACGCCGAACCGCTGTTCCTTGCCCTCCATCATGCCGCCGGCCGCGTGGCCGGCCGAACTGCTCACGCTGTGCAGCTCGTTGATCGTGATCAGGGCGACCGAGGCGGCCCAGATCAGGCCCATCACGGCGAGCACCGCGTAGCCCTGGCGGCGGTCGCCGACCATCGTGCCGAAGGTCCGCGGCAAGCTGACCGAGATCACCAACAGCAGGTAGATCTCCAGCCAGTTGGTGAACCCGTCGGGGTTCTCGAAGGGGTGCGCGGAGTTGGCGTTGTAGAACCCGCCCCCGTTGGTGCCGAGTTCCTTGATAGCCTCCTGCGAGGCGACCGGGCCGCCGGTGACCGACTGCCGGTCGCCGATCAGCGTGCCGATCTCGTGCACGCCGTGGAGGTTCTGCACCGCGCCCGCGGCCACCAGCACGATCGCGAAGACGAACGCGACGGGCAGCAGCACCCGTACGGTGATCCGGGTCAGGTCGACCCAGAAGTTGCCGACGCGGTCGGTGCGGTTGCGGGTGAAGCCGCGGATCAGGGCGGCCACCACCGCGATGCCGACCGCCGCGGAGACGAAGTTCTGCACCGCGAGCCCGGCCATCTGCACCAGGTGGCCCATCGTCGACTCGCCCGAGTACGACTGCCAGTTGGTGTTGGTGACGAAGGACACGGCGGTGTTGAACGCGGTCCCCGGCGGCACCGCCTTCATGCCGACGGCCAGCAGCAGGTGGTTCTGCAGCCGCTGGAAGGCGTACAGGAACAGCACGCCCACCACGGAGAAGGCGAGCACGCTGCGCAGGTACACCGGCCAGCGCTGGTCGGCGTCGCCGTCCACGCCGCCGAGCCGGTAGACCGCGCGCTCGGCCCGCAGGTGGCGCGCGGAGGTCAGGGTGTGGGCGATGTGGTCGCCCAGCGGCCGGTACGACAGAGCGAGCGCGCCCAGCAGCGCGAGGATCTGCAGCCAGCCGGCGAGGGTGTCGTCCACTAGAACTTCTCCGGGCGGATCAGGGCCACCACCAGGTAGCCGACCAGGAGCGCGGCGACGACGAGCCCCACGACGTCGTCCGCGCTCACAGCCGCTCCACCGCCTTGGCGAGCAGGCCGAGCACGGCGAAGACGGCGACGGTGACGAGGACGAACACCAGGTCCTGCATGAGGAGCACCCCGGGGTGTGACGGAGGGACGGGCCGCGCGCCCGGCCGGTCCGGCGGGGCGTGCGGGCCGGCGCACCGCCGGCCGTCCCAGACAACCCCGGTTCTGCGCAGGTGGGAGCGGCCCTTAGCGCGTCCCTGACGCGCGGCGCGGGCGCTTTGACGCGGCCTTGACGGAGCAGGGGGCGGCCGGCCGGCTCAGGTGGACAGGCCCGACGCCGGGATGCGCTGCTCGGTCCAGATGATCTTGCCGGCCGCGGTGTAGCGCGTCCCCCACTGCTCGGCGAGCTGCGCGACCAGGAACAGGCCGCGCCCGCCCTCGTCGGTGGTGGCGGCGTACCGCAGGTGCGGGGAGGTGCTGCTGGTGTCGGCGACCTCGCAGATCAGCGCCCGGTCCATGAGCAGCCGGACCTCGATCGGACCGGAGGCGTGCCGGATCGCGTTGGTGATCAGCTCGCTGAGGATCAGCTCGGTGGTGAAGGCCAGGTCGTCCAGCCCCCAGCGCTCCAGCTGCTCGGTGGCCGCGCCGCGCACCTGCGCCACCGCCGCCGGGTCGGTCGGCACCTCCCAGCGGACGATCCGGTCGTCCGGCAGCGCCCTGGTGCGCGCCACCAGCAGCGCGATGTCGTCCTTCGGCACCTGCGGCAGCAGCTCGGCGAGCACCGTGTCGCAGGTCTGCTCGGGCGTGCGGTCGGGCCCGGCCAGCGCCTGCCGCAGCAGTTCGAGGCCGACGTCGATGTCCCGGGCGCGGTCCTCCACCAGGCCGTCGGTGTACAGCACCAGCCGGCTGCCCTCGGGCAGCTCCCGCTCCACCGACTCGAACGGCAGCCCGCCCAGGCCCAGCGGCGGCCCGGCCGGCACGTCGAGGAACTCCGAGGTGCCGTCCGGGCGCACCAGCGCGGGCGGCAGGTGCCCGGCCCTGGCCAGCTCGCAGGTCCGCGACACCGGGTCGTAGATCGCGTAGAGGCAGGTGGCGCCGGCGATGGTGGCGCCGGTCGCGCCGGGCGCGGTCTCGTCCTTGTCGATCCGCGCGACCAGGTCGTCCAGGTGCGCCAGCAGGTCGTCGGGCGGCAGGTCCAGCATGGAGAAGTTGTGCACGGCGGTGCGCAGCCGGCCCATGGTCGCCGCCGCGTGCATGCCGTGCCCCACGATGTCGCCGACCACCAGCGCGACCCGCGCGCCGGGCAGCGGGATCACGTCGAACCAGTCGCCGCCGACGCCTGCCTGCGCGGGCAAGTAGCGGTAGCCGACCTCCAGGGCGTTCTGCTCGGGCAGGCCGTGCGGCAGCAGGCTGCGCTGGAGGCTCACCGCCATCGCCGTGTTGCCGGTGATCGCCGAGTCGAACTGCTCCTGGGTGGTGTACTTCGTGTCGAAGAAGCCGGTGTTGCGGCCGACCCGCAGCACCGCGACCCGGTCGCTGACCGCCCGCACCTCGTCCATCTCATGGCTGACGAACAGCACGCCGAGCTGCTGGTCGCGCAGCCGCTGCACCAGTTCGAGCACCTGGGCCGCCTGCTGCGGGCCGAGCGCGGCGGTCGGCTCGTCCATCACCACCAGCCGCGGTTCGCCGATCAGCGCGCGGGCCACCGCCACGCCCTGCCGCTGCGCGCCGGACAGCGACGCGACCGGCACCCGCAGGCTCGGCACGTCCACCGACAGCGACTCCAGCAGCCGCCGGGAGCGGCGCTCCATCGCGACCTGGTTGAGCATGCCGAAGCGGCGCAGCTCGCGGCCGAGGTAGAGGTTCTCGACGGTGTTGAGGTTGTCGCACAGCGACAGGTTCTGGTGCACGGTGGCGATGCCGAGCCGCTGGGCGTCCAGCGGGCGGCGCAGCTCGACCGGCCGGCCCTTCCACTCGATCGTGCCCGCGTCCGGCGAGAACACCCCGGAGACCGCCTTGACCAGGGTGGACTTGCCCGCGCCGTTGCTCCCCACGAGGCCCACCGCCTCGCCCTCGCGGACCTCCAGGTCCACGTCCTGCAGCGCCTGCACGGCCCCGAACCGCTTGCAGACACCGCGCACGGCGAGGAGAGGACTGCCTCTCACAGCACCACCTCCGCCCCGCGGCCGCCGCCCAGCGCACGCTTGCCCCTGAGTCTGCCCGGATCGCCCGGCCCACGCACGTCAACCGGCGCAGTTGCCCTCACCCGGATGCGGTACGGCACGCCGGCGCGCGGGGGCGGAGGTGCGCGGGGTGCGCGCCGGGCACGCGTGAGGGGCGCGTCGGACACCCGTGCGGCGCGCGTTGGGCACGCTGGAAGCAGCAGGCGGGCCGCCGCGCGGCGCATCCTCGTTGCGCGGCCCGCCGGCCGCGGCCCGGCCCACAGGGAAAAGGGAAAGGCGACCGCCATGCGCACCCTGCTCGTCCGCTCGCTGCACCGCCTCGGCACGTACCGCTGGTTCGCGGTCGTCGCGTCCTACTGGGCGCCGCGCACCGACATGTGGCTGCACCGCAGGACCTCGGGCCGCCGGATGCTGCTGTCGGCCCTCTTCCCGGTCCGCGTGGTGACGACCACCGGGCGCCGCAGCGGGCTGCCGCGGCGTACCCCGCTGCTCACCGTCGACGAGCCCGGCGGGCCCGGCTGCTACGTCGTCGGCAGCAACTTCGGCATGGACCGGCCGCCGGCCTGGGCGCTGAACCTGCTGTCCGACGGGCGGGCGACGGTGGAGTACGACGGGGTCGACGTGCCGGTGACCGCGGAGCTGCTGACCGGGGCGGCCCGGGACCGGGCGTGGAAGCGGATGGCCGCGGTGTGGCCGCCGTACCGCGCGTACGCCGCGCACACCTCGCGCGACTTCCCGCTCTTCCGCCTGAGCCCGGCGGCGGCCTGAGGCGGTTGGCGTCAGACGGACACCAGGCGCACCTGATCCCCGCAGAGCTTGCTCATGTCGTCGACGTCCGAGGTCAACAGCACGACCGGGCGGTGCTGGCGCAGAGCGGCCTCCGCGACGACCGCGTCGATGGCGTACTTGTGTCCGTGCAGCCCCGCGGTCAGCAGCAGCGCGGAGGCCGCCTTGGCCTCCTCCTCGCCGACATGGACGATGCGCACGCCCGACAGGACCCACGCGAGCCTCGCCCGATCGGTCCTGCGGTGGGTGGCCTCGATGATGGTCAGCGCGCTGGCCACCACCTCCATACCCCGCCGGCGTGCCTCCGCGACGAGCGCGACCGTCCGTTCGTCGTCGCCTACGAACTTCGACAGACCTTCGCAGTCCAGCACGAGCGTACCGTCGTGCGTCAGCTTGCGGCGGGCCACTGCCCCTCCTCGGTGAACACCTCGTCGAAGATCTGACGCGCCCGCGCCTGCTCGGCGGCGGAGAGCGCCCCCTTGCGCTGCTCGTAGTCCGCCAGGTATTCGTCCAGGATCTGTCCGCGCAGTTCCCGTTCGACCGCCGCGGTGATGAACGCCGAGAACTCGCCGCGCCCGACGCGCTCCCGGATCGCCTCCGCGGTCCCCTCCGGCAGCGACAGGCTGACTCTGGTGGCCGGCCCCTCGCCGATGCCGTATTCGTGGTCGTGGTCGCTCATGGAGCCAGGTTATCAAACGAGTAGGAAACGGTTTCCGCCGGATCTCCCGCGCCGGGAGCCTCCACAACGGCGGGGGGGGGGGGGGGGGGGGGGGGGGGGGGGGGGGGGGGGGGGGGGGGGGNCCCCCCCCCCCCCCCCCCCCGCCGCCCCCCCCCCCCCCCCCCCCCCCCCCCCCCCGCCCGTGACGCGGGGTCCGCTGGGGGCCGTCGGGCCCCCGGTGTCCTCGGGGTGTCGTCAGTGGTTGGCCACACCGTTGCCGGAGAGCACCGGGATGTTGCTGAGGATGTGCGACAGCGGCTCGTCGCCCTTGATCTGGCTGCTGTTCTCGGTGCACTGCTGGTTCTGCGGCGAGGCCAGCACGTTGATGTCCTGGACGGTGATCGGCACCAGGCCGACCAGCGAACCGACGTTGGCCTTGACCGGCAGGCCGACGCAGGGCTTGTTCAGCGTGCCCTGGACCAGGCCGATCTGCGGGCTCTGGGTGCCGCCGGTCACGGTGTTGCCGTACGCCTGCTCGGCACCGTTGCCGTTCACCGTGGTGGTGCCCTCGTCGTTGCCGATGGCCATGGCCGGGGAGGCGGTGGCGCCGACAGCGGCGACCGACGCGGCGAGAGCAGCACCGGCGAGCATCTTCTTGATCATTGTTGTCCCTTTTTTGGTGCTTGGATGCACGGTCTGGAAGGTCGGGTGGAGCGATCTGATCAACCGCTCGCGGGGGGTTTGGTTCCGGCGTTTCACTCCGATGGGCGAGCGGCCGGAGCGACGGTGACGCGACCGGGCGGCCGGGGGCCGGTCCTGGTCAGTGCAGCGGCAGCCCGTTCAGCGGCAGGCCGCCGAGCAGCGAGGCGCCGGGGATCGCGCCGGTGACGGCGGGCAGCGCGGCGCCCTTGAGCACGTCGGTGGCCTGGCCGAGCAGCTGGTCGGCCGGCAGCTGCTGCGGCAGCGCGTCGGTGGTGTGGTCGACCGTCGCCACCGCGGAGGACAGGTGCGTGCCGTCCAGCACCTGCTGCGTGGGCTGCGCGGCCATGAGCTGGTCGACGCCGGAGTTGATGCTGGTCGGCATCGCCGGGGCGGCGGTCGTGGTGTCCGCGGCGAAGGCGGGCGCGCCCACCCCGACCGCGACCACGGAGCCGGCCATGACCGCTGCGACCTTGGAGAACTTCACTTGCCACCCTTTCAGTAGCCGAAGCCGGGGGTTCCGGCGCCGGAGGAGTCCGGGGGCCGTTGGGCCCTGCCGGCTCGGCGCCTCGTGCGCCCGGCCTGCCGGCGTCCCTCGCCGGCGCTGCCTCGCCGTGGACAACGAGGGTGCGGCGCCGCCGGAAACGCCGGGCGGGCCAGGAGCCGGACAATCACCCGTTCGGTGACGGCCCCGCGCCCGTACGGCCCATGGCGCGTGCGCCGGTCAGTGGCGGGCGTGGCCCGCGCGGGCGCCGCGGTGCGCGTGCGTGCCGGCGGCGTGGCCGGCCCGCGCGGGTGCGGTGCGGCCGCCGCGGCGGTAGAGCAGGGCGCCGCCGAACAGCAGTGCGGCCGCGAGCGCCGCGGCCGCGCCCGTCTCGCCGCCGCCGATGCCGGTCTCCGCCAGGTCGTGGTGGACCGTGCGCGGCGCGGGGACGTGCCGCTGCGGGGTGGTGGGGACCGGGGTGGCGGGGGTCGGGGTCGGGGTCGTCGGGGGAGGCGTCTGCGCGGCGGGCGTGCCGTTGGCGCAGGCGTTGCCGAACGCCGGGTTCAGCAGGCCGACCGCGTCCACGGAGTTGCCGCACACGTTGACCGGCACCTCGACGGGCGCGGACACGTTGTTGCCGGACAGCAGTCCGGGCGAGCCCTCCGCGGTCCCGTGGGCACCGGAGTCCGCGCTGGCGTATCCCCCTGCCGCGGCGAGGACGCCGCCGGCGGCGGCGACGGTGAGCACGCTCCGGCTCAGGATCTGTCGCATCGAATCTTTCTCCGCTCGGGTACGGCCGCACGTGGGTGCGCACGGCCGATGTGCCGTACGGAAATGCGTACGGCCGCGGGGCGCGCGTGTGCGGGCGCGTCCCGATGCGCACCGCCCCGGGGCGCGGCGTGCGCGCTCCGGGGCGGTACCTGATCAGGGCCTGACGGCCCGGCAGGTCGCGTTCGTCGTCACTCGCTGACGTTGGCGCAGGTGTTGCCGAACGCCGGGTTCAGCAGGGCGATGATGTTGACGGTGTTGCCGCACAGGTTGATCGGCACGTGGACCGGGACCTGGACGACGTTGCCGGACAGGACGCCCGGGGAGTGCACGGCGGCGCCGCTCGCGCCGGCGTCCGCGAACGCGGGGGCGGCGGCGCCGCCGACGGCGATCATCGTGCCCGCGGCGAGCGCCGCGACCTTCGTGTACTTCACTTGTGTGCTCCTTTTCGTCAGCGGTGTTCCGGATTCCGCCGCGCATTCGCCGCACGGCGGCCGGCCCGTGGTTCCGGGACCTCGAACTCCGCTATCGATCGCCTAACGACGACCGGCCGCGGGAGGCAACTCCCCGGCCGGTACGGCGGCCACGATCCACCCGAATGGCGTCAGCCGTTGTGCGCGCCGTTCCCGGACAGCACCGGGATGTTGTCCAGGATGTGCGACAGCGGCTCGTCGCCCTTGGACTGCGTGGAGTTCTCGGTGCACTGCTGGTTCTGCGGCGAGGACAGCACGTTGAGGTCCTGGACGGTGATCGGGACCACGCCGACCAGCGAGCCGAGGTTGGCCTTGGCGGGCAGCGCGATGCAGGGCTTGTTCAGCGAGCCGGCGATCAGCGCGAACTGCGGGCTCATGTAGCCGCTGGTGTACGTGTTGCCGTAGTACTGCGAGGAACCGTTGCCGTTGGCGGTGGTGGTGCCCTCGTCGTTGCCGATCGCCATGGCCTGGGGGGCGACGGTCGCCGAGACGCCGGCCAGCGAGGCGGCGACGGCAGCCGTGGCGAAGATCTTCTTGATCACGGTTGGTCCTTCTGGAGAGAGGTTGCCCCGGTACCAGGGGCCGCACTGCCCAACCGCGCGACGGTGGATCGGTTATGGACCTTCACCCGAATGGATAAATTCCGCGCGGCGCCTTGCCGTACACCCCTCGGGGGAGTGACATGCGCGGACCCGGTGTGACCTCGGGTCAATCCCATAACCGTCAACTGATCTGATCGTCATATGAATTTGGAGTGGCAAGGCGCAGCGCGTCGGACGTGATTTCCT
Organism: Streptomyces sp. IBSBF 3018; assembly: GCA_050613715.1. Classification (GTDB taxonomy): domain Bacteria; phylum Actinomycetota; class Actinomycetes; order Streptomycetales; family Streptomycetaceae; genus Actinacidiphila. The sequence goes on from JAJSZB010000258.1 coordinate 13,301, forward strand.
GCGGCGGGCGTGCATTCCTGTTCTGGGGATTACCTGACAGGCACGGAATTCGTTGACTGCACGCAGCCCGCGCCCGCGCGCCGCTCCGGCGCCGGTCGCGAGCCGCAGGACCGACCACACTTCGGCTTCGCCGGGCCCGCCCGGCGTGAGAGAACGGCGTGCGATGCCGCAAGACCAGTACGGGCTGGAGAGGCCGGACCGGCTGAACGGGCTCGGGCTTGACGGCCTGGACGGCCGGGAGGGCGCGGACGGTGGCGTCCCGGCCGGTGCGGTCGGGCCGGGCGGCGCGGTCCGGCTGGACGGCGGCGTCCCGGGCGGCGCGGTCCGGCTGGACGGGCTGACGGTGCTGCACCTGGCGCAGCCGGTCGAGGGCGGCGTCGCCCGTGTGGTCGTGGACCTGGCGCGGGCGCAGACGGCGTGCGGGGCGCGCGTGGTGGTCGGCTGTCCGCCGGAGGGTCCGCTGGCCGAGGCGGCGCGCGCGGCCGGCGCGACGGTCGTGCCGTGGCACGCCCGCCGCTCCCCCGGCGCGGGCCTGGCCGCCGAGGTGGCCGGCGCGGCCCGGGCGGTCCGCGAGAGCGCGCCCGACCTGGTCCACCTGCACAGCGCGAAGGCCGGTCTCGCGGGGCGGCTGGCGCTGCGCGGCCGCGTCCCCACCGTCTTCCAGCCGCACGCCTGGTCCTACGAGGCGGCGACCGGCCCGCTGCGGGCCGCGTCGGTGCGCTGGGAGCGGTACGCGGCGCGGTGGGCGCACCGCGTGCTGTGCGTGAGCGAGGCCGAGCGGGCCTCCGGCCTGGCCCACGGGATCGCGGCGCGCTGGCACGTGGTGCGCAACGGCGTGGACACCAGGCGGTTCACGCCGGCGGTGCGGCAGGAGGGGGTGCGGGCGGAGCTGAGCGAGGCGTTCGGCGGGCGCGGCGCGGGCGTGGGGGGCGGCTCGCGCGAGGCGGACGCGGGCGCGGAGGGCGCCGGGCGCGGTGCGCAGGCAAACGGCGGCGGGCGCGCGGCCGGCGAGTCGGGTCAGCAGGAGAGGCGCGGGGCCGGGGTTCCCGGGGCCGGAGTGCCCGGGGCCGGAGCACCCGGGGCCGGAGCGCTCGGCCCTGGGCTGCTCGGGCCCGGAGCGCTCGACCCCGGAGTCCCCGCAGTCCTCGGCGCCGGGGTGCCGCTGGTGGTGTGCGTCGGGCGGCTGTGCCGGCAGAAGGGGCAGGACCTGCTGCTGGAGGCGTGGCCGCAGGTCGCGGCGCGGCTGCCGGAGGCGCGGCTCGTGCTGGTCGGCGACGGGCCGGACGCGGGGGTGCTGCGGGCGGCGGCGCCGCAGGGCGTGCTGTTCGCGGGCGCGGCGGCGGACCCGGTCCGCTGGTACCAGGCCGCGGACGTGGTGGTGCAGCCGTCGCGCTGGGAGGGTATGGCGCTCGCGCCCCTGGAGGCGATGGCGTGCGGCAGACCGGTGGTGCTCACCGACGTCGGCGGCGCGCGCGAGTGCCTGCCGGAGGCGGACGCGGCGCACTGCGTGGTCCCGCCCGGCGACGCGGCCGCCCTGGCCACGGCCCTGCTGCGGCTGCTCACCGACCCGGTGCTGCGTTCGGCCGCGTCCCTGCGCGCACTCGCCCGGGTGCGCGAACGCCATGACCTGCGCGACACCGCGGCCGCGGTCACCGCGCTCTACGCCGGCCTCCTCGCCTTCCCCGCGCTCGCCGGCCGGGAGGCCGCCACCCGATGACCCCCGACGA
>JAJSZB010000259.1:0-14977 GCA_050613715.1 Streptomyces sp. IBSBF 3018
GGAGGAATGTGCGTGGGGGGACAGGTGCGAGGTGATGTGTCGGGCGGGGCAATGGTGTCGAGAGAAATTCTGCGCGCGTAGAACCCGGTCGGGGTGTGCGCAGTGTGAGCAATCGGTGAACGCTGCGTGGAGGAACGGGCAGGGGTCGCCTCCGGCCGGTTCTGTCACGCGGCGGCTCGCACTCGCGTCCGCATTCCGTCGCGGCAACCCGTCGCCGCGACCCGCCCTCCCGCTCCCGCACCCGACCGCCGCGCGAGCGCCGCCCGAGCGCCGCGCCCGCCGCCTGGCCCAGCGGCGGCCCCGGCCGCATGGCGAGCCCCGCGGGTCCGGGGAAGGATGGCCGTGGACCGCATGGACCGCCGCCGCACGGGTACCCGGAGCGGTCACGAGGAGGTACGTCATGGCCATCGCCACCGTGAACCCCGCGACCGGGGAGACCGTCAGGACCTTCGACGCGCTGGACGCCGGCGGCGTCGAGGAGCGCATCGACCGGGCCGAACGCGCCTTCCGCGACTACCGCCTCACCGACTTCCCCTCCCGCGCCGCCCTCCTCACGGCCGCCGCCGACCTGCTGGACGAGGAGCGGGAGCAGATCGCCCGCACCATGACCCTGGAGATGGGCAAGACGCTGGCCGCCGCCAAGGCCGAAGCCGCCAAGTGCGCCAAGGCGATGCGCTGGTACGCCGCGCACGCCGAACGGCTGCTGGCCGACGAGCACCCGGACGAGGCCGACGTCGCCGACAGCGGCGCGCACCGCGCCTACGTCCGCTACCGCCCGCTGGGCGTGGTGCTCGCCGTGATGCCGTGGAACTTCCCGCTCTGGCAGGTGGTACGGTTCGCCGCGCCCGCGCTGATGGCCGGCAACACCGGACTGCTCAAGCACGCGTCGAACGTCCCGCAGACCGCCCTCTACCTCGGCGACCTCTTCCACCGCGCCGGCTTCCCGGCCGGCTGCTTCCAGACCCTGCTGATCGGCTCCGGCGCCATCGAGGACATCGTGCGCGACCCCCGGGTGGCCGCCGCGACCCTCACCGGCAGCGAGGGCGCCGGCCGCGCGGTCGCCTCGGTGGCCGGTGACAAGGTCAAGACGACGGTGCTGGAACTGGGCGGCAGCGACCCCTTCGTGGTGATGCCGTCCGCCGCCGCCGAACTCGACGACGCGGTGCACACGGCGGTCACCGCCCGGGTCCAGAACAACGGCCAGTCCTGCATCGCCGCCAAGCGTTTCATCGTCCACGCCGACGTGTACGAGGAGTTCGCCCAGCGGTTCCGGCGCGCGATGAGCGCCCTGAGGGTCGGCGACCCGATGTCCGACACCACCGACATCGGCCCTCTGGCCACCGAACAGGGCCGCGCCGACCTGGAGGAACTCGTGGACGACGCGGTGTCCCGGGGCGCCCGCGTGCTGTGCGGGGGCCGCCGCCCCAAGGCGCTGCAGTCCGGCTGGTACTACGAGCCGACCGTGCTCGCCGACGTCACCCCCGAGATGCGCATCCACCGCGAGGAGGCGTTCGGCCCGGTCGCCGTGCTGTACCGGGCGGACGACCTCGACGCGGCGGTGGACCTCGCCAACGACACCCCGTTCGGCCTCAGTTCCAACGTCTGGACCCGCGACACCGACGAGCAGCGCCGCTTCGTCCGGGACCTGGAGGCCGGCGGCGTCTACTTCAACGGCATGACCGCCTCGCACCCGGCGCTGCCCTTCGGCGGCGTCAAGCGCTCGGGCTACGGCCGCGAGCTGTCCGGCCACGGCATCCGCGCCTTCTGCAACGTCACCACCGTCTGGTACGGCCGCTGACCGCTGCGGCGACGGCCCCCGCGGCTTTCAGGGGGCGTCCGCCAGGTGCCCGGCGTAGAAGGCGGCCAGCTTCTCCACCGCCTGCCCGACGTACGCGGGCCGGTCGTACAGGTCGTAGTGCGTGGCCCCCTCGACCACGAGCAGGTCCTTCTCGCCTGCGGCCCGCCGGAACAGCTCGTGGCCGTCCCGGTAGGAGCCGAAGCCGCCCTGCCGGCCGCCGACGACGATCTGCAGCGGCTGGGTCAGCAACTCCTCGGCCAGGTGGAAGGCGTCGAAGGCGAGCACCGACGCGTTGCTGGTGAAGCGCAGCCTGTTGGGCGACCTGTCGTGCCGGCCCCTGGGCGTGCGGTAGTAGTCGACGGCCTCCAGCGCGTCGATGTCGGTGACGCCCGCCGCGCGCGCCTCCTTCGGGCCGGCCGGCGTCCACGGCGTGATCAGCGGCGGCTCCCCGCGGGCCTCCGCGGTGCGCTGCGCGCCGATCTCCCGGAGCAGCGCCAGGGCCGCCCCCGGCGAGCCGTCGCCCTCCCGGCGCGCCCGGCCGATGTTCACCCCGACGACCGTGCCGACGGCCCTGATCCGGTGGTCGGTCATGGCGGCGCTCACCGCGTACCCGCCGCCGGCGCAGACGCCGAGCACGCCGATCCGACCCGGGCCGACGTACTCCAGGGTGGTCAGGAAGTCGACCGCGCACCGGACGTCCTCCACCCGGGCGGCCGGCTCCTCGGCGTACCGCGGCTGGCCGCCGCTCTCGCCCTGGCCGGAGGCGTCGAACGCGAGCGCCACGAACCCCCGCCCGGCCAGCCGGGCCGCGTAGATCCCCGCGGTCTGCTCCTTGACCCCGCTGCCCGGGTGCACGCAGACCACGGCGGCGTACGACCGGCCCGGGTCGAAACCCGCGGGCAGGTGGAGGTGCGCGGCGATCTCGGCGCCGCCGTTCCTGAAGGTGGTGTGCCGGATCGACGGCTGCATAGCGGGCCCCTCGGGTGCGCTGGTCGCGGCGTCCCTTCCGGGACCGTACGCACGCCAGTCTGCTCGCGGCCCGCCGGACGGTGAATGCCCGGCAGTGGCGGAAACTTGCTCCGGAGTCCGACAATGGCCTCATGGCGGACCCCCTCTCGGACATCCTCGCGCTCGTCGGCGCCCGCTGCGCGGTCACCGGCGGACTGCGGGCCGGCGGGCGGTGGTCGCTGCGCTTCCGGCCCGACGCGCCGGTCAAACTCGACGCCGTCAGCCACGGTTCCTGCTGGCTCGTCGTCGACGACGGCGAGCCGCTGCGGCTGACCGCGGGCGACGCCGTCGTGCTCAACCACGCGCGCTCCATGGTGCTGTGCAGCGACCCCGCGCTGCGCCCGGTCGACGCGCCGGAGACCGCGGAGCGCACTCCGGCCGGGCTCAGGTGCGTGGGCAGCGGCGACGACGTCGCGATCATCGGCGGCCACGTGGAGGTCGACCCCGCCGCGGCCGACCTGTTCACCTCGGCGCTGCCGACCGTGGTCCACGCGCGGGCGCGCAAGGCGGAGGCGGCCGAGATCCGGCGCCTGCTGGAGCGCATCGCGGACGAGGACGCACGGGGCCTGCCGGGCGCCGGCTTCGCCGCGGACCAGCACGCACAGCTGCTCCTGCTGCACGTCCTGCGCGTCGGCCTCCGGGAGGGAGCGCTCTCCCACCCCGGCTGGCTCCGGCTGCTCGCGGACCCGCAGCTGCGCCCGGCGGTGAACCTCCTGCACGCCGACCCCGCGCGCGCCTGGGGCCTGGCCGAACTCGCCGCGGCGGCGCGGATGTCACGCAGCCACTTCGCGCACCGCTTCCGCGAGGTCTGCGGCCTGCCCCCGCTGACCTATCTCGCGCACTGGCGGGTCAGACTGGCCGAACGCGCCCTGCGCACCTCCGACACGACCGTCGCCGCGCTGGCCGAGCGCCTCGGGTACGCCTCGGAGAGCTCCTTCAGCCACGCCTTCACCCGGGTGGCCGGAGTGTCCCCGAGCCGCTACCGCCGCGAGGCCGCCGCCCGGGCGGCACGGCCCCCGGCGTCCGAGCCGGCGCCCGGCCCGGCACCCGCGCCCGAGCCGGCCCCGGCGCCCGCGCCCGCCCCGGCCGGCTGACCCTCCGTCGCGCGGGGCTTAGCAGAACCAGCCGTCCTGGACCCAGCCGTGGCGGTTGATGTCGCCGTAGGCGAAGCCGTAGACCCAGGAGCCGTCCAGCTGCTCCACCAGGAAGGTCTGGCCCTGGTAGAGGGTGCCGGTCCAGGCGCCCAGCGGCGCGGTCCTGACGTAGAGGTCCTGGGCGCAGACGGTCTCGCGGACCCCCACGGTGCCGTTCGCGGCCTGGGCGGGGGCGGCGACGGCGACGAGCGCGGACGCGGTGAGCACCGCGGCGCCCGCGGCGGTGGTCAGGGTGCGCAGTGCGGTACGGGGCAACGGCATGATGCGGCTCCTCGGCCGGCGGAACGGGACGCGAAGGGGGGAGGAAGAGCTGGGCGGGAGGCGGCGGCAACGGCGGGGTGCACGTGCCGGCAGACGTACCGGCAGCCGGACGGGCGGCGGAGCCCGGCCCGGCCCCGGCCGCGGTCACCAGGAGTCGTAGCCGCCGATGCACTCGATCCGCAGGTAGCCCCAGTCGTTCGGGCCGTAGTCGAAGCTCGCCGCCCACCCGTTGTAGACCGGGTGCGAGCCGGGGGTGTGGCCGATCTTGTCGCCGTACGGCAGTACCCGCAGCAGGCCCGAAGGGCCGTTCGCGCTGTCGTAGTTGGCGTAGAAACTGGCGCTCTGGCAGATCACGATCGCGTGCTCGGGCGGCACGGCCGCCTCCGCGTCGGGCAGCAGCGCGGTGAGCACGGGGGCGGCCAGCACACAGGCGGCCAGGAGGGTGCGGCGACGTCGTGTCATGTCACGTCCGGAGGTGAGGGGGGACCGGAAGCTACGCGCGTCAACTGTAAGCAGAGTGACGAGGCCCTGACAACAGCGCCGGGGGGGGGGGGGGGGGGGGGGGGGGGGGGGGGGGGGGGGGGGGGGGGGGGGGGGGGGGGGGGGGGGNCCCCCCCCCCCCCCCCCCCCCCCCCCCCCCCCCCCCCCCCCCCCCCCGCCGCGGTCAGCGCGGGACGGGTGCGGTCACCGCCGCTTCCGCGCGGTCACCGCACCCCGCCCGCTCACTGCGACACGCGGACGTAGTCGATCAGCATCTTCTGCGGCAGCACGGTCGTGGCGTCCGGGTTGCCCGGCCAGTCGCCGCCGATCGCGTTGTTGAGGATGATGTAGAACGGGTGGTCGTACACCCAGGGACCCTTGGTCTGCTCCAGGTTGGCCCGGTCGACGGTGAAGAAGGCGTGGCCGTCCACCGCGAACGTCATGTGCGAGGAGTCCCAGTCCAGGGCGTAGGTGTGGAAGTCGGAGGCGAAGTCGGAGCCGGCGATCGTGTACGGCGAGCCGAAGCCGTTGCCCCCGTAGTACGCCGGGGCGTGGATCGTGGAGTACACCGAGTCCGCGACCTTGCCGACGTGCTCCATGATGTCGATCTCACCGCAGTTGGGCCACGGCGTGCCGGTCTTGAAGTTCGACCCGAGCAGCCAGAACGCCGGCCACAGGCCCTGCGTGCCGCTGACCTTGATGCGCGCCTCGACGTGCCCGTAGGTGAAGTTGAAGTGGTCCGAGGTGTTGATCCGGCCCGAGGTGTACTGGCCGGAGGCCTCCTTCCTGGCCTCGATCACGAGGTTGCCGTTGCCGTCCATCGAGGTGTTGTCGCCGTTGGTGTAGTACTCCAGCTCGCCGTTCTGGCCGTTGCCGGGGTCCTGCGTCCACTTGGAGGTGTCCGGCTTGGTGCCCGCGGCGCCGTTGAACTCGTCGCTCCACACCAGGTGTTCGGGGTTGCCCGGGTTCGGCGGGGTGGCCGGCGGCGCGGTCGGGCTGCCGCCGGTGCCGTACACGTCGAAGCCCCACAGCGAGTAGCCGTAGCCGTTGCTGCGGGCGGTGCCGTACATCCGCACGTAGCGGCCGGTGCCGTCCACGGTCAGGGTCTCCTTGAAGCCCTTGCCCGTGGTGGTCGAGTAGATGCTCGTCCAGTTGCTGCCGTCGGGCGAGACCTGGATCTGGTACGCGGTCGCGTACGCCGGGTCCCACTGGAGCACGACCTTGGTGACGTGCGCGGTCGCGCCGAGGTCCACCGCGATCCAGCCCGGGTCCACCCAGCCGTTGACGTCGCTGGTCGCCCAGCGGGTCGCCGGGTCCTCGTCGAACGCCTTGGCGGGCGTGCACGCCGGGCAGTTGCCGTCGTCCTGGTACGTCGAGGCGGTCGCCGGCTTGCCGTACGACAGCAGGGTGCCGCCGGGAGGCGGGGTGGTTCCACCCGAACTGCCGCCGGTCGTACCGCCGGTTCCGCCGTCACCGCCGGTGAAGACCTGGAACTCCCAGAGCGAGTAGCCGTACTGGGTGGCGCGGGTGGTGCCGTACATGCGCACGTAGCGGCCGGTGGCGGCGAGCGTGATCAGCTCGGTGGCGCCGGGGCCGTTCGCGGTGGAGTACGCCGTCGTCCAGTTGCTGCCGTCGGCCGAGGTCTGGATCTGGTACGCCTTCGCGTACGCGGTCTCCCAGCTCAGCTGCACGCCGCAGATGTTCTGCGAGCTGCCCAGGTCGACCTGGAGCCACTGCGGGTCGGAGGCGGCGCTGGACCAGCGGGTGCCGGTGTTGCCGTCCACGGCCGCCGAGGCCGGGGTGCCGGCGTTCTCGGTGGAGGAGGCGGTCGCGGTCTTGCCCTGCGACAGCAGCGTGCCGGCCGCCGGCGGGTTGCCGCCGGTGCTGCCGTAGACCTGGAACTCCCAGAGGGAGTAGCCGTATCCGGTGGCGCGGACGGTCCCGTACATGCGGACATAACGCCCGGAACCGTTTACGGAAAGCGTCTGCGTGCCGCCGGTCGCGGTGGTGGTGGAGTAGACGTCGGTCCAGTTGGTGCCGTCGGCCGAGGTCTGGATCTTGAACGCCTTGGCGTACGCGGTCTCCCAGTTGAGGACCACGGAGCTGATGGTGTCGGTGGCGCCGAGGTCGACCTGGAGCCACTGGGGGTCGGAGGCGGCGCTGGACCAGCGGGTGCCGGTGTTGCCGTCCACGGCCGCGGAGGCCGGGGTGCCGGCGTTCTCGGTGGAGGAGGCGGTCGCGGTCTTGCCCTGCGACAGCAGCGAGCCGGCCGCACGGGCCGGCGTCTGCACGACCGCCAGCGCTATCGCCGCGACGAGCGCCGCGATGCTCAGGAAGATCACGGTGTGGGGGAGCCTGCGGGCCGCGCCGAGCGGGCCGGCGGGACCGAGTGGTCGGGAAGGACGGGAAAGAGGTGGGGGGTTGCCGGTCAAGGCGTCTCCTGATGGTCGCCGAGGAAGCGGGAGAGCGTCCGAAAGCAGTGGGGAGAGCGCTCTCTGGTTGAGCGATGATTACGGCGTCGTCACCGGGACGTCAAGACGAGCGGCATGACTACGGCCCCGGGAGCGCTCTCCCGGGGCCGCGGCCGGACAGGGCCGGCGGGCCGTCAGCCGCCGTGGACAGAGAGCGCTTTCCCCGGGTCGGACGGCGCGGCGCCGCCCACCGGGGTCACTCGGACCATCGTGGTGCCGTGGGCGGGCACCTGCGCGCTGACGGTCCCCTGCGTGCCCGAGGTCTGCTTCGACCACAGGTCTCTGACCGTGTACCAGGGCGCGTCGGCGAGGCCCGCCGCCCGCGCCGTGGTGGTGACGGTGGCGGGGGAGTCGTTCTCGTTGGTGAGGGTGACCGCGCGGGAGCCGTCGGCCAGCGGCTTGGTCATCACGTCGAGCCCGCCGGCGTCCGACACCACCGTGCCCTGCCGGCCCAGCGGGTCCTGGTCGACCGCGATCACGTCGCGGTTGCGCAGGATGTCGAGGGTCGCCGCGCTCGCCGAGCGCAGGTCGCTGCCGATGAGCAGCGGCGCGGCCATCTCCGCCCAGAGGCTGAAGTGGGTGCGGTACTCGGTGTCGGTCATGCCGCCGTTGCCGACCTCCAGCATGTCCGGGTCGTTCCAGCCGCCTGGGCCTGCGTAGGGGGCGAGTGGCTGGTTCTGGTGCACGATGCCGATCATGCTGGACCAGTTGTCCTTGATGTCGAAGGTGGTGCGCCAGGAGTTGCCGAGGGCCGGCGCCCAGGTCCAGGGCTTGTTGGTGCCCCATTCGCAGATGCTGTAGAGGATCGGCCGGCCGGTGGCCCGGAGCGCCTCGCTCATCGCGCGGTAGCGGGTCTGCGCGTCGGCGCCGGTGTTGTTGCAGTTGTCGTACTTCAGGTAGTCCACGCCCCAGGAGGCGAAGAGGTCGGCGTCCTGCTGCTCGTGGCCGAGGCTGCCGGGGAAGCCGTGGCTGTCGCAGGTCTTGGTGCCCGCGCTGGTGTACAGGCCGAACTTCAGGCCCTTGGCGTGCACGTAGTCGGCGACCGCCTTGATCCCGTCGGGGAAGCGGGCCGGGTCGGGGACCAGGTCGCCGGCGGCGTCGCGCCGCGGCAGCGCCCAGCAGTCGTCGATGTTGACGTAGGTGTAGCCGGCCGCCTTCAGGCCCTGCGACACGAAGAGGTCCGCGATGCTCTCGACCATCGCCTCGTCGAAGTCCGCACGGCACTGCGTGGAGTTCCAGTTGTTGAAGCCCATCTGCGGGGTGCGGGCCAGGCCGTTGTCGACCGCGGCGGCCGGGGGAGCGGCGGCCCCCTGCACGGCCGCGGTGGCCGCGGCCGCCGAGGCGGCGCCGGCGCCCGCAGGCAGCGCGGCGTCCGCGGCCGAGCCCGCGGCGGCGAGCGCCAGCACGGCGGCAGCGGCGGTGAAGCGCTTTCCCGCCGGCAGGCGGCGGAACGCCCCGCGCGATCGGTACGGCCGCCGGGCGCGGAGCCGGGACACCGGCCGTGACGGCGCAGGCGGCCGTGTCCGCGACGGCTCGCGCGACGGTGACGGGGGCTGTGTCTGCGGCTGCTGCTGCGGCTGCTGCGGCGGCGGGGGCTGCGACCGCGGGTGCGGCGACGGCGGCTGCGGCACGTGCGGCTCGGGCATCTGCGGCTCCGGGGCGTTGCGGTGACGGCGCGGGCCGGGGCCCTTGCGGGCCGGGGGCGTCGCCGTGGGTGCGGGACACCACCACACCACGGGCGTGCCGTCCCGGCATGCCGACGCCATCCGGCGGGGTGAACCGGACATACGCCGCCGCGCCGCCGCCCGCCGCGCACGCCGGACGACCCTAGGCTGTGCCCGCAGCAGTGAGATCGCCGAGAGCGGGAAAGGGCACGGGATGCCCGACGTACCAGAGCCCATGGTCAAGCTGGTCCGCTGGACCGCCGAGCCCGCCGCCGCACAACTGCTGCGTTCCACCACCGCCGCGGTCATCGCCTACCAGGTCGCGGTCTGGCTGCTGCCGCAGCCGGCCCCGCTGACCGCGCCGCTGACCGCCCTGCTGGTCGTGCAGGTGACCCTCTACTCCACCCTGCGCACCGGCATCAACCGGGTGAACTCGGTCGTGGTCGGCGTGCTGATCGCGGTCGGGTTCAGCGCGCTGGTGGGTCTGAGCTGGTGGAGCCTCGGCCTGATCATCTTCGTGTCGCTGCTGATCGGGCGGACCGTGCGGGTCGGCGAGTTCGTCATCGAGGTGGCGATCAGCGCGATGCTCGTGCTCGGCGTCACCCAGGTGGCCAGCACCGCCTGGGACCGGGTGTACGAGACGCTCATCGGCGCCGGCGTCGGCATGCTGTTCAACCTGTTCTTCGCGCCGCCGGTGTGGGTGCAGTCCGCGGGCGGCTCCATCGAGGGGCTGGCCCGCCGGATGGCCGGGCTCTTCCGCGACATGGGCGGCGAGGTGGCCGGGCACCTGCCGGTGGAGCGGGCGGCGGCCCGGCTGCACGAGGCGCGCCGGGTGGACCACGCGATCGTGGAGGTCGACGCCTCGCTGCGGCAGGCCGAGGACAGTCTGCGCTGGAACCCCCGGGTGCGCGAGGGCGTGCTCTCCCGGATCGCGCTGCGCACCGGCCTGGACACCCTGGAGATCTGCGCGGTGGTGATGCGGGTGATCTCCCGCACCCTGACCGACCTGGCCAAGCACCGCACCGACGAATCGCTCTTCCCCGACGACGTCGCCGCCGAACTGGAACGGCTGTTCGGCCATGTCGCCACCGCCGTCCAGAGCTTCGCGGAGCTGATCACCACCCAGGTCGCGGCGAACGCGGAGAGCGCCGAGGAGCGGCTCGCCCAGGCGCTCGCCGACAGCGCGCTCAGCCGCGACCGGACCGCCGAGATGCTGCTCGACGGCGTCCGCGCGCACCCGCGGCAGTGGCAGCTGCACGGCGCCCTGCTCGCCGAGGTGGACCGCATCCTGGACGAACTGGCGGTGGAGAAGCGCTCCGAGCGCCTGGTCGAGGAGTTGGACCGCAACGCCGCGGAGCTGAACGACCGCCACCCCCGGCTGCAGCTGATCCGCCGCCGGCTGGCCGGGAGCACCGTGGTGCGGCGCACCTCGGCGCCGGTGCGGGCCGCCTTCGGCCGCTTCCCCGGACGCGAGGACTGAGCCCGCGTCACCCGCCGGGCGCGGCACCGCACATGGGAGCGCGCCCACCAATCGATGACGTCACGGGCATAGACGCCGCCGTAGCGCGTCTGTAACACTGCGCCAACATGCCCGCAAATTCTGAGCAGATCAACGACGAATCTGCATGGAGACGCGCAACTTACGAGGTACAAGCCTGCACGTTTCGGATTGTCGAGTAGTTCTCCGTCTTATCCTCCCGACCCCACGACACAGAGGGACGCCATGAGATCGAAGCGCTCCATCCCGCGGCTGATGGCGGGGGTGACCGCCGCGAGCCTGCTGCTGCTCGGCGGCCAGGCCCTGCCGGCCGTCGCCGCGGGAGGACCGGGCGGGGCCGCCGGCACGGTGGCCGCCGCCGGCGGTTCACACCACGCAAGCCGCGTCAGCAGCGCGAGCGGGAGCCACACCGCGGCCCGCCTCGACGACGGGGACCGGAACTCGTACTGGCAGAGTTCCGGCGGTTCCCTGCCGCAGTGGGCACAGATCGACCTGGGCCGCACCGAGCTGATCGACAAGGTCAGGCTCAAGGTGCCGGCCTCCTGGAGCTCGCGGAAGCAGACCCTCGCGATCCAGGCGAGCGACGACGGGGTGCTGTTCGAGACCCTGGCCGGCGCGGCGACGTACTCCTTCGACCGCGCGACGGGGAACACCGCGACGGTCTCCTTCCCGGCCTCCCAGGCCCGCTACGTGCGCGCCGAGGTGACCGCGAACTCCGCCGGGAAGACCGCGCAGCTGTCCGAGATGACCGTGCAGGTCGCCGCCGGCTCCACGGTGAACCTCGCGGCAGGCAAGGCCACCGCGGAGTCCGGCCACGCCGACGTCTACCCCTCGGGCAACGCGGTGGACGGCAACGCGAACACCTACTGGGAGAGCACCAACAACGCCTTTCCGCAGTGGCTGCGGGTGGACCTGGGCAGCGCCGTCCCGGTGAACAAGGTGGTGCTCAAGCTGCCGCCGACCACCGCCTGGCAGACCCGCACCGAGACGCTCGCGGTGCAGGGCAGCACCGACGGGCAGACCTTCAGCGACATCGTCCCCTCGGCCGGCTACACCTTCGACCCGGCCACCGGCAACACGGTGACGATCACCTTCAACCAGGCCACCACCCGCTACCTGCGGCTGAACGTCACCGGCAACACCGGCTGGCCGGCCGGCCAGATAGCGGAGCTGGAGGCGTACGGGCCGGCCACCGGCGACACCACCGCGCCCACCGCGCCCTCAGGACTGGCCTACACCCAGCCCGCCTCCGGCCAGATCAAACTCACCTGGAACGCCGCCACCGACGACACCGGCGTCACCGGCTACGACGTCTACGCCAACGGCACCCTGCGCACCACGGTGGCCGGCAACGTCCTGACGTACACCGACAGCCAGCCCGACACCGCGACCGTGACGTACTTCGTCAAGGCGCACGACGCGGCCGGCAACCAGTCGCAGGCCAGCAACAGCGTGACCCGCACCGGCACGTCCGGCGACACACAGCCGCCGAGCGCGCCCACCGCGCTGTCGTACACCCAGCCCGCCTCCGGCCAGATCAAGCTGACCTGGAACGCGGCGGGCGACAACGTGGCGGTCACCGGCTACGAGGTGTTCCGCGACGGCACGCAGATCGGCACCACCGCGGCCGGCACGCTGACCTACACCGACAGCCAGCCGGACTCGGCGACCGTCTCGTACTTCGTGCGGGCCAAGGACGCCGCCGGCAACGAGTCGGGCAACAGCAACACCGTCACCCGCACCGGCACCACGCCGCCGACGGGCGGCACCAACCAGGCGGTGGGCAAGCCCATCACCGCCTCCTCCACGGTGCAGAACTTCGTCGCGGCCAACGCCGACGACGACGACGTGACCACGTACTGGGAAGGCACCGGGACCAGCTCGCTGACCGTGCAGCTGGGCGCGAACGTCGACACCAGCCAGGTCGTCGTCAAGCTCAACCCGGCCGCGGCCTGGAGCGCGCGCACCCAGACCATCGAGATACAGGGCCGAGAGCAGAGCGCGTCCGGCTTCACCCAGCTCGTCGCGCCGAAGTCGTACTCCTTCGACCCGGCCACCGGCAACACGGTGACCATCCCGGTCAGCGCCCGGGTCGCCGACGTCAAGGCGATCTTCAGCAGCAACTCCGGCGCCGGCGGCGGCCAGGCGGCCGAGCTGCAGGTCATCGGCGTGCCCGGCCCCAACCCCGACCTGACGGTCACCGCACCGGTCTCCTCGCCCGCGGCCCCGGTGGAGACCGACCAGGTCACCCTCAGCACCACGGTCAAGAACACCGGCACCAACGCCTCCACGGCGACGAACGTCAACTTCTACCTCGGCAGCACCAAGGTCGGCACCGCGAACGTGGGCGCGCTCGCGGCCGGCGCCGCCGCCACCGTCTCGGCGAACATCGGCGCCAGGGACGCGGCCACCTACCAGGTCACCGCGAAGGTCGACGAGGCCAACACGGTGGTCGAGCAGAACGAGACCAACAACTCCGCCACCTCCTCGCTGGTGGTCAAGCCGGTCGACAGCTCCGACCTGCTGGCCTCGCCGGTCGCCTGGTCGCCCGGCAACCCGTCCGCGGGCAACAACGTCGCCTTCTCGGTGGCGATCAGGAACCAGGGCACGATCGCCTCGGCGGCCGGCGCCCACAACGTCACCCTCACCGTCGCCGACGCCACCACCGGCAACGTCCTCAAGACGCTCACCGGCTCCTACAGCGGCGCGATCGCGGCCGGCGCCACCACCGCCCCGGTGAACCTGGGCAGCTGGACCGCGGTCAACGGCAAGTACACCGTGAAGACGGTCATCGCGGTCGACGGCAACGAGCTGTCGGTCAAGCAGGCCAACAACACCAGCACCCAGTCGCTGTTCGTGGGCCGCGGCGCCAACATGCCGTACGACGCCTACGAGGCCGAGAACGGCGTGCTCGGCGGCGGCGCCACGGTGCTCGGGCCCAACCGCACCATCGGCGACCCGGCCGGTGAGGCATCCGGGCGCAAGGCCGTGCACCTGGCCGCCAACGGCGCGTCGGTGTCCTTCACCACCCGGGCGAGCACCAACACCCTGGTGACCCGCTTCAACATCCCCGACGGCACCGACTCCACCACGCTCGACGTCTACGTGGACGGCACCTTCCTGAAGACGATCACGCTGTCCTCGAAGTACGCGTGGCTGTACGGCGCGGAGGCCAGCCCGAGCAACTCGCCCGGCTCCGGCGCCCCGCGGCACATCTACGACGAGGCCAACGTGCTGCTCGGCACCACCGTGCCGGCCGGTCACACCATCACCCTGCAGAAGGACGCCGCCAACTCCGCGGCCTACTACAACATCGACTACATCAACCTGGAGCAGGCCACCCCGGTGGCCAACCCCGACCCCACCAAGTACGTGGTGCCGGCCGGCTTCACCCAGCAGGACGTGCAGAACGCCCTGGACACCGCCCGTCAGGACACCAGCAAGCTCGGCGTCTACCTGCCGCAGGGCGACTACCAGACGGCCAACAAGTTCACCGTCTACGGACGGGCGATCAAGGTGGTCGGCGCCGGTCCCTGGTTCACCCGCTTCTTCACCCCGCAGGCCCAGGAGAACACCGACGGCGGGTTCTCCCTGCAGTCGGGCTCCGACGGCTCGACCTTCACCGGGTTCGCCTTCTTCGGCAACTACACCAGCCGGATCGACGGCCCCGGCAAGGTCTTCGACCTCAGCAACGTGGCGAACCTGACCATCGACAACCTGTGGATCGAGCACACCATCTGCGGGGTCTGGGGCACGAACGTCGACAACTCGACGATCACCAACCTGCGCATCCGCGACACCTGGGCCGACGGCGTCAACCTGACCAACGGCTCCAGCGGCAACACCGTCAGCAACGACGAGGCCCGCTCCACCGGCGACGACAGCTTCGCGCTGTTCCCCGCCATCGACAACCACAACGAGCAGGAGCTCAACAACACCTTCCAGAACCTCAGCGTGCAGACCGTGTGGCGCGCGGCGGGCCTGGCGGTCTACGGAGGCGGCGGCAACAAGTTCACCAACCTGTACATCGCCGACAGCCTCACCTACCCGGGCATCACCATCGGGTCGCTGCAGTTCGGCGGCATACCGGCGCTCGGCTTCGAGTCCACACCGCAGACCACGTTCGACAACATCTCGCTGGCCCGCGACGGCGGCCACTTCTGGGGACAGCAGTCGTTCCCGGCGCTGTGGGTGTTCTCCGCGGAGTTCAAGCTCCAGGGCCTGCGGATCAGCAACGTCGACATCACCGACCCGACCTACTCCGGGATCATGTTCCAGACCAAGTGGAACGGCAGCACCTCGCTCAACCCGATCCAGGACACGGTGTTCACCAACGTGAGCATCACCGGGGCGCACAAGAGCGGTGACGACTTCGACGCCAAGTCCGGCTTCGGCATCTGGGCCAACCCGCAGCCCGAAACCGGCCAGGGCCCCGCGGTCGGCTCGGCGACCTTCAACGGACTGCACGAGAGCGACAACGCGGTGGACATCCAGAACACCACCAGCACGTTCACCATCACCGTCAACAACTGACCGCAGCCGCCCGCCGGCCGGTGTCCTCCGGCCGGCGGACGGCGCCACCACTTCCAGGGGGGGGGGGGGGGGGGGGGGGGGGGGGGGGGGGGGGGGGGGGGGGGGGGGGG
>JAJSZB010000025.1:0-49681 GCA_050613715.1 Streptomyces sp. IBSBF 3018
CGAGCGCCCCGTCGAGGGTGGCCGCCTCCTGCGGGGGCCTCCCCCCCAACGCGCGCGCCTCCCCTCCGGCCGCTCCGCCCAGCGCGCGCGACGCCGCCCGGGTCAGGCGGGTCACCTCGGCGGCCAGGTCGTGGCCGGCGACCCGCTCGGCCGCGCGCCGCACGGTCGGCTCCCAGCGCCCGCCGCGGTCGTCCTCGGCGCCGGTGAACTCCCGGTAGAAGTCCGCGAGTTCGTCCACCCCCGCGGGATCGGTGAACAGGCCGTCGACGTGGTCGAGCGCGTCGTAGCCGGTGCTGCCGGCGCAGTCCCAGTCCGCCGGCAGCGCCTCGTCGCGCTGGAGGATCTTCTCGACCACCGTCCAGCGGCCGCCGCTCGCCGCGGCGAGCCGCCGCAGGTACCCCGCCGGGTCGGCGAGCCCGTCCGGGTGGTCGATCCGCAGGCCGTCCACGACGCCCTCGCGCAGCAGCCGCAGCACCGTCGCGTGCGTGGCGGCGAACACCTCGGGGTGCTCGACCCGGACCGCGATCAGGTCGGAGATGGTGAAGAAGCGCCGGTAGTTCAGCTCGGTGCGGGCGGTGCGCCAGAACGCGAGCCGGTAGAACTGCCGTTCCAGCAGCTCGGGCAGCGGCAGCCCCTCGGTGCCGGCTCGCAGCGGGAACCGGTGGTCGTAGTACCGCAGCACCTTGGCGCCGGCCGCCTTGTCCCGCCCCACGCTCAGCGCGCCCGCGGCCAGCACGTCCGGCAGGGGGTCGCCGAGCACCGGCAGCAGCACCTTGCCGCCGAGAGCGTCCCAGTCGATGTCGAACCAGGGGGCGTGGGCGCAGGAGGGCCCGTCGCGCAGCACCTCCCACAGCGGAGCGTTCAGGTGCTCGGGGGCCGGCACGGCCATGTGGTTGGGCACGATGTCCAGCACCAGGCCGAGGCCGTGGCCGCGGGCGGTGCGCGACAGCTCCCGCAGCCCGTCCTCGCCGCCCAGCTCCGCGCGGACCCGGGTGTGGTCCACCACGTCGTAGCCGTGCCGGGAGCCGGGCACCGCCTCCAGCACCGGGGACAGGTGCAGATGGGTGACCCCCAGCTCGGCCAGATAGGGGACCGCCTCCGCCGTGTCGGCGAAGGTGAAACCGGGCTGCACCTGTATCCGGTACGTCGAGCCGGGCGTCGCGCGCGTTGCCGTCATGAGATCTTCTCTACCCCGGATCTGCGGACGGAGCGCGCGGGAAGGGGCCGAACGCACCAGGGCCGCACCAGGGCCGCGCGCGAGCCGCGGGCGGTGCCCCTCGGCCCCTCGGCCCGCCCGGCCCGCCCGCTCGGCCCGACTCAGTCCGCCGGCCGCTGCAGCACCACCAGGCTGCGGTCGGCCAGCAGCAGCCGGTCGCCCGCGCTGACCATCTCGCCGGTGCCCGGCGGCACCCCCTCCGGCCGCTCGGTGTCGATGATCACCTGCCACTCCTTGCCGTGGTTGGCCGGCACCGAGAACTCCTGCGAGGACGGCGCGGCGTTGAACATCAGCAGGAACGAGTCGTCGGTGACCGGCTCGCCGCGCGGGCCGGGCTCGGAGATCGCGTTGCCGTTGAGGAAGACCACCAGCGAGTGGGCGCCGGCCGACTGCCAGTCGCGCTGGGTCATCTCCCGGCCCTCGGGGGTGAACCAGCCGATGTCCGACAGCTCGTCGTGGGTGCCCTCCGCCGGCCTGCCGTGGAAGAAGCGCCGTCGCCGGAAGACCGGGTGGTCGCGGCGCAGCCACACCATCGCCCGCACGAACTCGTGCAGCCGCAGCGCCTCGTCGTCCTCCTCCGAGGTGCCGGCCTTGTCCGGCCAGGCGATCCAGGACAGGTCGTTGTCCTGGCAGTAGGCGTTGTTGTTGCCGCGCTGGGTGCGGCCGAACTCGTCGCCGTGGCTGATCATCGGCACCCCCTGGGACAGCAGCAGGGTGGCGATGAAGTTGCGCATCTGCCGGCCGCGCAGGGTGCGCACCGCCCGGTCGTCGGTGTCGCCCTCGGCGCCGCAGTTCCAGGACCGGTTGAAGCTCTCGCCGTCCCGGTTGTCCTCGCCGTTGGCCTCGTTGTGCTTGTCGTTGTACGACACCAGGTCGCGCAGGGTGAAGCCGTCGTGGCAGGTGACGAAGTTGATGGAGGCCAGCGGGCGGCGGCCGTCGTCCTGGTAGAGGTCGGAGGAGCCGGTCAGCCGGGAGGCGAACTCGGCCAGCGTGGCGTTCTCACCGCGCCACAGGTCCCGCACGGTGTCCCGGAACTTGCCGTTCCACTCCGTCCACAGCGGCGGGAAGTTCCCCACCTGGTAGCCGCCCTCGCCCACGTCCCAGGGCTCGGCGATCAGCTTGACCTGCGAGACCACCGGGTCCTGCTGCACCAGGTCGAAGAACGACGAGAGCCGGTCCACCTCGTGGAACTGCCGGGCGAGGGTGGCCGCCAGGTCGAAGCGGAAGCCGTCCACGTGCATCTCGGTGACCCAGTAGCGCAGGCTGTCCATGATCATCTGGAGCACGTGCGGGCTGCGCATCAGCAGGCTGTTGCCGGTGCCCGTGGTGTCCATGTAGTAGCGCGGGTCCTCGGCCAGCCGGTAGTAGGAGGCGTTGTCCAGGCCGCGCAGCGACAGCGTCGGGCCCAGGTGGTTGCCCTCCGCGGTGTGGTTGTAGACCACGTCGAGGATCACCTCGATGCCGGCCCGGTGCAGCGCCCGCACCGCCGTCTTGAACTCCAGCACCTGCTGGCCGCGGTCGCCCAGCGAGGCGTAGCCGTTGTGCGGGGCGAAGAAGCCGATGGTGTTGTAGCCCCAGTAGTTGGCCAGTCCCGCGTCCGCCAGCCGGTGGTCCCTGACGAACTGGTGCACGGGCATGAGTTCCAGGGTGGTGACGCCCAGTTCCACCAGATGGCTGATCACGGACGGGTGCGCGAGCGCTGCGTAGGTGCCCCTGATCTCCTCCGGCAGCCCCGGGTGGGTCATCGTCAGACCCTTGACGTGCGCCTCGTAGATCACCGTCTTGTGGTAGTCGATGCGCGGCGCCCGGTCGTCCGCCCAGTCGAAGTACGGATTGACGACCACCGACGCCATGGTGTGGGGGGCGGAGTCCAGGTCGTTGCGCGAGTCCGGCTGGCCGAAGCGGTAGCCGTAGACGGCCTCGTCCCAGTCGATCTCACCGCTCATCGCCTTGGCGTACGGGTCGAGCAGCAGCTTCGACGAGTTGCAGCGGTGCCCCTGGGCCGGTTCGTACGGCCCGTGCACCCGGAACCCGTAGCGCTGGCCCGGCATCACGCCGGGCAGGTAGGCGTGCCGGACGAAGGCGTCGACCTCGCGCAGCTCCACCGCCGTCTCGGAGCCGTCGTCGTGCAGCAGACACAGCTCGATACGGGACGCCACCTCGGAGAAGACGGCGAAGTTGGTCCCCGCCCCGTCGAAGGTGGCGCCGAGGGGGTACGGCTGACCCGGCCAGAGTTGCATGTGGTGACTCTTCCACTTCTCGAGTTGCCCGAACGTCGCTGGAGGTGCGATGTCGCATCCTCCCATCCCGTTCCCTTCCCAGGGTGATACGGCGGCAACAGGCAGCGACCGCGCGGGTGATGGGGTTGTCCGGTAGTAGTCAAGTAGGGTCGATACGGCTGCGGCGCCCCCGGAGCCGCAGTACCCTTCCTTGATCGTGGACGGGGGTCCAAAGGCGGTGAAGCGGTGACGTCCGGAGGTCTGATGCTCCCGGGTGGCGGTGAGCAGGGCGGCCAGCAGGGCGACCAGGACACCGCCGCCGAGGGTCAGTCCGGCGCGGTCACGCTCGCGGCGCCCCTGGAGATCGGAGCGGAACTGGACTGGGGCGACGACGCCTGGGCCGAGGTGCGCACTCGCGCCCGGCGGGCCGGGCGGGCCTACGTGTGGCTCAATCTCGTCGAGCAGCGGCTGCGCGCGGTCGTCAACGCCGTGCTGCGCCCGATATACGAGCCCGTGCACGGCGAGGAGTGGGTGGTCGCCGCGGCCGGCCCGGCCGGCAGCGAGTGGGTGCAGCGCGCCGTCGCGGTCCGCGAGGTCAGCCGCCGCAAGGGCTTCCTGCTCGACCCCGCCGACGACAACGTCCTCAGCTTCCTGACGCTGCCGCAGCTGCGCGAACTGCTGGTGCAGCACTGGCCGATCTTCGAGCCCTACTTCGACGACCGCCGCGACCTCGAACTCGCCCTGGACGAGCTGGAGGTGGCCCGGCACGTCGTCTCCCGCAACCGGGCGCTGTCGCGGACCGTGCTGGACCAGGCGGAACGGGCCGCGGCCCGGCTGCTCGAACTGCTCGGCGCCGGGCCCTCGCGCGAGGCCGCCCAGCGGCTGCCGGTGGACGTGGTCGAACAGCTGGTCGCCGACCGGTACTCCGACGTGGTCGGCGTCTACCCCGACCGGGTGCGGCTGCAGCGCCAGCTGCCGGTCGAGGACCTGTTCTCCGGGGCGCGCCGGCTGGACGCCGTCGGCATCGGCCTCAACCTGCTGGTGCAGAACTTCTCCGGCCGCCGCCTGGTGCGCCTGGCCGAGAACGGCTGCCGGATGCGGCTGGCCTTCCTCAACCCGGCGAGCAGCTCGGTGCGCCGCCGGGAGCGCGAACTGGGCCTGAGCCGCGGCGAGCTGAGCCGGTCGGTCGAGATGAACATCATGCACATGCGCCGGGTGCGGGCCCGGCTGCGCGACCCGGATGCCTTCGAGATCCAGGTCTTCGACGAGACCCCGCGGTTCACCGCCTACCTGGTCGACGGCGACACCGGCGACGGTCTCGCCGTCGTGCAGACCTATCTGCGCAGGGCCCGCGGCATGGAGGTGCCGGTGATCGTGCTGCGCGGCGGCTCGCGCCGTACGGTCGAGGGCGAACGGCCCGCCGACAGCGGCCTGTTCGACGTCTACCGCGAGGAGTTCGAGGGCATCTGGGCCGACGCGCGGCCGGTGTCCTGACCGCCGCGGAGCGCGGCCGCGGAAGGCGTGCGGCACGGCGGTCGCAGGCGCGCCGCGCCCCGGACCGGGCCGCGGCGCGCGTCCGACTGTCAGTGCCGCACGGGATGATGGCGGAGCAAACGGGGGATTCGGGAGGGAAGGACGCGCCATGGCATGGCACGAGGAGCTGCTCGTCGGCTTCGACCTTGAGACGACGGGGACGGACCCGCGCACCGCGCGGATCGTGACGGCGGCGGTCACCGAGGTCAAGAGCGGGGAGCCGGTCAGGCATCTGACGTGGCTGGCCGACCCGGGAGTGCCGATCCCGCCCGAGACGACCGCGATACACGGCGTCAGCACCGCCCAGGCGGCCGCGGACGGGCGCCCGGCCCCGGAGGTCGTCGCCGAGGTCGCCGACGCCCTGCGCGGCTACTGGGCCCGCCGGGTGCCCGTCGTCGTCTACAACGCTCCCTTCGATCTCACCCTTCTGGATGAGGAGTTGCGGCGCTACGCCCTGCCGCCGCTGGTCGCCGCGGGCGCGCCGGCGGGACCGGTGGTCGACCCGCTGGTGGTGGACCGCGCGCTGGACCGCTACCGGCGCGGCAAGCGCACCCTGGAGGCCGCCTGCCAGGTGTACGGGGTGGTGCTGGAGGGCGCGCACGACGCCGGGGCCGACGCGCTGGCCGCGGTCCGGGTGGCGCGGGCGCTCGCGCTGCGCTTCCCCGAGGTGGGCGGCGCGGACCTGGTCGAACTGCAGGCGCTGCAGACCGGCTGGTACGCCGCGTGGGCGGAGGACTTCGCAGCCTGGCTGCGCCGCAAGGGCTCCGCGGACGCCGACGTCGACCCGTCCTGGCCGCTGCGGTCCGCGGCGAGCGGGGCGGTCAGGACGTAGCCGTCACGGCCGCCCCGCCCGGCCGGGACCCGGCCAGGAACCGGCCGGAATCCGGCCGGATGTCGGTCAGAAGGGGTGGCCGGTGAAGTCGTCCAGCAGCGCGCGGAGTTGCTTCTCCTGTTCGGCCGCGGGAGCGGGCTTGATGGCGCCGTGGTCGATGGCGTACGTCTTGAGGACCTCGTCCATCTGGTCGTCGAGCAGGGTCCAGGTCGACTTGTCCACCGCCTGGAGCGAGGTGGCGTCCGCGTCCCAGTCGTCGCGCATCGTCTGCACGGTGGCGTGGGAGGCCGCGGCGTTCCCCGCCTCGTCCTGCGTGATCGCCGTCCGCGCCAGCCTCTCGTACTTCGCCACCGCCGCCGCGCTCTGGCCGGCGGTCATGGCGGCCTTCTGGCAGGCCGGCAGCGTCTCGCTCTGACCGGTCGGGTCGCAGGTGACGTGCGGCTGGTGGTGGGCCCAGACCAGCAGCGCGACGGTGGCGACCGCGAGCGTCCCGAACCCTCCCAGCGCGATGCGCTCCCTGCGCGGGTCGCCGGTGACCGGCGACCGGTGGGTCAGTTCGTAGGTCTCGGCGACGTCGCTGCGGCTGATCGCCAGGTAGACGACCGTCGCCAGGATGGCGCTGAGGAAGATCAGGCTCGTGGCGAAGGTGCCCAGGCCCAGCCCGACCGGCTCGCCGGGGCTGGCCGCGGTCTTCGGGGAGGCGAGCCAGTCGCCGATGTTGGCGCCGAGCGGGCGGGTGAGGATGTAGGCGAGCCAGAAGGAGAGCACCGGGTTGGCGCCGAACTTCCACAGCCCGGTGACCGCCGCGATGAGGCCCAGCGGCAGGAACACCGACGTGGCGGGCGTCCAGTTGGTCAGTTCGAGCGTCCAGTCGCCGGTGGCCGTGCCCAGCGCGAAGGTCACCAGGACGGTCAGCCAGTAGAACGCCTCACGCGGGAAGGTGGTGATGCTGTGGATCGACAGGGTCCGCTCGCGCAGCCACCAGACCCCGAAGACGAGGGCCAGCAGGACCGAGAACACCGTCGTGCTGACCCACAGCGGCACGTGCCGCTGATCGGTGAGCATGTCGGTGTAGAGCGTGCCGGTGACGCTGACCACGACCACGGTGAGCCAGTACGGGAACGGGCTGTAGCGCCTGGTCCGGAACTGGACGGTCAGCACGACCGCGAACACCGCGGTGAACAGCAGCATGGTGTCGGTCAGGCCGAAGCCCAGCGTGGTGTTGATGTAGTCGGCGAAACTCTCGCCGACCGTCGTGCAGAGGATCTTGATGATCCAGAACCAGACCGTGACCTCGGGCACCTTGTTCAGCGCACGGCTTCCCGCGGCGCCCCGCCGGGTCACGGGACCGGCGGGACTGGCAGGACCGGCAGGAGTGGTGGGAGTCGTCATGTCGCGACGTTAGCGTCTACACGTTTGTAGTCACGGACGTCGCGACGCGGTCCGGCCGCGAGCGGACTCCCGTTCCCCGTCCGCCCGCCCCAGCCGTCGCGCGTCCGCGCAGGTCATGGCCGTGTGACGGGGGTGCGCCGCGAGGTGTGGCGGGGCGGTCGCGGCGGGGGCACGCAGTCAGGTTTTTTTCAGGCGACGGGTGTCAACCTCGGCCCATGGGCACGACCACGAGGGTGAGCACGCCGTCGGCGCCGGGGCCCGGGAGGGGCCGCCGGGAGAGCGCCGGGATCGGTGACAATCGTACGGTGACCTCTCATCGCGTCCTGGTCGTGGAGGACGACCCGGGCCTTCGCGCGATCCTCGCCCGCGGCCTGCGGGAGGAGGACTTCGACGTCCTCACCGCCGGCGACGGCGCGGGCGCGCTGCGGGCCGTGCGGTCGCGGACGCGGGTGGACGCCGTCGTCCTGGACATCGGGCTGCCCGACTCCGACGGGCGGGACGTGTGCCATGCCATGCGGGCGGGCGGCATCGACGTCCCGGTGGTGTTCCTGACCGCGCACAACACGCTCCCGGACCGGCTGTCCGGCTTCACCGCCGGCGGTGACGACTTCCTCGCCAAGCCGTTCCACCTGGTGGAGCTGGCCGCCAGGGTCAGGGCGGCGCTGCGCAGGGCGGGACGGGAGACGACCGTCGAGTCGTCCGGCGTCCGCCTCGACCCGGTGGCGCACGTCCTCCAGGTGCACGGGCGGGACGTGCCGCTGACGCCGACCGAGTTCCGGCTGATGGCCTGCGTGATGGCCGCCGCGCCGGGCACGGTGGTACGCCGCCGGGCCCTGCTCAGGGCGGCCTGGCCCGAAGGGGCCCAGGTCAGCGAGAACACCCTGGACCAGTACATGACGCGACTGCGGCGCAAGCTGCGCGAGGCCGGCGGCGGCCAGGCGATCAGCACCGTACGGGGCGTCGGGTACCGGTTCTCGTGAGGCGCCTTCCCCGGCCTCCTGCTCCGGCCCCGGCCGCCCGGCCTCCCGGGCGGCGACCGCGACGGCCGTGGCGGCCGTCCCTGCCCGCGCTGCGGCCGCGGACGCTGCGGGGGCGGCTGGCCCTGCTGGCGCTGGCCGTCACCGCGGTGTGGGTGACGGTGCTCACCGTCGCCGCCAACCTGGTGCTCGGCGCACAACTGCGCGGCCAGGCCGACGACCTGCTGCGTACGAGGTCCGCGGCGGTGGCGGCCACGGTGGAGGCGCGGGCCGACGGCCGGATCGTCGTGCACGAGCCCAGCGACGACCAGGCGCTGGACGCCGGCGTGTGGATCTACCAGGGCAGGGTCGCGGTCGAGCGCCCCGCCGCGCCCGCCGCGCTGCAACGCGAGGCGGACCGGCTGGCCGGCCGGTCCGCGGTGTTCGCCGAGACCGCGGAGCCCGCCGCCGACCGGCTGTACGCCCTGCCCGTCATGGCCCCGGCCGGCGGACGGCAGGCGGGCACCGTCGTGGCGACCGTCGCGCTCGACCCGTACCGGTCGACCGCCAGATACGTACTCCTCGGGTCGGCGGCGCTCGCGCTCGCGCTGCTGGCTGGCGTCTACCCGGTGGCACGGTCGGTCGCCGGCCGTGCGCTGCGGCCGGTGGGCGCGATGAGCGCCCAGGCGGCGCAGTGGAGCGAGCAGGACCTCTCGCGGCGCTTCGGGACCGGTGAGCGCCCGCGGGAACTCGCGCACCTCGCCGGCAACCTCGACGGCCTGCTGGACCGGCTGGCGGCCCTCGTCCGCCACGAGCAGCAGCTCACCGCGGAGCTGTCGCACGAGCTGCGCACGCCGCTCGCGCGGATCACCGCCGAGGCCGAATGGCTGACCGCCCGGCCGCGCAGCCAGGCCGAGCAGGCCGCCTCCCACGAGGCCATCGCGGCGAGCGCCGCGGCGATGGCCCGGATCTGCGAAGCCCTGCTCGCCGATGCCCGGGCGGGCTCGGCCGACGCCGGCAGCTGCGCCCCCGGCGAGGTCGCCGCGTCCCTGGCCCGGCGGCGAGCCGAGGCCGCGCCGGCCGCGGTCCCGGTCACGGTCGAGGGGCGGGCCGTGGCCGCAGGAGTCCCGGCGGCGCTGGTCGAACGCATCCTCACGCCGCTCCTCGACAACGCCGACCGCTACGCCGCGCGCCGCGTCCTCGTGGAGTGTCTGCCGGCTCCGGACGGAACGCAGGTCCACGTGAGCGACGACGGCCCCGGTGTCCCCGCCGCCCTGGGCCCCGAGGTCTTCGAGGCCGGGCGCCGGGCCGACCCCGGCGACGGTCACGACGGAGCGGGCCTCGGCCTCGCCCTGGCCCGCCGCCTGGCCAGGAGCGCGGGCGGCGACATCACCCTGTCCGGATCCCCCGGTCCGCTGGGAGGCGCGCACTTCGTCGTCACCCTCCCCGGAGCGCCGGGGCCCGCGGTTCGCCCGGTGTGAGAGCGGCCGACAGGTTCGGCGCGTCGGCGGACCCCGGATCAGCGGACCCCGGATCAGCGGACCCCAGGCCGGCGGCGAGGGACCAGCCGGACAGGGACCAGCCGGACAGGGACCAGCCGGACAGGGGCCCGACCGGTCAGCGGAAACCGCCCGAGGCGAAGACGACGTCGCCGGTGATCCACGCCGCGTCGCGGGACGCCAGCAGGGCCACCGCTGAGCCGATGTCGTCCGGGTGCCCGAGGCGGCCGAGCGGCGTGCCGGCGACCGCCCTGGCCACGTTCTCCTCGGTGATGAGGCCGAGCGCCCGCGCCCCCTCGGTGTCGGTGGGTCCCGGCGCCACGACGTTGGCCCGGACGTTCCGGCCGCCCAGCTCGTTGGCCAGGACCTTCGTCATCGTGGTGACGGCGCCCTTGGTCGAGGTGTAGAGGGCCGAGCCCGCGGTGTTGGCCGCGATGTCGGAGGTCGCGACGTTGACGATCGCGCCGCCCGCCGCGGGGACCTGGCGCACGAAGGCCCGGCAGGTGAGGAAGACGCCGAGCACGTTGGTGCGGTAGTGCCGCTCGAAGTCCTCCGGCGTCACCTCCTCGATCGGCTGGAACGAGTAGACCGCCGCGTTGTTCACCAGGGTGTCGACCCGGCCGAAGGCTTCGGCGGCCCGCGCGAACATCCGCTCCACGTCCTCCGGGCTGCCGACGTCGCCGGCCACGGCCGCCGCCCGGCCGCCGGCTGCGGCGATGGCGTCGACGGTCCGCGACGCGGCCTCCCGGTCGGCGGCGTAGTTGACCGCCACGGCGGCGCCCGCGGCGGCCAGGGCGCGGGAGATCCCGCGTCCGATGCCCTTGCCCCCTCCGGTCACCAGGGCGACACGTCCGTCCAGATCCACCATGGGCCTGCTCCTCGTCCTGCTCGGTCTGCCTCGGTCTGCCCCGGTCTGCCCCGGTCGTCGTCGGCGTCCGGCGCCGGTCAGGCCGTGACGGTGTCGTCCGCGCCGGTCAGGCCGTGGCGGCCGGGCACCACGACCGTATGCAGGCGGCTTACCGTCCGGAAGTACATACCTTTCGGTAAGCTCCTTCCTCATGAGTCAGTTCGACGAGGCCGCGCCGGAACCGGGCGACGACGGGGAGCCGGGCCTCTCACAGGACGTCTTCGCCGCCGACTGCCCGGTGCGGCCGATCTTCGGCGACATCACCAGCCGCTGGGCCACCCTCGTGATCACCCTGCTGACGGACCGGCCGCACCGCTTCTCGCAACTGGCCGCCCGGATCGGGGGAGTCAGCGAGAAGATGCTCTCCCAGACCCTGCGGGCGCTGACCCGGGACGGCCTGGTCAGCCGCACGGTCACGCCCACCGTGCCGATCCAGGTGACGTACGAACTGACCGGCCTGGGAAGGGATCTGGCGCCGCACCTGAGGAGCCTGGTGGTCTGGGTCGACCGGCACACCGGCACGATCCAGCAGGCGCAGGCGGCGTACGACGCCGACACGCCGGCGCCGCCGGCGGTGGCCAACAGGCGCTGAGCGGAGGGGGCGTGCGCGGGCGGGCCGCCCAGGGCGCGCGCCGGTTGGCTGGCTCAGCGCGTGCGCCGGCCTAGAAGGTGTACCAGCGGACCGTGGGGTCCGCGTTGCGCAGCGACGCCACCCGGCGGCGGAACTCGGTGAGCGCCGCCTGGCTGGCCGGCGCGTGCTGGGCCACCCAGGCGCAGCTGGCCGTCTCGCGGGCGCCGCGCAGCACCTCCCAGCCGTCCCAGGTCGTCACGTCCCAGCCGTAGGCCTCGGTGAAAGCGGCGTAGTCGGCCGCCGGCACCCCGTAGCGGTCCCGGCTGAGCGCGAGCACGATCAGGTCGTGCTCGCGCAGGTCGCTGGAGAAGGTCTCCAGGTCCACCAGGACCGGGCCGTCCGGGCCGATGTGCACGTTGCGCGGCAGCGCGTCGCCGTGGATCGGCCCGCGCGGCAGGTGCGGCCGCAGCGAGGCGGCGGCCTCCGCGTAGCCGTCCCTGCGCCGGCGCAGGAACGACGCGTCGGCCGGGTCGATCGCGTCCCCGGCGATCCGCAGCCAGCGCTCCACGCCGCCCAGCAGGTCGCGCGGCGGCAGCCCGAAGTCCGGCTCGGGCAGCGCGTGCACCAGCGTCAGCAGCGGTGCCACGTCGGCCGGTTCGGCCGGCCGCAGCGACTCCGGCAGCCGCTGCCAGTACGTGATCGGGTGGCCCTCGACCAGCCGCACCTCCGACTCCGCGGAGCGGACCGCCGGCACGTCGTGCTTGGCCAGCCAGTCGGCGGTGCGTACTTCGCGGCGGGCCCGGTCCAGCAGGTCCGCGCCGCGGCCCACCTTGATCACCAGCCGGCCGGCGGCGAAGACCGCGTTCTCCCCGAAGGAGAGCAGCTCGGCCTCGTGGTGGCCGGCGGCGTCGAGTACCGCACGTGCCCGGTCCTGCGTGAACACCGCTCCCGCCATGCCCAGCCCCTCGAAGCCCTCGAAGTCCGCCCGCCCGGCGCGGCCTGCCCTGCCGTGCCCGGTGTGTCCTGCTCTGCCCTGCCGCGTCTGCTGTACCACGGGCCGCCCTCCCGTGTCCTGTCCGTCCGCGTCCACCCGTGCGCCGCCCGTCCCCCTGACGTGTGCCGCCCGTGCCGGCCCGGCGCGTCCGCCCGCATATGCCGGCGGCACCGGCGCACGTGCGGCAGGGCAAGTCTTGCATCCGTACGCCGGCGCGTCTCGCCGGGTCCCGAACACGCCGTCGGGCCGCGCCGCGCCGGGTATTCCTACCCCGGTGCGCCGCGGCCTGACCGCGCGTCATGTGACGTTCCGTGAACCGGTCCGAACCGGACCCGGCCGGACCGGCCGGCCCCTCACACCCGGTCGGGCACCGGGCGGTCGGGCCGCTGGTCGCCGCCGTGCCGCGCGTCGCCCCCGTACGCCGGGTGACCGGGCTGCGCCGGGTGGCCGGGCCGGACCGGGTGGTCCGCGGCGGCCGGCGCCTTCGGCAGCGCCGACTCGTCGTGCGTCATGTCCGGCAGCCACCGCAGGACCTTCGGCAGGTACCAGTTGCGGTCCCCCGGCAGCGTCATCACGGCCGGCAGCAGCACCCCGCGGATCACCGTCGCGTCGATCAGCACCGCGAAGGCCAGGCCGACGCCCATCTGCTTCATGCTCTGCATCGACAGCGTCCCGAAGATCGCGAACACCGCGACCATGATGACGGCGGCGCTGGTGACCACGCCCGCGGTGGTGGTGACGCCCTGCTCGATCGCGTCCCGGGTGCTCAGGCCGCGCATCCGCGCCTCGCGGATCCGGGAGACCACGAACACGTGGTAGTCCATGCTCAGCCCGAACAGGATCACGAAGAGGAACAGCGGGAGCCAGGCCACCACCGCGCCGGTGCCGGTGGCGCCGACCAGCGAGGCGCCCCAGCCGTGCTGGAAGACCACCGTCAGCACACCGTAGGCGGCGCCCACCGACAGCAGGTTGAGCACGATCGAGGTGATCGCGATGGTCAGCGACCGGAAGGACAGCAGCATCAGCAGGAAGGCGAAGACCGTCACGAACGCGAACACCGGCGGCACGCTGCTGGTGATCTTGTGGTTGAAGTCCATCGACCCGGCCGTCTCACCGCTGATCGGCGCCTGGAGCCCGGCCACCTTGCCCAGCGTGTCGGGCCTGACGTGATCGCGCAGCAGTTTCAGATCGGCCTCGGCGCGCTTGTGGTCGGTGCCGCCGGCCAGCGGCACCTGGATCTCCGCGACGTTCTGCCGCGCGTGCACGGTCACCGTGACCGGGCCGGTGCTGGCACCCGAGGCCACCGCCTCGGTGCGGAAGGCGGCGATGGCCTGCCTGACCGCGGGGGAGCCGATCGCGTCCGCCTTGACGACCACGCTCGCCGGCTCGGGGCCGCCGGGGAATGCGGCGTTGATGTGCTCGTAGGTCTGCACGATCGGCAGGCTGTCGCCCAGCTCCTGGTCCATCGACAGGTTCTCGGTGTGCATGCCGAACGCCGGGATCGCGATGGCCACCAGCGCGCCGCCGGCCACCAGCACGGCCGCCTTCGGGCTGCGCAGCACCGGACGCAGCACCGCGCGCCAGATCCGGCTGCCGTTCGCCGCGGTCCCGGTGCGCCGGGCGCGGGCCCGCTGCGCCCTGGCCAGGAACGGCACCCGGCCCTTCTCCACCCGGTGCCCCAGCAGCGACAGCAGCGCCGGCAGCACCGTCACCGAGCCGAACATCGCTATCGCGACCACGATCATGGTGGCGACGCCCATCGCCTTGAAGTCGCCGATCCCGGTGAAGAGCATGCCCGCCATGGCCACGATCACGGTGATGCCGGAGATCAGCACCGCGCGGCCCGAGGTGGCCGCCGCGATCCGCAGCGCGGTCTGCGGGTCGTGCCCCGCGGCCCGCTCCTCGCGCTCCCTGCGCAGGTAGAACAGGCAGTAGTCGACGCCGACGGCCAGACCCACCAGCAGCATCACCGAGTTGGCGGTGTCGCTCATCGGCACCTTGTGGCTGACCAGCGCCACCACCCCGGTCGAGCCGAGGAAGGCGCTCATCGCCAGCACCACCGGCAGCAGCGCGGCGACCAGCGCGCCGAAGGCGATCAGCAGGATGCCCAGCGCCACCGGCAGCGCGGAGAACTCGGCGGTCTTGAAGTCCGAGCCGAAGGCGTTGTCGATCGCCTTGTTGGAACTCGCGTCGCCGAACTCCTCGACCTTCAGGTCATGGTGCTGACCCTGCACCTTCGCCACCGCGTCCAGCACCGGCTGCACCCGGTCGGGGGCGGAGTCCGGATCGCCGCGCATGTCGAAGCGGACCAGCGCGGACCGGTGGTCCTTGGAGACCGCCCCGGTGTCGTACGGGGAGGTGACCGCGGTGACCCGGCCGGTCGCCTTCACCGCGGCGATCACCTGGCCGACCGCGGTGTGCGCCGCCGCGTCCGAGACGCTCGCGCCCGGCCGGGTCACCTGGACCAGGACCATCTCACCGGCCGCGTCCTGCAGCCCCGCGTCGTCGATGATGGTGGCCGCCTGGGCGACCTCGCCGGGCATCGCCCGGTCCTCGTCCACGTCGATCCGGCCGACGGCCTGGCCGATCATGAGCGCCGCGATGACGAAGAGCAGCCAGCCGCCCACCGCCGCCCAGCGGTGCCGGGCGCTCCAGCCGCCCATCGCCGCCGCGATTCCCGTCCTGCTGCCGTGTGCGCGTGCGCGACTCACGGTGTGCCCCCTTCGAGGAGTCTGGGTGGCGGCTGACCTGCCGCTCCGTCCACCCATGACGCTATGGGGGCGGGGACCTGCGACCCATCCGGCCAACCGGTGACTTCCCGGCGGGTGTTCTCCCCCTCAGGGGTGGGGAGAACCCCACCCTCCCCTGCTGGATGTCCCCTACACCGGCCGGCTCCCCGGACCGGTACGAGCCGCGCGGCGTCGGCCCGCGGGCCGGCGCCGGCCGGTCAGCGCCGCGGCTCCGGCGGTTGCAGGCTGAACGCCGCGGTCTTCAGCGAACGCCGCATGGCCAGCGCTATCGGCTGCTCGGCGAACCGGTGCACCAGGTACGACAGCCCGACCAGGGCCGCCACGGTGACCCCGACCAGCACCCAGGGGTCGACCCGGGTGCCGTAGCGGTGGGCGACCGTCATGCCGACGGTGTCGTGCAGCAGGTACAGCGGGAAGGTGAGCGTGCCGGCCACCGTCAGCCCGCGCCAGCGCAGCCACCGGGTCCAGCCCAGCGCGATCGCCGCGATCAGCGCGAAGAACACGGTGATGACCAGCACCAGCCAGCCCCGCCACGGCGACCAGGTGTCCCAGTTGTTGCGGCCGCCGCCGGGCGCCAGCAGGAAGTGCAGCGCCAGCAGCCACGACATCGCCACGATGCCCCACAGCAGCGGCGTCGGCCGGTACCGGTACATCAGGTAGAAGGCCATCCCGGCGATGAAGTACGGCGCCGAGGTCGGGTTCACCATCAGCGTCAGCAGCGGGATGCGCGCGCCGGGCGCCAGCACCGTGGCGACCGTCCACAGCCCGCAGAAGACCACCACCCGCCGGTAGCTCAGGCCCTTCCACACCACCACCGCGAAGGTCAGGTAGAAGCACAGCTCCGGCCAGAGCGTCCAGTACACCGGGTCCAGGTTGTCCACCCCGAGCGGCGTCTGCAGCATGGTGAAGTTCGCGAACAGCAGTCGCGGGTTGGGGTGCCCGAACGGGCTGTCGGTGAGGTAGATCACGCACGCCGACAGCACGATCGCCACCCAGTACATCGGGTAGAGCCGGGTCACCCGGGAGATGAAGAAGTCCCGCGGGCTGCGCCCCCACGCGCTCATGCAGATGACGAAGCCGCTGATCAGGAAGAACAGGTCGACGCCGAGCCGCCCGAAGGCGAAGTAGCGGTGCACCGTGGGGAAGGTCTGCTGGTACGGCAGCCCCCAGATGTCGACCATCGCCCACGGCGTCTGGCCGATGAAGTGGAAGAGCACCACCGACAGCGCGGCCAGGAACCGCAGTCCGTCGAGCGCGGCCAGCCGGTCCCTGCGCACCCCCGGCCGCGGCGGGGGGGGGGGGGGGGGGGGGGGGGGGGGGGGGGGGGGGGGGGGGGGGNCCCCCCCCCCCCCCCCCCCCCCCCCCCCCCCCCCCCCCCCCCCGCCCCCCCCCCCCCCCCCCCCGCCCCCCGCGGGCGCCGCGGCAGGCAACGGGACCTTCGTCGTCGTCCCCGTGCCGGCGTCGTCCGCCGTTCGTCCCCCCGCTCCCTCCTCCGTCCCCATTGCCGCCGTCCGCGGCGTGGTCGTCTCCCGATGCTCGGTCTGGGCCATGCGTCCACCGTTCCGGTGTCGTCCTCCAGTTACAGGGCTCCGGAACCCTCGATCA
The DNA here is from genome assembly GCA_050613715.1 of Streptomyces sp. IBSBF 3018. Taxonomy (GTDB): domain Bacteria; phylum Actinomycetota; class Actinomycetes; order Streptomycetales; family Streptomycetaceae; genus Actinacidiphila. The sequence continues at coordinate 16,475 of JAJSZB010000025.1, forward strand.
CATGACCGACCAACCGACCGAAAGGTTGCTCTCAGGCAACCACCAGACGACCCACAGGCGAACGCGCCTCGTCGTACCGGCGCAGCAGCAACTCGGCGACCTCGGGCGCGTCGCCCAGCACCGGCGCCAGCACGTCGGCTCCGGCCTCGCGGGCGCCGCGCTCGATGCGGTCCGGCAGGAAGCCGGGCGCCAGGACGTACGGAGCCACGGCGACCGACCGTACACCGTCCGCCCGCAGCCGACGCACGGCGTCCCCGGTACGGGGGAGCGCGGCCGAGGCGTACGCGGGCCGCACCGCGCGCCAGCCGCTGCGCCGCCACCGCCGGGCGATCCCGGCGATCACCGCGCGCGCCTCGGGGTCGGTGGAGCCCGCGGAGGCCAGCACCACGCCCGTCGAGGCCCGGTCGGCCGCGGTCAGGCCCGCCTCGCGCAGCCGCCGCTCCAGCGCCGCCACCAGCAGCGGGGACGGCCCGAGCACCGCGGCGGTGTGCAGCCGCGGCACCGGCAGCCCCAGCGGCGGCAGCGCCGCGGTGGCCTCCCGCAGCACCGCGGGGATGTCGGACTTGGCGTGGAAGGCGCGGGTCAGCAGCAGCGGCAGCACCACGGCCTCGGCCACCCCGTCGGCGGCCAGCAGCCGCACCGCCCGCGGTACGGACGGCGCGCAGAAGTCCAGGAACGCGGTCTCCACCCGCAGCCCGGGCCGCGCCGCCGCCACCCGCGCGGTGAGCGCGCGCACGGTCGCCGCGTGCCGTGGGTCGCGCGAGCCGTGCGCGACCACCAGCAGCGGCGGCGGCGCCGGCAGCGCCGGGACCAGTCGCAGGAGGCGCGGCGTGCTCACTGGTTCCTTGCGGTCAGGCCGCGGCTGCGCAGCACCCAGCGCTCCAGCGGGCTGAAGACGATCTGGTCGATGGCGATGCCGACGAACAGGATCAGCAGGATGCCCAGGAAGACGCCGGCCATGTCCGAGCCCTCCCGCATGTTCTCCAGGTAGCGGCCGAGGCCCACACCGAGATCGGGGGAGGAGGCGATCAGCTCCGCGGCCATCAGCGACCGCCAGGAGAACGCCCAGCCCTGCTTCAGGCCCGCGACGTAACCGGGCAGCGCGGCCGGCAGCAGGACGTACCAGGCGCCGCGCACCCCGGTGGCGCCGATCACCCGGCCGGCCCGCAGGTACAGCGGCGGCACCTGGTCGATGCCGGACACCAGGCCGTTGGCGATCGAGGGCACCGCGCCCAGCAGGATCACCGCGTACATCGCCGAGTCCTCGATGCCCAGCCAGATCACCGCGGCCGGCACCCACGCCACCGACGGCAGCGACTGCAGCCCGGACAGGATCGGCCCGATCGCCGCGCGGACGAACGGCACCCGGGCCACCACCAGGCCCAGCGGGGTGCCGATGGCCAGCGCCGCCATGAAGCCGAGCAGGCCGCGCTCGACGCTGGTCCAGATGATCGAGAACAGGTCGCCGGCCTCCCAGCGGGCCCGCAGCTCGCCCCACACCGCGTGCGGGCTGGGCAGCTTGGTCGGGTCCGACACACCCGCCGACACCGCTATCTGCCACACCGCCACCACCAGCACGATCGCGGTGAGCGGCGGCACCACCTTCTTCAGCAGCACCTGCCCCACGGGGGCGCGGCCGACGGAGACGGTCTCCAGCGCGTCCAGGCCCGCCTCCAGCCCGGACAGGTCGTCGTGCCCGCCGGTCCGCCCGGGCTGCCCGGTCTCCTCGGGCTCCCCGGTCTGCCCGGTCTTCGTGTCGGCGCTCTGCGCGCCTGCCTCAGTGCTGGCCATGACGGCGGATCTCCCCCCGCAGTTCCTCGGTGATCTCCACGGACAGGTCCGCCACCGCGGCGTCCTCGATGCGGCGCGGCTGCGGGATGTCGATGCGCCACTCCCGGGCGATCCGGCCCGGGCGCGAGGACATCAGCACGACGCGCTGCGCCAGGCGCACCGCCTCCCGCACGTTGTGGGTGACGAACAGCACCGACAGCTCGGTCTCCGACCAGATCCGGGTCAGCTCGTCGTGCAGCACGTCCCGGGTGATCGCGTCCAGCGCGGCGAACGGCTCGTCCATCAGCAGCAGCGAGCTGTCCTGGGCCAGCGCCCTGGCCAGCGCCACCCGCTGCCGCATGCCGCCGGACAGCTCGTGCACCCGCTTGCGGTACGCGCCGCCCAGCCGGACCAGCGACAGCAGCCGCTCGGCCTCCGGGCGGCGCTCCTCGCGCGGCACCCCGCGCAGCCGCAGCGCCAGCTCGATGTTGCGGCCGGCGGTCAGCCACGGGAACAGCGCGTGCTCCTGGAACATCAGCGCCGGCCGGCCGCCGGGCGCGTCGATGCTGCCCGCCGACGGCTGGTCCAGCCCGGCGACCAGGTTGAGCAGCGTCGACTTGCCGCAGCCCGAGGCCCCCAGGAGGCAGACGAACTCGCCGGGCGCCACGTCCAGCGTGATGCCGTCGAGCACGACCTGCCGGGCGCCGGGCCGGCCGAACGCCTTCGACACGTGGTCCAGGCGCGCGGCGTACGCGGCGGGGCGGGCGGCCGGCGCCGCGGGGCCGGTGAGAGTGTCGGCCATGGGTGTCACCTCCTGGGGGTCATCGGATACGGGAGCGGTGCGCGGCTGCGGTCGCGGTCGCGGGTGGGCGGATACGGGAGCGGCGCGCCGATACGGCAGCGGTGCCGCGGGCGCCTACTGCGTGCCGAGCCCCGCGGCGCTCACCGCCGGCTTGCCCTGCGACGTCAGCACCTTGTTGAGCAGCGTCAGGTCGTAGATCCCGTCCAGCTTGGGCGACTTGAGCAGGCCCGCGGACACCGCGTGCTCCGCCTCGGACTTGGCGGTGGAGGCCAGCGGGTCGTCCAGCACCTTGATCGACTGCCAGGCCGGGTCCAGGACGTTCGCCGGCAGCGCCTTCTGGGTCAGCGCCTTCAGCTGGTCGTTGGCGTCGGCCTTGGCCTTGTCGGAGTTGGCGTTGATCCACGCGTTGGTCTTCACCGAGCCGCGCAGCACCGCCTCGACCACGTCCGGGTGGGCGGTCAGGAACTTCTGCGACACGATCACGTTGGTGATCACGAAGAGCTTGTCCGGCCACAGCGTGCTCTCGTCCAGCAGCACCTTGGCGCCCTCGGCGACCAGCTTCGAGGCGGTGGGCTCCGGCACCCACGCGCCGTCGATGGAGCCGTTCTTGTAGGCGTCCGGGGTGATCTTGTTGTCGGTGCGGACCACCGACACATCGCCCTTGCCGCTCTGCGCGTCGACCTTCCAGCCGCGGGAGCTGATCCAGTTCAGCAGCGCCACGTCCTGGGTGTTGCCCAGCTGCGGGGTGGCGATCTTCTTGCCCTTGACGTCGTCCAGGGTCTTGATCTTCTTCGGGTTGACCACCAGCTTCACGCCGCCGGAGGCGGAGCCCGCGATGATCCGCAGGTCGCTGCCGCCGGACTTGGTGTAGCCGTTGATCGACGGCGAGGGGCCGATCCAGCCGATGTCGATGGAGCCGGCGTTCAGCGCCTCGATCTCCGCGGGCCCGGCGTTGAAGGTGGCCTGCTTGATCTTCGTGGCGCCCAGCTCCTGCTGGAAGAAGCCCTCCTTCAGCCCGACCAGCGCGGTGGCGTGGGTCAGGTTCGGGAAGTAGCCGATCTTCACCTCGTCGGCGGACAGCTTGGCCGCGCTGCTGCTGCCACCCGTCGCGGCGGGCGTGGAGGCGCTGTCGTCGGACTTGTCGGAGCCGTAGCCGCAGGCGGCGAGCGCGCCGAAGAGGATCGGCAGGGCGGCCGCCGCGGCGACGAGTCTGCGGCGGCGGGAGGAGGTGCGGGCGGACGGGCGGAGCTGGGCAGACACGGAGGTGTCCTCTCGTAAGGCCCGGCGTGTCGCGCCCGTCGTCGGTCAGGGCGCGGCCGGAGTGTCGTCAGGTCTTCGACAGCGGTGCGGCGCGTGGCGCGCCGCGCGGTTCGCGGGCACAGCGGTGGTGCGGGCGAGGCGGGAACGACAGGAAGGGAAAGCCGTCAGCCCGCACATCGCGCGACCCCGCCCGTACCCGAGCCGAGCGAGCCGCTGCCGACGCGCCCGCCCTCCTTCGCGAATCCGGAGAACGCCTCCGTGGCCTGGTGCTGCACGGTCAGAAGTCCCATCCGCCGTCGTCCGCGCCCGCCCCGGCGGGCGCGTGGGCGTCGGCGGGCGCGGCGAACGCCTCGCCGGCCATGCCCGCGGTGAGCGTGGCGCCGTCGGCCGGGTCGATCAGCAGAAACGATCCGGTGAGCCGGGACACCGCGTACGGGTCCACCGGCAGCGGCTCCGCGGTGCGCAGCACCACCGAGCCGATGTCGTTGACGTCGAGGCGCTCCGGCAGGTCCTGGTGGGCCAGCCCGTGCGACAGGTCGATGCGGTACGGGATCTCCTTGACCAGCGCCTTGACGGTCCGGGTGCCGTGCTTGAGCAGCACCCGCTCACCGATCCGCAGCGGCCGCTCGTGCAGGTGGCACACCGTGGCCCGCACGTCCTGGCCGACCGGCGGCGCGTCCGCGGCCGGCGCGATCAGGTCGCCGCGCGAGACGTCCAGGTCGTCGGCGAGCAGCAGCGTCACCGACTGCGGCGCCCACGCGGTCTCCACCGGCTCGCCCAGCGCGTCGATGCCCGCGACGGTGGTGGTCCGGCCGGACGGCAGCACCGTCACCGCGTCCCCCACCCGGAACATCCCCGAGGCGATCCGGCCCGCGTAGCCGCGGTAGTCCGGGTGTTCGGCGCTCTGCGGCCGGATCACGTACTGCACCGGGAAGCGCGGCGGGCACCCGGCCAGGTCGTGGCTGACCGGCACGGTCTCCAGGTGCTCCAGCACGGTCGGGCCGCCGTACCAGTCCATGTGCGAGGACGGCTCCACCACGTTGTCCCCGGCCAGCGCCGAGATCGGGATCGCGGTCACGTCGGGCACGCCCAGCGAGGCCGCGTAGGCGGTGAACTCCTCGGCGATCGCGGCGAACACCGGCTCCGCGTAGTCCACCAGGTCCATCTTGTTCACCGCGAGCACCACGTGCGGCACCCGCAGCAGCGCGGCCACCGCGGCGTGCCTGCGGGTCTGCTCGACCACGCCGTTGCGCGCGTCCACCAGCACCACGGCCAGCTCCGCGGTCGAGGCGCCGGTGACCATGTTGCGGGTGTACTGCACATGGCCGGGCGTGTCGGCGAGGATGAAGCGGCGGCGCGCGGTGGCGAAGTACCGGTAGGCCACGTCGATGGTGATGCCCTGCTCCCGCTCGGCCCGCAGGCCGTCGGTGAGCAGCGCGAGGTCCGGGCCCTCCTGACCGCGGGTCAGCGAGGCGCGCTCGACCGCCTCCAACTGGTCGGTCAGCACCGACTTGGAGTCGTGCAGCAGCCGCCCGACCAGCGTCGACTTGCCGTCGTCCACCGAGCCGGCGGTGGCGAAGCGCAGCAGCGTGGCCTGGGCGTCCGCGCCCGCTCCGGCGCCGATGGACTGCGTGGTGCTCGTCATGGCTAGAAGTACCCCTCGCGCTTGCGGTCTTCCATCGCCGCTTCTGACAGCTTGTCGTCGGCCCGGGTGGCGCCGCGCTCGGTCAGCCGGGACGCGGCGATCTCCGCGATCACCGCCTCCAGCGTGGTCGCGTCGGAGTCCACCGCGCCGGTGCAGGACATGTCGCCGACCGTGCGGTAGCGCACCAGCCGGGTCTGCACCGGCTCGCCGTCCCGCGGCCCGCCCCACTCGCCGGGGGTGAGCCACATGCCGCCGCGGGCGAACACCTCGCGCTCGTGCGCGAAGTAGATCTGCGGCAGCTCGATCCGCTCGCGCGCGATGTACTGCCACACGTCCAGCTCGGTCCAGTTGGACAGCGGGAAGACCCGGACGTGCTCGCCCGGCGCGTGCCGGCCGTTGTACAGCGACCACAGCTCGGGGCGCTGGCGCCGCGGGTCCCACTGGGAGAACTCGTCGCGCAGCGAGAACACCCGCTCCTTCGCGCGGGCCTTCTCCTCGTCGCGCCGGCCGCCGCCGAAGACCGCGTCGAAGCGCAGCTCGCGGATCGCGTCGGTCAGCGGCACGGTCTGCAGCGGGTTGCGGGTGCCGTCGGGGCGCTCGCGCAGCCGCCCGTCGTCGATGTAGTCCTGCACCTTCGCCACGTGCAGCCGCAGGGAGTGCGCGGCCACCGTGCGGTCCCGGAAGTCCAGCACCTCGGGGAAGTTGTGCCCGGTGTCCACGTGCAGCAGCGTGAACGGCACCGGCGCCGGCGCGAACGCCTTGAGCGCCAGGTGCAGCATGACGATCGAGTCCTTGCCGCCGGAGAAGAGGATCACCGGCCGCTCGAACTCGCCCGCCACCTCGCGGAAGATGTGCACCGCCTCGGACTCCAGCGCGTCCAGGTGGGTCAGCGCGTACGGGCTGCCCGTCGCCTCCGGGTGCGCCACGGTGGTCGTCATGCCGCCAGTCCCCTCTCCACGAGCAGTGCGTGCACGGCGGCCGCCGACTGCTCGACGGTGCGCCCCTGCGTCTCGATCCGCAGGTCCGGGTCCTCCGGCGTCTCGTACGGGTCGTCCACGCCGGTCAGCCCGCTCAGCTCGCCCGCCGCCTGCCGTGCGTACAGGCCCTTGACGTCGCGCTCCGCGCAGACGTCGACCGGGGTGGCCACGTGCACCTCGACGTAGCCGGTGCCCTGGGTCTGGTGCCGCTTGCGGACCGCCTCACGGCTGTCCGCGTACGGCGCGATGACCGGCACCAGCACCAGCACGCCGTGGGAGGCCAGGAGTTCGGCGACGAAGCCGATGCGCTGCACGTTGGTGTGCCGGTCCTCGCGGCTGAAGCCCAGGCCGGCGGAGAGGAACTCGCGGATCTCGTCGCCGTCCAGCACCTCGACCCGGCGGCCCGCGGCGCGCAGCCGCTCGGCCAGCGCCAGCGCGACGGTGGTCTTGCCGGCGCTCGGCAGGCCGGTGAGCCAGACGGTGGCCCCGGTGCTCATGGCGTCCTCCCGGTGGGTCGCGGCGGCAGCGGCCGCGACGGTGGATGTGGTCACAGGTGTATCCCGCACTCGGTCTTGCCCAGCCCCGCCCAGCGGCCGGCGCGCGCGTCCTCGCCCTCCAGCACCCGGCGGGTGCACGGCGCGCAGCCGATCGAGGCATAGCCGTCCATCAGCAGCGGATTGGTGAGTACGCCGTGCTCGGCGACGTACGCTTCCACGTCTTTCTGAGACCAACGTGAGATCGGGGCGATCTTCACCTTGCGCCGGCGGGCGTCCCAGCCGACCACGGGGGTGTTCGCGCGGGTCGGCGACTCGTCCCTGCGCAGCCCGGTCGCCCACGCGTCGTAGCCCTTCAGGCCCTCCTCCAGCGGGGCGACCTTGCGCAGCGCGCAGCACAGGTCGGGGTCGCGGTCGTGCAGCCGCGGGCCGTGCTCGGCGTCCTGCTCGGCCACGGTCTGCCGCGGGGTGAGGGTGATCACGTTCACGTCCATCACCGCGGCGACGGCGTCGCGGGTGCCGATGGTCTCGGGGAAGTGGTAGCCGGTGTCCAGGAACACCACGTCCACGCCCGGCGCCACCCGCGAGGCCAGGTGGGACACCACGGCGTCCTCCATCGAGGAGGTCACGCAGAAGCGGCTGCCGAAGGTGTCGACGGCCCAGCGCAGGATGTCGGTCGCGGACGCCTCCTCCAGGTCGCGGCCCGCCTGTTCGGCGAGCTGCCGCAGTTCCTCGTCGGTGTGCTGTGCGGTGGTCACGCGGCGCCTCCAGGCGGCGGTACGTGCGGGGTACGGGAGGCCGGCGGCTGCCGGGGGGCGAACCCCTCGGCCAGCAGGCCGAGGAACTTCAGCTGGAACGCGCGGTTGCAGGCGCGGCACTCCCAGGCGCCGTGCCCCTGCTCGGACGGGCGCAGGTCCTCGTCGCCGCAGTAGGGGCAGTGGAAGGGTGCGGCGCGCTCGGTCACGACAGCGCCTCCTCGGAGGCGCGGGCCGCCCACTGGGCGAACCGCTCGCCGTCGGTGCGCTCCTGCTGGAAGCGGCGCAGCACCCGCTCGACGTAGTCGGTCAGTTCGGCCGAGGTGACCTTCAGGCCGCGGACCTTGCGGCCGAAGCCGGCGTCCAGGCCCAGGCCGCCGCCCAGGTGCACCTGGAAGCCCTCGACCTGGTTGCCGTCGGCGTCGGTGACCAGCTGGCCCTTCAGGCCGATGTCGGCGGTCTGGATGCGGGCGCAGGAGTTGGGGCAGCCGTTGACGTTGATGCCGATCGGCTCGTCGAACTCCGGCAGCCGGCGCTCCAGTTCGTCGATCAGCGCGGAGGCGCGGTCCTTGGTCTCGACGATCGCCAGCTTGCAGAACTCGATGCCGGTGCAGGCCAGCGTGCCGCGCCGGAAGGACGACGGCCGCACCCGCAGGTCCAGCGACTCCAGGGCCGCGGTGAGCGACTCGACCCGCTCGCCCGGCACGTCCAGCACCACCATCTTCTGGTCGGTGGTGGTGCGCAGCCGGTCCGAGCCGTGCTCGGCGGCGATCTCGGCGATCTTGGTGAGCGTGGCGCCGTCCACCCGGCCGACGCGCGGCGCGAAGCCGATGTAGAAGTTGCCGTCCTGCTGCCGGTGCACGCCGATGTGGTCGCGCCAGACCTGCTGCGGCAGCTGCGGCGCCGGGCCGTCGACGAGCGGGCGCTCGAGGTACTCGTCCTCCAGCACCTGGCGGAACCGCTCGGCGCCCCAGTCGGCCATCAGGAACTTCAGCCGGGCGCGCGAACGCAGCCTGCGGTAGCCGTAGTCGCGGAAGATGCCGACCACCCCGGCCCACACCTCGGGCACCTCGGTCAGCGGCACCCAGGCGCCGAGCCGCTCGCCCAGCCGCGGGTTGGTGGACAGCCCGCCGCCGACCCACAGGTCGAAGCCGGGGCCGTGCTCGGGGTGCTCGACGCCGACGAACGACACGTCGTTGATCTCGTGCACCACGTCCATCAGCGGCGAGCCGGAGATCGCGGTCTTGAACTTCCGCGGCAGGTTGGAGAACTCCTTGCTGCCGATGTAGCGGTCGTGGATCTGCTCGATCGCCCAGGTGCCGTCGATGATCTCGTCCTCGGCGATGCCGGCCACCGGCGAGCCGATGATCACCCGGGGCACGTCGCCGCACGCCTCGGTGGTGGACAGGCCCACCGCCTCCAGCCGGCGCCAGATCTCGGGCACGTCCTCGATCCTGATCCAGTGCAGCTGGATGTTCTGCCGGTCGGTGATGTCCGCGGTGCCGCGGGCGAACTCCTGGGACACCTCGCCGATCACCCGCAGCTGCGCCACCGTGAGCCGGCCGCCGTCGATCCGGACCCGCATCATGAAGTAGCGGTCGTCCAGCTCCTCGGGCTCCAGCACCGCGGTGCGGCCGCCGTCGATCCCGGGGCGGCGCTGGGTGTACAGGCCCCACCAGCGCATCCGGCCGCGCAGGTCGGCGCCGTCGATGGAGTCGAAGCCGCCGTGGGCGTAGATCGTCTCAATGCGCGTCCGCACGTTGAGACCGTCGTCGTCCTTCTTGGTCTGCTCGTTGCCGTTGAGCGGGGTGAAGTGCCCTTTCGCCCACTGGCCCTCGCCGCGGTGGCGCCCGGACTTGCGGCGGCCCGCGGGCGCGGCCGGGGGCTGGGGGTGTTCGGGGCTGGCGGCCATGGCGTTGCGTCCTTCGGGCAGGCTTGACGAGCGGGTCGGAAAGGCGCGGGCCGGCCCCCTGACCTGGCCGGTCGGGCGCGACGCGGGCTGCTCGACGCGCGGCGGGCGTGGCGGGGGCCCGCGCGTCCACGACGACGGGGACGGCGCAGGGTGGCAGGGGTGACGCGTCAGGGGTGCCGGGTGCGGTCAGCCCGCCGGACAGATGGCGCTGGACACGCGGCAGAAGTCGACGTGCGGCCGACCTACCAAGGCGATTCCCGTGCGCGACATGACGAAAGCGTGGCATGCCGGTCTCCGGAGCGTCCACCGACGTCCGCTATGTGGACTTCAATATCCCATTTAGTGAGACGATGTGGTCCTGGTCACCCTGAACCCGCGGCGCTCGTAGTTGGCCAGCGCGTACGGGCCGTCCAGCGAGCAGGTGTGCACCCACACCCGGGTGGTCGGCTCCCGGCCCGGCCACCGCGCGGCCAGGTCCCAGGCCCGCGCGGCGCCGTAGGACAGCAGGTGGCCGCCGATGCCCCGGCCGCGGAAGCGCGGCAGCAGCCCGAAGTACACGATCTCCACCGCGCCGCCGTCCTGCGCCTCCAACTCCACGTACCCCGCGGGCGTGCCGCGCTCGTACGCCACCCACGTCTCGCAGCCGGGCCGCTCCAGATACGCCGCCCAGCGCTCGGGCGGCCACTCCAGCCGGTCCGTCCACGAGACGTCGCCGCCCACCGCCGTATACAGGAATCGGCTGAACGGCGCGGACGGTATCTCGGCGCGCACCACCGCCACGTCCGCGCCCGCGGCCGGCGCGGCGGAGGGCCGCAGCTCGGCCGCGGCGGTCATCTCCAGATACCACGTGGTCACGGGCGTGGTCCCGGGCTCGGTGGGCGTCGTCGTCATACCGGCCACTGTACGGGCGGGGTACGACAGCCCGGTCCGGGCCGCCGCGGCGCCGGTGGCCGGCGGGCGGGACGGGACGCGACCGGGCGCGGCACGGCGCCCGCGCGGCTGCCGTGACGTTTCCGCACAGGTCAGGGGCCGCACAGGTCAGGGGCCGCGGAGGTCGGGGGACAGCCGCGCCGCCAGCACCGCGGGGGCCACCGAGTGGGGGAGCAGGTCGTGCGCGCGGGTCGGCCGCAGCAGGCTCACGTCCACGCCGTCGGCGAAACGATACGGCCGGTGCGCGAGCACCCCGCCGAGGTTGCGCCGCAGCCGGGACAGCTCCGCGCGCACGGTGACCGTACGGCTCGGATCGCCGAACAGGTCCGCGGCCAGCTCGGCCGCGCTGCGCCCCGAGCGCCGCGCCGCCAGCACGAACAGCAGCTCGGCGTGGCGCGGGCTCAGCCGCTGCGACCAGCTGCCCGCCGCACCGCTCACCGTCACCGTCGCGAACCCCGGCCGGCTCAGGTCGAGCAGCACCCGGCTCGGTGCCGGCAGCCCGTCCTGCGGCGCGACCCGCACCAGCCAGCCGCCGGGCAGCGGCTCCAGGGTGCAGCGGCCCAGCGACGGCAGCCAGGTCTGCCCGGCCCGGGCCGGCGCCGGCAGCGCCACCCGGTCCACCGGCGCGAGCCCGGTGACCGCGGCGGTCCAGCCGTTGGGGTCGACGGCCAGCGCCCGGCCGCCGATCCGGGCCAGGATCGGCGCGGCGATCGCCCGTAACCGCTCCACCGCCGCCCAGTGCGCCGCCCGCAGCTCCGCCTCGGCGACCCGCGCCACCGCGGTCACCAGGGACAGCGTCGACGGGTGCAGGTTCGCGGCGGGGCCGCTGACGTCCACCACGCCGATCAGCCGGCCGTCGCGCGGGTCGTGCAGCGGGGCCGCGGCGCAGGTCCACGCGTGGTGCAGGCGGACGAAGTGCTCGGTGGAGTGCACCTGCAGCGGGGCGCGGGTGATCAGCGCGGTGCCGATCGCGTTGGTGCCGACCGACTCCTCCGCCCAGGACGCGCCCTCCGCGAAGCCCACCCGGTCCGCGCTCCTGCGCACCGCGAGGCTGCCGTCGCGCCACAGCACCCGGCCCTCGGCGTCGGTGACGACCATCAGGTGCAGCGCCGCGTCCGCGATCGGCACCAGGCCCTCGCGCAGCGCCGGCAGCACCGTGCGGATCGGGCCCGCACCGCGGCGGTACTCGATCTCGTCGGTGCTCAGCGGCTCGGTGCCGCGGCCCGACTCCGGGTCCACGCCGAGCCGCAGCGCCCGCGACCACGACTCGGAGATCACCGCGCGGGCCGGGCCCTGCCGTGCCTCCCCGGCCGGCGGGGCCTCCCGGGCGGCGGCCTCCCTCGCGGACCCCGCCGGTCCGACTGGTGGTTGAGCCACGTCCCTCCCGCCCTGTCCGCGTCGTGCCACGGTCCCATGCTGCCCTTCCGGCGGCGCCGGGCGCAGCGCAATCGGTCATCACCGCCAGGCGGGTCGCTGCTGTCACCCGGGCGGTGAGCTGCGCCCCGCCCCGCGTTGCAACCGGCTGCAACCCTTGCGGCGCGCGCGCCCTGGACCGAGAGTGACGCCGCGTCACCGAAAACGGCGCCGAGTCGGCGCGGCGCCGTTTTCGTTTCTCTTCCTTTGCCGGCGGCCCGGCTCCGGGCCCGCGGCCCGGCGTTCTCGCAGCGCCTATGCCCCTCGGCTACTCCGCCTCCACCGGAGCGGCCCGGCGGACGATCGCGGCGTGGTCCAGGCCGGCCGGGAGGGTGCCGAAGGCGGCGCCCCAGTCGCCGCCGAGGCGGGAGGCGCAGAAGGCGTCGGCGACCGCGGACGGGGCGTGGCGGACCAGCAGGGAGCCCTGGAGGACCAGGGCCATCCGCTCGACCACACGGCGCGCACGGGCCTCGATGCCCTCCAGGTCGGCGAGTTCGCCGAACAGGTCCTTGACCGCCGCGTCCAGCCGGTGGTCCGCGCCGCGCGCCGACCCGATCTCGGTGAGGAACGCCTCCAGCGCCCGCGGCTCGCGCTGGAGCACCCGCAGCACGTCCAGCGCCTGGACGTTGCCCGAGCCCTCCCACACCGAGTTCAGCGGCGACTCGCGGAAGATCCGCGGCATCCCGGACTCCTCGACGTACCCGTTGCCGCCCAGGCACTCCAGCGCCTCGGCCGCCACCGCGGGACACCGCTTGGTCACCCAGTACTTGGTGACCGCGACGCCGAGCCTGCGCAGCGCCCGCTCCTGCTCGGTGTCCGCGTCGTACGCCGCGGCCATCCGCAGCGCCGTGGTGGTGGCCGCCTCGGACTCCAGGGCCAGATCCGCCAGGACGTTGCGCATCAGCGGCTTGTCGACCAGCGGCCCGCCGAACGCCTGCCGGTACGTCGTGTGGTGGACCGCCTGCGCCACCGCCTGCCGCATCAGCGCCGCCGAGCCGAGCGCGCAGTCCAGCCGGGTCGCGGCCACCATGCCGATGATCGTCGCGACGCCGCGGCCCTCCTCGCCGATCCGCCGCGCCCAGGTGCCGCTGAACTCGACCTCGCTGGAGGCGTTGGAACGGTTGCCCAGCTTGTCCTTCAGCCGCTGGATGGCGAACACGTTGCGACTGCCGTCGGGCAGCACCCGCGGCAGCAGGAAGCAGGTCAATCCACCCTGACCTTCGGCACGGGAGGCGCCCCCACCGGGCACCTGCGCCAGCACCAGGAAGCCGTCCGACATCGGCGCGGAGCAGAACCACTTGTGCCCGGTCAGCGCGTACGCACCCTCCTCCGCGAGCGGCTCCGCCCGGGTGGTGTTGGCGCGCACGTCCGAGCCGCCCTGCTTCTCCGTCATGCCCATCCCGAACAGTGCCCCGGGCTTGGCGCCGGGCGCGGTCAGCTGCGGGTCGTACGTCTGCGAACCCAGCCGCGGCTCCCACTCGGCGGCCAGCGCCGGCTCGGCCCGCAGCGCCGGCACCGCCGCGTGCGTCATCGACACCGGGCAGCCGTGCCCGGCCTCCACCTGCGACCACACCAGGAAGCCGGCCGCGCGGCGCAGATGGCCGTCCGGGCGCGACCAGGCATCGGTGAGCCCGGCGGACACCGCGTGCCCGAGCAGCCGGTGATAGGACGGATGGAACTCCACCTCGTCGATCCGGTTGCCGTAGCGGTCGTGCGTGCGCAGCACCGGCTCGTACGTGTTCGCCTCCTCCGCCCACTTCTGCGCCTGCGCGGAGCCCGCGGACCGGCCCAGCTCGGACAGCTCCGCCTCGATGCCGGCCAGCCGGCCCGGATCGGCGTGCCGCGCCACCGCCTCGACGAGCGCGCGGTCGGTGCTGTAGACGTCGTGGCCCACCAGCGGGGGAGCCTGGTTCGTCACCGTGTGAGTGAGGGTGGTCATGCCAGCTAACGTAAGGGCGTGCAAGCAGCGGAAGAAAGAAGCCATCGGCGTCCGACCCGGTGGCACAGGGCGCGGGCCCTGTACCGGAACGTCTCCAAGCGCAAGGTCGCCTGGCTGCTGCTCAAGGACACGGTCGACTCCTGCATGGAGTACCGCGTCACCGGGCTCGCCGCGGAGGCGGCCTTCTTCGTGCTGCTCTCGCTGCCCCCGCTGCTGCTCGGCCTGGTCGGGGCGCTCGGCTACGTCGACACCGTCATCGGGCTCGACACCATAGACCACATCCGGCACAACATCCTGAGCGCGTCCTCGACCGTGCTCTCCGACAAGGGCGTCAATCAGCTGGTCAAACCGCTGGTCGACGACGTCTTCCACGGCCGCCGCCCGGACCTGATCTCGCTCGGCTTCCTGATCGCCCTGTGGTCCGGCTCGCGCGCGGTCAACGTCTTCGTGGACACCATCACGATCATGTACGGCCTGGAGGGCCGCCGCGGCATCGTCAGGACCCGCCTGATGTCGCTGGTGCTCTACGTCGTCGCGCTGGTGCTCGGCGCGGCCGTGCTGCCGCTGGTGGTGGTCGGCCCGAACGCGGTCACCGACGTGCTGCCCGGCGGCGCGGGCACCGTGCACGTCCTGTACTGGCCGTTCGTGCTGCTCGCGTCGATCGCCTTCCTCACCACCCTCTACCACGTGTCGGTGCCGGTCAGGTCGCCCTGGTACGAGGACGTGCCGGGGGCGCTGGTCGCGCTGCTGATGTGGGTGGTCGGCAGCTTCGTGCTGCGCATCTACCTCACCCACGCGGTGGAGGGCCCGACCATCTACGGCTCGCTCGCCGCACCCGTCGCGGTGCTGCTGTGGATCGGCGTGTCCGCCTTCGCGGTGCTGGTCGGCGCGGCCGTCAACGCCGCGGTCGACCGGGTCTGGCCGTCGCTGGCCACGAAGGCCGCGCGCGAGGAGAACGCGCGGCTGCGCGAGGCCGCGGCGGCCGAGGTGGTCGCCCGCGCGGCGGCACGGCGGGCCCGCCAGGCCGCGGCGGCCGAGGCGGGGGAGGACGAGGAGGACGACGGCGAGCCGCCCGCGGAGTACCCCGAGCGCTGGGCGGACATCCTGCCGCACGGCGACGTGCGCTCCCGGCTGCGGCGGCGCTCGGAGCCGCAACTGCCCGGCCAGCAACTGCCGGGGCAGCAGATGCCGGGCCAGCAGATGCCGGGGCAGCCGGCCTCCGGTCAGCCGCTGCCCGGTCAGCCTTCGCCCGACCGGTCCAGGCCCGGGAGGCCGATCCCCGGCCGGCCCGTGTCCGGCCCGCGCGGACAGGACCCGGCGCAGCAGCCGCCGGAGCCTCCGCCGGCGCTGCGCCCCGCGGCGTCGCCGCTGCCGCCCTCGCAGGCGCCCTCACCCTCACCCTCACCCGCGCCTGCGCCTGGGCCGGGAGGGCCGCAGCCGGTGTGGCCGGACCAGCCGCCGAGGCTGCCCCCGCAGCCTCCCCGGCCGCCGCGGCCTCCGGCGCCGCCGCCAGGACCCCCGTACGCCGCGCCCTCACCGCACCCGCCGCACCCCCCGCACCTGCCGCCGGGGCCGCCCGCCTCCCAGGGCCCCCGGCACGGCTCCGACCACCGTCAGCCCTGACCCGCGCGCCGGTCGGTCCGCTCGGCCTGGCCGGCCCGGTCCGCCCGGTTCGTGCCGCCGGCCGGGCTCGCCGCCGCGCGCCCCGGTGCGACCATGGGGGAGTGGGCCGGTACAGGGAGTGGAGCGGGCGGGCCGCGGGCGTCACGGTGTGGACCCGCACGGTCGGCGCGGACCCGCCTGCCGCGGTGGACCTACAGGCCGGGGACGCGGCGGACCCGCCGGGCGTGAGGGCCGGGGACGTGGCCGGCCGGCCGGACGTACGCCCCCAGGACGCCGCGAGCTCTCCACGGGCAGCGGGCGGGCCGGGTGCGGCCGTACGGTCCGGGGCCGCGACCGCCGCGCGGGCCGCGTACCGGGTGCTGCCCGACGGCTGCATGGACCTGCTCTGGTGCGACGGCGAACTGCTGGTCGCGGGGCCCGACACCGTCGCGTACGTGGCGAGCGCGCGGGTCGGGACGCGGTACGCGGGGCTGCGTTTCGCGCCGGGGTCCGCGCCGCGGGTGCTGGGCGTGCCCGCGAAGGAGCTGCGGGACCGGCGGGTCCCCCTCGACGCGCTGTGGGGGGACGGCCCGGCCCGGCGGCTCGCCGAGCGCGCGGCCGAGGACCCCGCGGCCGTCCTCGACGCATGGGCCGCGCGGCAGGTCCTGCGGATGGCGCGGGAGGAGACGTCCGGTGACGCGGCCAGGCGCGGCGAGCAGCGGCTTCCGGCCGAGGTCGCGGCGCGGCTGGCCGCCGGGCGCGGCGTCGCCGAGGTCGCGGCGGCCGTGGGCCTGGGCGAGCGGCAGTTGCGGCGGCGCTGCGAGGACGCCTTCGGCTACGGGCCCAAGACCCTGGCCAGGGTGCTGCGGTTGCAGCGGGCGCTGGAACTGGCCCGCGGCGGACTGCCGTTCGCAACGGTCGCCGCCGACGCGGGCTACGCCGACCAGCCGCACCTGGCCCGCGAGGTCAGAGCACTGACCGGGCTGCCACTGGGTGAACTCCTCACCACGTAGCGGCGGTTCGCCCGGGGGCCCGGTCAACCTCCGGGCGCGCACGGATCGTTCACCCGCAGGGGCCGCCAACCCCGGCCTCCGGGGGCGGTTCGTCGGTGCGGCCTCCCGGCCGCCCGGGTGTCGTTCACCCGCGTCCGGCCGTGAACCCCGTCGCGCGCGCGGCGTTCAGTCGGCGGCCGGGGGCTGTTCGGACGCGGCGAAGAGGTCGACGGTGTTGCCGTCCGGGTCGTGGACGACCGCGTAGCGCTGTCCCCAGAAGGCGTCCCACGGCTCCAGCCGGCCGGTGTGGCCCGCGGCCGTCAACTCCGCGTACACCGCGTCCACTCCCGTGGGCGACCCGCAGTCGAAGGCGAGGCCGATCCGGCTGTCGCCGCCGGACGGTGTCCAGTCCGGGCGGAAGGAGCGGACCGTCGCCTCGGTGTCCCAGGCCAGCCGCAGACCGCCGGGCAGCGCCGCCTCCACGTGCGGCTCGTCGTCCGCGCCGGGCGGCACCTCGACGCCCAGGCGGCGGTAGAAAGCCAGGGACGCCGCCATGTCGGCGACGACCAGGCCGATCAGGTCCAAGCGCGGCGTGACCCGCGGGCCCGGTGCGGCGTCGGGGCGGGCGCCCGCGGCATGTGTGTGCTGTGCGTTCATGCCCACCACGCTAGGCGGCGCGACCCCGCGGGTCTTGAACGGAACGGACATGCCGCGGCTCGGCCTCACGCATCACTCCCGCGGACCGGCCCCGCCGCCTCGCCCCACACCCCCGCGGTCACGGATTTGACCGCGAGTCATTGACATGAACATAGTCTGGACCTTTCAATCGGGGCCACAGGCGCACGTCCCCACCGTCGCCCACAGGAAGGCCCCCCACATGCTCAGACGACGTACCGCGACCCACACGCTGGTACGGCTGTTCGCGCTGCTCGCCGTGCTGCTCGGCTACCAGGCCGCGCCCGCCGCCCACCCCGCGCACGCCGACACCCCGTTCCACGTGATCGCGTTCTACGACGGCACCTACGACGCGGCGCACATCAGCTTCGTCCACGAGGCCAACGCGTGGTTCCCGCAGCAGGCCGCCGCGAACGGCTTCACGTACACCGCCACCAACGACTGGTCCCAGCTCACCACCGCCAACCTGGCGAACTACCAAGTGGTGATGTTCCTCGACAACTACCCCAGCACCGCGGCCGAACAGAGCGCGTTCCGGACCTACATGGACAACGGCGGCGGCTGGATCGGCTTCCACGTCGCCGCGTACAACGACAGCTCGTCCGACGGCTGGCCGTGGTACCACCAGACGTTCCTGGGCACCGGCCTGTTCGAGTCGAACAGCTGGGGGCCGACGTCCGAGACACTGCGGATCGAGGACCCGGCGCACCCGGCGACCGCGGGCCTGCCCGCGACCATCACCTCGTCGGTCAGCGAGTGGTACAGCTGGCAGAACGACCTGCGGAACAACCCGGACATCGACATCCTCGCGTCGATGGACCCCTCGACGTTCCCGATCGGCACCGACCCCGACCAGACCTGGTACAGCGGCTATTACCCCATCGTCTGGTCCAACCGGAACTACCGCATGGTCTACAACAACTTCGGCCACAACGCGATGGACTACACGACGAACACCGCCCTGTCGTCCACCTTCGCCAGCGCCCAGCAGAACAAGCTCCTGCTCCAGGAGATCGCGTGGGCGGCCGGCAGGTCGGGACCGGTCACCCCGCCGTCCGGCGGGGCCACGGGTGCGATCAGGTCCGGTTACGCGGGCAAGTGCGTGGATGTCGCGGGGGCGAGCAGTGCGAACGGTGCGGCGGTGCAGTTGTACGACTGCAACGGGACGAACGCGCAGAGCTGGACGGTGGGTTGGGGGTCCCCCCAGGGCGCAGACTCTGGGGGAGGGACGCTCAAGGCGCTGGGCAAGTGCATGGACGTGACCGCGGCCGGCACGGCCAACGGCACGACGGTGCAGCTGTACGACTGCAACGGGACGGCCGCCCAGAAGTGGCACGCCTCCGGGTCGACCCTGGTCAACGACGGCTCGGGCAAGTGCCTGGACGCCACCGGGCCCAGCTCGGCCAACGGCACCCGGCTGCAGATCTGGAGCTGCACCGGCGGCACGAACCAGCAGTGGACGCTGCCGAGTTGACCGGATGAGGCGCGGGTGTGGGGCACATCAGGCCGGATAGGCGTGCGTCTGGGCGGCCTTGACGGTGGCCCACACCCGTGCGCCCCGCACCAGGGCGAGTTCGGCGACCGCGACCGCGGTCAGGTCGGCGGTCAACGCCATCCCGCCGGTCGACGCCGTTCCGCCGGGCTCGGCCGCCGTTCCGCCGGGCTCGGCGGCCAGCGCGACGCGGATCTGGTCGCCGTGCGACTCCATGCCGGTGACCCGGGCCGGCCAGGCGTTGCGGGCACTGGATTCCGGGCGCGCCGGGTGCAGCGTCACCGCGCTCGGCGGGAACGCCACGAAGGCCGGCCCGGACAGCGACTCCGCGGCGGTCAGGGCCAGTTCGGGCCCGAGCGCCACCGTGTGCCCGTCCGCGTCGCCGCGGTAGAGGTTGAGCCCGACCAGCCGGGCGACGTAGTCGGTACGCGGCCGGCGGGCGATCTCGGCCGGCGTGCCCTCCTGCACCACCTCGCCGTGCTCGACCACCACCAGCCGGTCGGCCAGCACCATCGCGTCCAGCGGATCGTGCGTCACCAGCACCGCGACCGCCTCGAACTCCGCGAGGTGGCGGCGCAGTTCGGCCCGGACGTCCAGCCGCGCGGCCGCGTCCAGCGCGGCCAGCGGCTCGTCGAGCAGCAGCAGCCGCGGCGCGGTCGCCAGCGCCCGGGCCAGCGCCACCCGCTGGGCCTGACCGCCGGACAGCCGCCGCGGCCTGGCGTGCGCGTGGTCGGCCAGGCCCATCCGGTCCAGCAGGTCCGCGGCCAGCTCCCGCGCCCGCGCCCTGCCCATGCCGCGGCAGCGCGGCCCGAAGGCGACGTTGTCCAGCGCGTTCAGGTGCGGGAAGAGCAGGTAGTCCTGGAAGATCACGCCGCACGGCCGGTCCTCGGGCGGCACCCGCAGCCGCCGCGCGGGGTCCTCCAGCACGTCGGCGTCCAGTGTCAGCGCGCCCCCGGTCAGCGGGGTCAGCCCGGCCAGCGCGCGCAGCGCCGTGGTCTTGCCCGCGCCGTTCGGCCCGAGCAGCGCGAGCACCTCGCCGGGGGCAGCCGCCAGCCGTACGTCCAGCCGGAACGCACCGCGGTCCACCACGAGGTGCGCGTCGAGACCGGCGCCCCCGCTCTCCGTACCCATGCCGTCGCCGCCCGCGCCGGGACCTCTCGCGCCCTTGTCCCCGCCCGTGTCCTTGTCCCCGCCCGCGCCCACCGCGTCGCTCGTGCCGCTCGTGCCGCTCATGCCGTCGCCGCCCCCGTCCAGCGGTCGCGCAGGCCGGCCAGCACCGCCACCGAGACCGCGAGCAGCACCAGGCTCAGCGCGATCGCCGCGTCCGGGTCGTCCTGGAGGGCGAGGTAGACCGACAGCGGCATGGTCTGGGTGCGGCCCGGGAAACTCCCCGCGAAGGTGATCGTCGCGCCGAACTCGCCGAGCGCCCGCGCCCAGGCCAGCACCGCGCCCGCGGCCACGCCCGGCGCGATCATCGGCAGCGTCACCCGGCGGAAGGCGGTGAACCGCGAGGCGCCCAGCGTCGCCGCGGCCTCCTCGTAGCGCGTGTCGGCGGCCCGCAGCGTGCCCTCCACGCTGATCACCAGGAACGGCATCGCCACGAACGCCTCGGCCACCACCACCCCGGCCGTGGTGAACGGCAGTGTGATCCCGAACCACGCGTCCAGCCAGCGCCCCACCACACCGTTGCGGCCGAGCGCCAGCAGCAGCGCCACACCGCCCACCACCGGCGGCAGCACCAGCGGCAGCGTCACCAGCGCCCGTACGATCCGGCGGCCGGGGAAGCGGGTGCGGGCCAGCAGCCAGGCCAGCGGCACACCCAGCACCAGCGCCACCACGGTCGCCGAGGTCGCCGTCTCCAGCGACAGCCGCAGCGCCTGCCACACCGCGGTGCTGGTCAGCTGGTGCGGCATCGACCGCCACGGCGCCCTGATCAGCAGCGCCAGGAGCGGCACCAGCAGGAACGCCATGCCGGCCAGGGCGGGCGCCAGCAGCGGCACGGGAGCGCCGCGCGCCCACCGCCGCCGGCCCGGGGACCGCCTCGCCCGTGGGCCGGAGGACCGCCGCGCGTCCGCGCCCGGGAACCGCCTCACGGCTTGAGGAAGCCGGCCTCGCCGAGGACCCGCTGCCCCTGCGCGGACTCCACCAGTGCGACGAACGCCTGCGCGGCCGCCGGGTTGGGCGCGTGCTTCAGGGTGACGATCGGGTACGCGTTGATCGCCTTGCCCGCCTCGGGGAAGTCCACGCCGGTGACCTTGCCGCCGGCCGCCTTCACGTCCGTCTGGTAGACCACCGACGCGTCGACCTCCTTCAGCTCCACCTTCGTCAGCGCCGACTTCACGTCCTGCTCGTACGACACCGGCGTCAGCTCGATCCCGCTCGCGGTCAGCGCGGTCTGCGCGGCGGCCCCGCACGGCACGGTCTTCGCGCACAGCGCGACCTTCAGGCCCGCCCCTGTGAGGTCCTTCAGCGTGGCGATGTGCCTGGGGTTGCCGGGCAGGGTGGCGATCTCCAGCCGGTTGCGGACGAAGGTGTCCGGCGTGCCGTTCCCGTCGCCCGCGTCGGTGACCGTCTTCATGGTCTTCGGGCTGGCCGCGGCGAAGACGTCGGCGGGCGCGCCGCCGGTGATGCTCGCCGCGAGCGTGTCGCTGCCGCCGAAGCTGAAGACCACCTTCGTCCCCGGGTACGCCTTCTTGAAGTCCTCGCCGAGCGTGGTGAAGCTCTCCTTCAGCGACGCCGCGGCGAACACCACGACCGTGCCCGACACCTTCGGCGCCTGGGAGGCCGCTGTGCCGCCCGACGCCGTGCCGGTCGATGTGTCCGAGGGGGCGGCGGAGGACGTGCCGTCGTCCGACGAGGAGCAGGCGGTGAGGGCGAGCAGCGCGGCGGCGCCGGCGGCGACGGCCCCCAGGGCGCGCCGCCGCGCGGAACGGGTTGTCACAGGGTTTCTCCCTCTCCGGTGCCTTTCGGAGCCTTTCGGTGCCTTTCGGAACCTTCCGGCGCCTCTCGGACCACGGCTGACCTGGCTGTGCCGATGATAGTGCCGCATCTGCGAGGCAGATGTCTGCTGGACCATTGCATAATCCGAACATCTCCCAGCTCGGGGCTCGCTTGTGCGATCCTCCGACGATCGGATGCGGGCTGCCGCCGGGCGGGAACGGCCGCGTGAACGGGAACGGCCGCGCACACGGAGACGGCCGCCCCCTCGACGCGTGGTGCGTCGAGGAGACGGCCGCCGTGGTTCGACCGGTCAGCCTGCTCAGCCGGTCGCCCAGCTCGTCAGACCCGCACCGTACGCGTACAGCGGATTGCCGTACGTGGTCGGCACGGTCTGCCCTGCGTCGATCTTCGCCCGGATGTCCTGCCGCTGGGCGTCCGTCGCGCCGAGGTCGTACGGCAGGTCCCACGCCTCGTTCGCGTCGGCCTGGTTGTCGCCGCCGCCCGGCTTGAGCACCTGGTCCAGGCTGCGCGGCAGCTGCCAGGGCAGGTGGCCGTGCGGGGTGTAGTCGCCGAAGAGCAGGCTCGCGGTGGCCGGGCCCACCTCCTCGCCGCCGCGGTAGGTCACCACGATGGCGTCGGCGACGCTGTTCCAGTCGCTGATCACGATCGGCCGCGGCAGCGTCAGCACGACCACCACCGGGATGCCCTGGTTCTTGAACTTCTGGATCAGCGCGACCTGGTCGGCGGGCAGGTACGGCTGGGTGTCCGGCCACGCGGTGGCGTGGGTGTAGGACGGCTCGCCCACGTCGACCACCGCCAGCTTCGGCGTCGGACCGGTGTCCTGGTAGACGTTGACGCCCGCGGTCGCGGCCCGCTTCTTGATCGCGTCCAGCATGTCCAGCGAGCCGTCGTCCGGGTGGAAGTAGCTCGACCAGATGCAGCACGCCGCGCCGTCGGTCGCCCGGTCGCCGGTGACCACGATGTTGTCGCCGGCGTTCAGCTTCACCGGCAGCACGCCGTCGTTCTTCAGCACGGTGTCCGACTCGCGCGCCGCCTGGTTCGCCAGCTGCACGTACGACGGCTGGTGGAAGCGGTACGGGCCGTTCACCGGGTCGCCGTACGGGTGGTCGAAGATCCCCAGCTCGAACTTGAGCTTCAGGATGCGGCCCACCGCGTCGTCGATCCGCGACTGCGGCACCTGCTGCTCGAAGCTCGCCATGGTGAACCCGGTGGCGCCCGGGTCGGCGCCGCCCATCACGTCCGAGCCGGCGTTCGCCGCGTTGATCCACGCCGACGACGGCAGCCAGTCGGTGGTGATCAGCCCGGTGTAGCCGATGTTCTGCCGCAGGTACGCCAGGATCTTGGCGCTGTCACCGGCGCCGGGACCGCCCGGGTCGAGGTACGAACTGCCCGCGTAGCCCGGCATGATGTTCACCGCGCCGGCCTCGATCGCCGCCTTGAACGGGATCATGTGGTACTTGATCGTGACCCCGTCGTAGACGATCCCGGCCTCGCCGCCGGCGCCCTCGCCCGGCCAGTGCTTGACCGTGGCCAGCACCGAGTGCGGGTTCAGCTCCGGGCCGCCCTGCAACCCGGCGACCAGCGCCCGCAGTTGGGCCGCCGCCACGTCGGCGTTCTCGCCGCCGCCCTCCTGGATGCGCGGGTAGAGCACCTTGGTGCCCACCTCGGCCAGCGGCGACAGCGTGCCGCGGGCGCCGACCTCCAGCTCCTCCTTGCGCTGCATGTCGCCGAGTTGGTAGTCCAGCGGGTAGTCCTTGCCCGCCGCCAGCGTGCTCTGCAACGGGTACGTGGTCTGGTAGCCGGCGGTGGTGTCGCCCGCGGAGACCGGCGGGATGCCGAGCCGGGTGGCCGCCGTCGACAGCAGCACGTTGTTCAGGTCGGCCGGCTGCGCGGGCCCGAAGTGCCAGCCGGACATGGGGTACTGCTGCACGTTGTAGAACATCTGGTACGCCTTCTCCTCCAGGGTCATCCTGGAGAGCAGGTCGCTCACCCGCGTGTCGACCGACAGCCGCCAGTCCTCGTACGGCTCGATCGTGCCGTCCTTGTTGAGGTCGCGGGCGCCGTTGACGACGTTGATCCCGTCGTTCACCTGCTCGATGTCCGGCAGGTAGACGCTGAACGTGCGGATGTTCGAGGTGGTCCTCGTGCCCGAGCCGCTCACCGCGACGACGAACCACTTGTACGTCCAGCGGTCGGTGATGTCCCAGCTCGGCGTGTAGCTGGTGCCGGTGGGCTCGGCGACCTTGGTGTACAGGTCCAGCAGGTTGCCCGACGCGGTGAAGTCGTAGTCGGTGCGGCTGATGTTGATCCACACCTCGTAGTGCGCCGCGCCACCGACGGCCGCCCACGACAGCGCGGGACGGCGGGTGTTGGTGACCATCGCGTGGTCCGCGGGCGCGGACAGCGCGAACTGGCCGGTGGTGGCAGGGGCCTTGGTCGGCCCGGACAGCAGCGGCGGGGTCGAGGTGGAGGAGTCCACCGTGCCGTAGACCTGGAACTCCCAGAGGGAGTAGCCGTATCCGGTGGCGCGCGCGGTGCCGGTCAGCCGCACATAGCGGCCGCTGCCGGTCACCGGGAGCTGCTCGACGCCGCCCTTGCCGTCGGTGGTGCTGTAGAGCTGCGTCCACGCGGTGCCGTTGTCCGACACCTCGATCCGGTAGCCCTTGCCGTACGCGGACTCCCAGTTGAGCACGATGCCGGTGATGGAGCCGATGTTCCCCAGGTCCACCTGGAGCCACTCGTTGTCGGTGTACAGGCTCGACCAGCGGGTGTCGGTGCGGCCGTCGAGCGCCGCGGCGGGCGCGTTGCCGCCCTCGTAGGAGGACGCGGAGACCTGCTTGTAGGCGGAGATCACCGAGCCGGAGAAGTCGCCGCCGCCCGGGTTGGTGCCGCCGGTGCTGCCGCCGTTCGTGCTGCCGCCGGCGGTCGAGCCGCTGCCGGTGTAGACCTCGAACTCCCAGAGGGAGTAGCCGTATCCGGTGGCGCGTGCGGTGCCGTACATCCGCACGTAGCGCCCGGAGCCGCTGACGTCGAGCGACTGGGTGCCGCCGGTGCCGGTGGTGGTGGAGTAGACGTCGGTCCAGGTCTGGGCGTCGGCGGAGACCTGGATCTTGAACGCCTTGCCGTACGCCGTCTCCCAGTTGAGCACCACGCGGCACACGCTCGCGCTCGCGCCGAGGTCGACCTGGAGCCACTGGGGGTCGGCGGCGGCGCTGGACCAGCGGGTGCCGGTGTCGCCGTCGACCGCCGCGGAGGCCGGGGTGCCGGCGTTCTCGGTGGAGGAGGCGGTCGCGGTACGCCCGCGGGCCGCGTTCACGGTGCCGCAGCCGCCGGACGCGCCGGCCGTGCCGTAGACCTGGAACTCCCAGAGGGAGTAGCCGTTTCCGGTGCCGCGTGCGGTGCCGTACATCCGCACATAACGCCCGGAACCGTTTACGGTGAGCGTCTGCGTGCCGCCGGTGCCGGTGGTGGTGGAGTAGACGTCGGTCCAGGTCTGGGCGTCGGCGGAGACCTGGATCTTGAACGCCTTGCCGTACGCCGTCTCCCAGTTGAGCACCACCGAGGTGACCGTGGCGGTGCTGCCGAGGTCGACCTGGAGCCACTGGGGGTCGGCGGCGGCGCTCGACCAGCGGGTGCCGGTGTCGCCGTCGACCGCAGCCGAGGCGGGGGTCCCGGCGTTCTCCGTCGAGGAGGCGGTGGCCGTACGGCCCTGGGACAGCAGCGTGTCCGCCGCCTGCGCCGTCCCGCTGGTCGCGCCGATGGCGCCGCCGATCGCCAGCGCCATCACGGCGACGATCGCCACCAGCGATCTGTGTCGTCTCGCATGTCGTACGAGGGGGGTAAGGAACCTCATCTGCATCTCCACGGGAGGCGCCGTCCGCGGACGGCTGGGGGGACTGCGGACTGCCGCGACGGCATCCGGAGTTGACTCGGGAGAGCGCTCTCCGGGGGAGTCTCCCGGCCGTGTCGAACCCCTGTCAATCCCTGTGCGCCCGCTGTGGGACGCTCCCGCGGGTCGGGTCGCGCGGCCCTGTTCGGGTCGGCCGGAGACCCCGCGGCGGCCCGCGCGGTCGATCAACGGCCCCTGGGGGCAACCCTGTTGAGCTGCGAAGGGGACCGGGAGCGTCGGCCGCCCGTTCGAGGGTGGTGGCGGGAAAACGACCCGTGCGGTACGGCGGAGAACGTAGTCTCGTGTGCGTGAGCAGAGGTGTGGAGAGCCGACAGTGTGCCCGATGTGGCGAACTGGAGGCACGGTTCCTGGACCCGGATACCCCCAACCCGGGCGCTTTCCTGTACCGCTGGGCCACCCACCACCTCGACGACCACGGCACCCGGCCCGGCCCCCGCGAGGGGTGCGCGGAGTGCGAGACCTACGCGGTCAACGCGGTCGGCGTGCACAGCGTGGTGTGGGAGCGGTGGCGGCAGACGCACTACATGCAGTGCGCGCTGGCGCCGGACTGGAAGCCGAACAGCCAGTAGCCGTACGGCTCACGGGGTCGCCAGGGTCGCTCGGGGGGCCTGCTGCGGCGCCCCTCATGGTGCTTCTCGGCGTCCCTCTCGTGGCGCCTGTTGCGGCGCGATCATCGTCATGCCGGCGGGCGAGCCGTCGCTGAGCGCGGCCAGCGCGGCCGGGGCCTCGTCCAGGCCGATGACCGATCCGGTCAGCAGCTCCGGGCGCAGCGTCCCGGCGGCCACCTGGCGCATCAGCTCGGGGTAGGCGTGCGCGGGCATGCCGTGGCTGCCCAGCAGCTGGAGCTCCAGGGCGAGCACCCGGTCCATCGGCACCGGCGTGCCGCCGGCCGGCAGCAGACCGACCTGGACGTGCCGGCCGCGGGACCGCAGCCCGGCCACCGAGGCGGCGCAGGTCGCGGCGGAGCCGAGGGCGTCCAGGGACAGGTGCGCGCCGCCGCCGGTCAGCTCGCGCACGGCTTCGGCCGCGCCGGAGGCGGTGGTGGTGGCGGTGGCGGAGGCGGTGGCGGCCGGGTCCAGCGCGGCCTGCGCGCCGATCGACAGGGCCAGCTCGCGGGCGCGCGGCGAGGGGTCGACGGCCACCACCCGGGCGCCCGCCGCGACCGCGATCATCACCGCGGAGAGCCCCACGCCTCCGCAGCCGTGCACCGCGACCCACTCGCCCGGCCGCACCCCGCCCTGCGCGACCACCGCGCGGTAGGCGGTGGCGAAGCGGCAGCCGAGCGAGGCCGCCGTGGTGGCCGCCATGCCGTCGGGCACCGCCACCAGGTTGACGTCTGCCTGATGGAGCGTCACATACTCGGCGTAGGAGCCCCAGTGGGTGAAGCCGGGCTGCTGCTGGCGCTCGCACACCTGCTGGTCGCCGCGGGCGCACGCCGCGCAGCTCCCGCACGCGCAGACGAACGGCGCGGTGACGCGGGCGCCTTCGCGCCAGCCGGTGACGCCCGCGCCCAACGCGACGACGGTGCCCGCGAGTTCGTGGCCCGGCACGTGCGGCAGCGTGATGCCCGGGTCGTGGCCGAGCCAGCCGTGCCAGTCGCTGCGGCACAGGCCGGTGGCCTCCACGCGGACCACCACGCCGCCGGGCGGCGGCGCGGGATCGTCCACCCGCCGCACCTCGGGCAGCCGCCCGAACTCCTCGATCAGCACCGCCCGCATGCCCCACCTCTTCCTCTCCGCGCTGTCCGCGCTGTCCGCGCTGTCCGGGCCGCCCGTGTCGTGCGCGCCCTGTGCGACGCCGCGCCGCTCGCGCCGCCGCTCCGTCCGTGCGCCGCGGCGCGCCGTCCGGGCGCTGCGCGCTTCCGCCGGGTCCGGTCCATCCTGCCCGGTCCTGTCACACTGGTCCGCATGGCTGGGGCGTGGGGTGGGGCCGGCGAGCGGTCGGGGGACGCGGGGTCCGCGGCGCGGCGCGGGCCGGGCGCGGTGCGCAGGATCGGCGTCACCGGGCACCGGGCGATCCCGGCGGAGCTGACCGGGCACGTACGGAGAGCGCTCACCCGGGAGCTGCGGGCGGTCGCGGGGCGGCCCGGGTCCGTCGAGGCGCTCAGCTGCCTCGCGGCCGGGGCGGACCAGCTGTTCGCCGAGATCGCGCTCGACAGCGGGGCGCGGCTGACCGCGGTGACGCCCGCGGACGACTACGAGAGCACGTTCG
Source organism: Streptomyces sp. IBSBF 3018 (assembly GCA_050613715.1). Taxonomy (GTDB): domain Bacteria; phylum Actinomycetota; class Actinomycetes; order Streptomycetales; family Streptomycetaceae; genus Actinacidiphila. Next base: position 44,215 of record JAJSZB010000025.1, read on the forward strand.
CGCCCGCCGAACTGGTGCGGTTCCGCGCGCTGCTGCGGCGGGCGGACACGCATGTCGCGCTGGACTTCGCGCGGGTCTGCGGCGAGGCGTACTACGCCGCGGGGGCGTACATCGCGGACCACTGCGATCTCATCGTCGCGGTGTGGGACGGGATGCCGGCGCGCGGACAGGGCGGGACCGCGGAAGTCGTCGACTACGCGCGGGCTTTGGGCAAGCCCGTCTCCGTGATCTGGCGCCCCGGCGTCCACCGTCCCTGACGCTGTCCGCCGAGTCAGCGCTTCGGGTTGCGCCCTTTCCTGTCGACTCCGCGTCGACCTCCGCGTCACCTCGGGGCGGTGGCCCTTCCCGTGAGCTCAGCGCTGGACGCCGAGTCCAGGGGAGCAGTTCCCCGCGCCCCTGGGGGCAGGGTCCGGCGCGGCGGCGACGCTGATGGGCTCAGCGGGCGGCGTCGTGGTGGCGGGCGAGCCAGGCCGTGTGGTCGGGGGAGATCGCGTCCTCGGCGGCCCGCACGGCCGCGGCCCAGCGCGACTCCTCCGTGATCTTCGGCATGGTCACGGCCATCGTGTCCAGCTCCTGCGCGACGACGGAGTGCGCGGCCACCAGCGGCTGGTACTGGCGCAGCTCGCTCCAGGCCACCCCGGCCGCCGCCGCGGAGGACGCGAGGCCGACCAGGTCCATGGACGTGCCCCACTCGAACGCGCGGGCCGCCGCCGCGGCGAGCGCCGCGGCCGTGCCGGCGAAGGCGACGGACTGCCAGACCGCCGCCGCCCTGCGCGACTCGCCGGTCCTGCGCCGGTACCAGTCGCGCTGCTCCATCACCCGGTCCCGCACGTACACCTCGCGGCGCACCGCCAGCGGCTTGCCGCGCAGCTCCCGCATCGCCGGGGTGATCAGCGCCCGTTCGTGGGCGGCGCCGGCCGGCCGCGGATCGTGCCAGCCCGCGGTCCGCAGCTCGTGCAGGCTGTCGTTCACGCGGACCTCGAAGTCGCCCGCGGGATCGGCGAGTTCGCCGTCGTACGGGCTGCCGCGCACCGCGTACCGCCAGCAGTGCGAGCGCAGCAGCTCGGCGGCGCTGCGGTGCAACTGCCAGTTCTCGCGGTGGTGGTGGCGCGCGGTCTGCCAGGTGAACCACAGCGCCCCGACGTAGGCCACCGCGCTGGTCAGCGCGAGCAGGTCGACATGGCCGGCCCGCCAGCGCCAGGGCGTCGCCGAGCACGCCGCCGCGGCGACCAGCAGCACCAGCTGCCGCCGCACCCAGTCGACCGTCAGCCGCTGTCGGCGCACCGCCGCGGTGTCGGCGACGCGGAACAGCGCCGGCAGCTGTGCGTCGCCGAAGACCGCGCTGCGGCCGATCACCGTGCCGCGGCCGGTCACCGCGCCGCGCCGGGGCGGCCGTCCGGACACGCCCACGCGTCACCCCCGTCCCCCGGTGGGCCCGGGCCGGCGCCCGCTTCGTGGCGAAGGGCGCCGCTTCTCCCGTAGCCCGGAGCATGCGGCGCGGCACGTCACCTGAACAGAGCACTTCACGCCAAGGAGGACGCCCGGAGCCTTTCCTGGGAATTCATCCGGGAAATAGGGTCAAGGTTGACCCCGAATTCCGGAGCGGGATCGCCTTTCCGAATGAGCCGCGGCTCGTATCTTCGAGTGAACGCGGGTCCGGCGTACGGCCGCACCGCCGTGCGGGATGAGCGCGGCGGGATGCGCGCGAAGTCCACTCGCGCTAGTATCCCGAATTGCCTATCCACTCCGCTCCGGCAAGCCACGATCCCGTTTGTCCGGGGCGTGGACCGCGCCGGGCCTCCCGCCCATAGGACGGCCGTGAACACTTCCGCGCACTCGTCTCACTCCGCCACGCCGGAGATCCGTGTTCCCCAGGCCGCGACGCGTCTGCCGGGCGGCGGCACGCTGGAAAGGAGCCTGCGGCGGTCCGCGTCCGCGCTCACCGGTCGCAGGGAGTCGGGCGCCACCTTCAACTCCTGCATCTGATCCCTGCCCGATGTCCGGACCGCTGGTCCCCTTCCGCCAGGTCGTGCTGAAGGTCCACAGCAGATGCGATCTGGCGTGCCGCCACTGCTACGTCTACGAGCACGCGGACCAGAGCTGGAGCGCGCGGCCCAAGGTGGTCTCCGAGGAGGCCGTCTCCTGGACCGCGCACCGGTTGGCCGAGCACGCCAAGACGCACGCGCTGCCGTCGGTCCACGTCATCCTGCACGGCGGTGAACCGCTGCTCGCCGGCCCGGCGCGACTGCGCCGGGTCTGCGAGGAACTGCGGGGCAGGCTCGACGGGATCACCGAGCTGGACTTACGCATCCACACCAACGGCGTGCAGCTCAGCGAGCGTTACCTCGACCTGTTCGCCGAGTTCGACGTCAAGGTGGGCGTCTCCCTCGACGGCGACAAGGCCGCCAACGACCGGCACCGCGTCTACGCCAACGGCCGCAGCAGCCACCAACGGGTGCTGGACGCCGTCGCGTTGCTCCGCCAGGAGCGCTACCGGCACCTGTACGCGGGCCTGTTGTGCACCGTCGACGTCGCCAACGACCCGCTCGCGGTCTACGACGCACTGGCCGAACTCGCTCCGCCTCGCATCGACTTCCTGCTGCCGCACGCCACATGGGACGAGCCGCCGGTACGTCCCGGCGGCGCGAGCACCCCCTACGCCGACTGGCTGATGCGGATCTTCGACCGCTGGGACGCGGCCGGCCGGCCGATGCCGGTACGGCTGTTCGACTCGGTGATCAGCACCCTCGACGGCGGCCCCAGCCTCACCGAGTCGCTCGGCCTCGGCCCGGCCGACCTCGTCGTCATCGAGACCGACGGCACCCTGGAACAGGCCGACTCGCTCAAGACCGCCTACGACGGCGCGCCCGCCACCGGCTTCGACGTGTTCGCCGACAGCCTCGACAGCGCCGCCCGCCACCCCGGCGTGCTGGCCCGGCAGCGCGGTCTCGCCGGGCTCAGCGAACAGTGCAGGGCCTGCCCGGTGGTCCGCTCCTGCGGCGGCGGCCTCTACGCCCACCGGTTCCGTACCGGCAGCGGCTTCGACAACCCCTCGGTCTACTGCGCCGACCTCAAGTCCCTCGTGGAGCACATCGGTTCACGCACCGGCCGGCCCGCGCCCGGGCCGGTGGCAGCCGCGGCGGCCCGGGCCGAGCGCGAGGCCGCGCCGCTGGTGTCCGCGGTCGCCGAGGTGGCGGACGAGGCCGTGCTGGCCGAACTCGCCGCCGCGCAACGGCTGGTGACCCACGACTGGCTGCGGCTGATCGACGCCCGGCTGGCCGGCAGCGACCCGCGGTGGGACGCCGCCTGGCAGTGGCTCACCGCGCCCGGCGCGCGCACCGACGTGCTCGACGCGGTGCTCGCCCATCCGTACACGCGCAGTTGGGCCGCGGCCTGCCTGGACGCGCTGGACGTGCGCGACGCCCAGGACGTCGGGGGCACCGCGGGCGACGCGGCGGATCCCGCGGGCCCGGCGGATCGGGGTCGCCCCGACCACCCGGCCCGCCCGGACCGTCCGGCCCACCGCACCGAGTCCGCGGACCGCGCACACGGCCTCGCGCGCCCCGGCGACGCGCGTCCGTACGCCGACACCGCACCGTCCTCGCGCATCTCCGAGCCGTACCCCGAGTCGTTCGCCGGGTCGTTCGCCGGGCCATTTTCCGGGTCGTTCTCCGAGCTGTACCCCGGGTCGTTCGACGCGCCGTTCGCCGGGTCGTTCTCCGTGCAGGACGACCCGTTCGGCGCGCTGGACGACGAGCTGTTCGGCCCCGACACCCACCGCGCCGCCGGCGTCGGCGGCGGGCTCGCGGCCCCCGCGCACCTCGCCTCCCTCGCCGCCGCGGCGGCCCTGCGCACCGCCGGCACCCGCCACCCGCTGCCCGTGCCGGTCGCCGCGGACGGCACGGTCTGCCTCCCCGGGCTCGGCCGGGCGGTGCTCGCCCGCAGCGGCCCCACCACCGCCGACGTCGAGGGAACGGGCGCCGCGTTCGTGATCCGCCGGGGCGAGGAGGAGGTCAAGGTCGTCGCCGGCACGCCGCACGACCGCCGCTGGCAGCCCCTGCGCACCCTCTCCGCCGCCGAGCCGGCCGCGATCTCGCACCCGGCCGCGCTCGCCGACCCGGCCACATCCGCGCATCCGTCCGCACCCGGCGACCCCGCCGCGCCCGCCGGGCTCACCGGCCCCGCCGTCACCGCCGACGCGGACCTCCCCGCCGGCGCCCCCGTCCTCGCGCCGCTGCTCGATGACGTGGACCCGTACCGCGACAGCCATCACCGGACCGCCGCGCCGCGGCTGAGCGCGGGGGAGGCCGCGGCGTGGGGCCGCGGGCTGACCGGGGCCTGGCGGGTGCTGCGGGCCGCCGCGCCGGCGCGGGCCGCGGAGCTGGCCGCCGGGCTGGTCGGCGTCACGCCGCTCGTGCCCGGGGCCGCCGCGCGGCGGGCGTCCGTACTGGCGGGCGGGCGCCGCGGACTCGGCGCGGTCGGCGCGGTGTTCTCCGCGGACCCCGCCGTGCTGGCCGGACGGCTGCTCGCGGCCTGGCAGCACGCCAAGCTGGACGCGCTGCTGGAACGCGTCGAGCTGTACGACGAGGCCGCGCCGCACTCGTTCCCGCCGCCGTGGGGCGGCCCGCCGCTGCCCGCGGGCGAACTCCTCGCCCACGTGTACGCCCGCAGCGCCACCGCGCCGCTCGCCGCGGACCCGGTCGCCCACGCCGCGGCGACCGTGCGCGCCCTGGACGACCTGTGCGACACCGGCGTCCTCACCGGCCCCGGCACGACCTTCGCCGCCCGCCTGCGCTCGGCGCTGACCGGGACCGCCGGCGAGCACGGTCCGGCGCCGGCCGCCGGCGGGCGGGGCGCGGACGCGGCCGGGAGGTGAGGCGGCGGTGCACACGCGCGACTCGCTGGCCGCGGACTTCCGGGCGCTGGGGCTGACCGCCGGGCAGACCGTGCTGGTGCACGCCGCGATGCGGCCGGTCGGCCCGGTCGCGGTGCCGGTCAGGACCCCGCCCGGGCGCACGGCGTCCACCGGCGGCTGGGGGCGTCAGGCCGCGTGGCGGACGCCGACCTGGGCCCGCAGCGCGCAGGCGTCGCTGCACCAGGGCTTCAGGAGCTGGTTCCGCCCGGCCGCCGAGGTCCCCGGCGCGGTCCCCGGCGGCGTCCTGGCCCGGGCGCTCACGGCCACCGGGTCCGTCGCGCCCGCAGAACTGGCCGTGCTCCCTGAACTCGCCGTGCCCGCCGAGGCCGTCGTGTTCGCGGCGGGCGAGGCGGCCCTCACGTTCGGCACCGCGACCGGGCTCGGAACCGCACGGCGGCCCGCGGCCGCGACGCCCACAGCGCTGGCTCCCGGGCATCCAGCCCTGGCCCCCGGCCCCACCGCGCCGGTACGCCGCCGCGCCGTCGCACCCGCACCCGGACCCGGACCCGCCACGCTCGTCGCCCCCGCATCCGTCGCCGCCGCGCCCGCACC
>JAJSZB010000260.1:0-10130 GCA_050613715.1 Streptomyces sp. IBSBF 3018
GGCCCGCACCGACCCGCCCGCGCCGACCCGCCCGCGCCGACCGGACCGCAGGCCGCACCGCCCGCACCGCGCCGACCTGCACCGGACCGTGCTCCTCCGGCTTTCTCGCCGTGGCGGGGGAATGCCGGCGCAGCCACTACCATTGAACAACTCGCCGGGCAAGACCATTCGGGAAGGTGCCATGTCGCTCAACGCCGACGGAGTAGCCGAGAAGTTCGCCACGCTCGGACTGACCTACGACGACGTCCTGCTCCTGCCGGGCGCCTCCGACGTGCTGCCGAACCAGGTGGACACCTCCTCGCTGGTCTCCCGCAACGTGCGGGTGAACATCCCGCTGCTGTCCGCGGCGATGGACAAGGTCACCGAGGCGCGGATGGCCATCGCGATGGCCCGCCAGGGCGGCGTCGGCGTGCTGCACCGCAACCTGTCGATCGAGGACCAGGTCAGCCAGGTGGACCTGGTCAAGCGGTCGGAGTCCGGCATGGTCACCGACCCGATCACGGTCCGCCCGGACGCCACCCTCGCCGAGGCCGACGCGCTGTGCGCGCGGTTCCGGATCAGCGGCGTGCCGGTCACCGACGAGTCGGGGCGGCTGCTGGGCATCGTCACCAACCGCGACATGGCCTTCGAGTCCGACCGCGGCCGCCGGGTGCGCGAGGTCATGACGCCGATGCCGCTGGTCACCGGCAAGGTCGGCATCTCCGGCGTGGACGCGATGGCGCTGCTGCGCCGCCACAAGATCGAGAAGCTGCCGCTGGTCGACGACGAGGGCCGGCTCAAGGGCCTGATCACCGTCAAGGACTTCGTGAAGGCCGAGCAGTACCCGCACGCGGCCAAGGACGCCGAGGGCCGGCTGGTGGTCGGCGCGGCGGTCGGCGCCAGCCCCGAGGCGCTGGAGCGGGCCCAGGCGCTGGTCGGCGCGGGCGTGGACTTCCTGGTCGTGGACACCTCGCACGGCCACAACAGCAACGCGCTGGACTGGATGGCCAAGATCAAGTCCAGCGTCGGCGTGGACGTCGTCGGCGGCAACGTGGCGACCCGCGACGGCGCCCGGGCGCTGATCGACGCCGGCGTGGACGGAGTCAAGGTCGGCGTCGGCCCCGGCTCGATCTGTACCACCCGGGTGGTCGCCGGCATCGGAGTGCCGCAGGTCACCGCGATCTACGAGGCCGCGCAGGCGTGCGCGGACGCGGGCGTGCCGGTGATCGGCGACGGCGGCCTGCAGTACAGCGGCGACATCGGCAAGGCGTTGGCGGCCGGCGCGAGCACGGTGATGCTCGGCAGCCTGCTGGCCGGCTGCGAGGAGTCCCCGGGCGAGCTGCTGTTCATCAACGGCAAGCAGTTCAAGTCCTACCGCGGCATGGGCTCGCTCGGCGCGATGCAGTCCCGCGGCCAGGGCCGCTCGTACTCCAAGGACCGCTACTTCCAGGCCGAGGTCGCCTCCGACGACAAGCTGGTGCCCGAGGGCATCGAGGGCCAGGTCCCCTACCGCGGCCCGCTGTCCGCCGTGCTGCACCAGCTGATCGGCGGCCTGCGCCAGACCATGGGCTACGTGGGCGCGGCGACCATCGCCGAGATGGAGACCAAGGGCCGCTTCGTCCGCATCACCGCGGCCGGCCTCAAGGAGTCCCACCCGCACGACATCCAGATGACCGTGGAGGCCCCGAACTACCACGGCTGACCTGCGCGCGGCCGGCGCGGCCGCGGTAGGGGATGATGGGGGCGCAAGCCGGACAGAGAGGCGCGGGTGCTGTGACTGAGATCGAGATCGGACGGGGCAAGCGGGGCCGCAGGGCGTACGCGTTTGACGACATCGCCGTGGTGCCCAGCCGGCGGACCCGGGACCCCAAGGAGGTCTCGATCGCCTGGCAGATCGACGCCTACCGGTTCGAGCTGCCGTTCCTGGCCGCGCCGATGGACTCGGTGGTCTCGCCGGAGACCGCGATCAGGATCGGCAACTTCGGCGGCCTGGGCGTGCTCAACCTGGAAGGGCTGTGGACCCGCTACGACGACCCCGAGCCGCTGCTCGCGGAGATCGCCGAGCTGGACGACTCGCGGGCCACCGCGCGGCTGCAGGAGATCTACGACGCGCCGATCCGCGAGGAGCTGATCGGCCAGCGGATCAAGGAGGTCCGCGAGGCCGGCGTGGTGACCGCGGCCGCGCTGTCGCCGCAGCGCACCGCGCAGTTCTCCAAGGCCGTGGTGGACGCGGGCGTGGACCTGTTCGTGATCCGCGGCACCACGGTCTCCGCCGAACACGTCAGCGGGTCGCACGAGCCGCTGAACCTCAAGCAGTTCATCTACGAGCTGGACGTGCCGGTCATCGTCGGCGGCTGCGCCACCTACACCGCGGCGCTGCACCTGATGCGCACCGGCGCGGCCGGCGTCCTGGTCGGCTTCGGCGGCGGTGCGGCGCACACCACCCGCAGCGTGCTGGGCATCCAGGTCCCGATGGCGACCGCGGTGGCCGACGTCGCCGCGGCCCGCCGCGACTACATGGACGAGTCCGGCGGCCGCTACGTGCACGTGATCGCCGACGGCGGCTTCGGCGTCAGCGGCGACCTGCCCAAGGCGATCGCCTGCGGCGCCGACGCGGTGATGATGGGCTCCCCGCTGGCTCGCGCCACCGACGCGCCGGGCCGCGGCTTCCACTGGGGCATGGAGGCGGTCAACCCCGAACTGCCGCGCGGCAAGCGGATGAACCTCGGCACCACCGGCACCACCGAGGAGATCCTGCTCGGCCCCTCGCACGCCCCCGACGGCTCGATGAACTTCTTCGGCGCGCTGCGCCGTTCGATGGCCACCACCGGCTACTCGGACCTGAAGGAGTTCCAGCGCGTCGAGGTCACGGTCTCCCCGACCCACCACGGCTAGCCGGCGGTTCGCCCGCACGGACATGCGACAGGGCCCGTACCCCGGCCGGGGTACGGGCCCTGTCACACGTCCGTGCGGGAGTGCGGCCCCGCGTCAGTTCGCGACGCGCTTGGTGATGAGGAAGCCCTCCAGGCCGGCGATGCCGAAGAACAGGAAGTCCTTCGCGTCCATCGTGTCCTTCCAGGCGTCCTGGAGGTAGGAGTAGTGGTCGGTGAGCACCGTGGTCACGCTGACGTCGTTGACGGACGCCGCGATCAGCGCGAGGCCGAAGATCTGCCCGAGGTAGACGCCGAGCAGCGCCAGCGGCACGCCGACGAACGGCAGCGCGGGGTGGCGTCCGCCGATCTTGCCCAGCGCGAGGCCGACCAGCGCGCCGACGCCGAGCGCCGCGTACCCGATCTCGTGCTTGGTGCCCTTGATCAGCAGGCCGTAGAGCACCGCGGCGACGAGCATCGCGCCCACGCCCACCAGGATGCCGAGCGCGGGGTTGCCCGCGGCGCGGGCCATCGGGCCGCCGGGCGGCGGGTAGGCGGCCGGGTTGAAGCCCCCGGGCTGCTGACCGCCCCAGCCGGCCTGGGGCTGCTGGCCGCCCCAGCCGGCGGGGGGCTGCTGTCCGTACGGCGCCTGCGGCTGCTGCGGCTGCTGCGGCGCGTACGGGTTCTGGCCGGGCGCGGGCTGCTGCTGTTGCGGCGGCGGGTAGTTGGCGCTCATGAAGGGTTCCCCCGAAGAAGCGTGCGGACCGGCACGGACGAGCGGCGTCCGTGCGGATGAGTGACGCCGAAATCTAGCAGGGAGGCATGACAATAGGACAAGGTCGTTCATACGGTCGTTACAGGACCACTACAGGCGGGCGGCCGCGCCCGCGGGGGTCGCGCCGCGGGTGTCCAGCAGCAACTGGGCCTTCACCGCGAGCCCTTGCAGGTCGTACGTGCGGTGGTGCTGGAGCAGCAGCGTCAGGTCCGCCTCGGCGGCGGCCTCCCACAGTCCCTCCGCGCGCGGCACCGGCCGGTCGAGTACGCGCCAGCCGGGCACGTACGGGTCGTGGTAGCACAGCTGCGCGCCCAGTTCGATCAGCCGGGCGCCGATCTCCCGCGCGGGCGCGCCCTGTTGGTCGGCGGTGTCGGCCTTGTACGTCACGCCGAGCAGCAGCACCCGCGCGCCGCGCAGCGACTTGCCGTGCTCGTTGAGCAGTGCGGCGGCGCGCTGCACGACGTAGCGCGGCATCCGGGCGTTGACCTCCTGGGCGAGCTCGACCATCCGCAGCGGGTGGCCGGGGGTGCGGGCCCGCCCGTCCAGCAGCCCGGGAGCGGCGAACGGCGGCGCGGCGTTGGGGTCCAGGGCCGGCGCGTGCCCGCCGACGCCGGGCCCGGGCCGGAACGCCTGGAAGCCGAACGGCTTGGTCTCCGCGCAGCGCACCACGTCCCACAGGTCGACGCCCAGGTCGTGGCAGAGCACCGCCATCTCGTTGGCGAAGGCGATGTTGACGTGCCGGTAGTTGGTCTCCAGCAGCTTGACCGCCTCGGCCTCGCGCGGCCCGCGGGCGCGCACCACCCGCTCGGTCAGCCGGCCGTAGAAGGCCGCCGCGGCCTCGGTGCACGCGGGCGTGCAACCGCCCACCACCTTGGGCGTGTTGGCCAGGTGGAAGACGCGGTTGCCCGGATCGAGCCGGCTGGGGGAGTAGGCCAGGTGGAAGTCTCGCCCGGCGCGCAGCCCGTGGGACTCCAGCAGCGGGCGCAGGTACTGCTCGGTGGTGCCCGGGTAGACCGCCGACTCCAGCACCACCGTGGTGTGCGGGCGCAGGTGCGGGGCGAGCGCACGGGCGGCCGCGGCGACCGCGCCGAGGTCCGGCGCGTGGTCCTCGCCGAGCGGGGTGGGCGCGCAGATCACCGCGGTCCGCACCCGGCCGAGCACCGCGGGGTCGGCGGTGGCGCGGAAGCCGCAGGCGAGCATGCGGCGCAGGTCGGCCGCGGCGAGCGCGCCGGGCGGCACCCGGCCCGCGGTGATGTCGGCGACGACGGCGGGGTCCGGGTCCCAGCCGATCACGCCGATCCCGGCGGCGGTGGCCGCCTGCGCGAGGGGGAGACCGGCATGGCCGAGTCCGAGTACGGCGAGGTCTGCTGGCATGGCTGTCCGCCCTCCGCTGGGGCCACCTCATGGCTGCTAAAACAGGCTAACCAGACAAATCACTGATATGACCGCGCGGCGCGCCGACAACGTGCGGACGTCTCGGCAGGAACCCCGGGCTGGCCGCTCGCCGCCGATCCGGTCACTATCGAAGAAGCGCGGACATCGACACCGGCGCCCGACCGGCACCGAAGCAGCACCGAAGCAGTACCGAAGCAGTACCGAAGCAGCACCGAAGCAGCACCGCACCGGCAGGCACCGCAGCAGCACCGCGCCGGCAACTGAACGCACCGAGACCGCAGCACCGACGCAGCCACGGAGGCACGGATGCGCACCACCACGCTCGGCCCGGCCCAGCGAGCCGAGGACCTGGCCCGGATGGCCGAACAGGAACTCGACATCCTCGTCGTCGGCGGCGGCGTGGTCGGGGCGGGCACCGCCCTGGACGCCGTCACCCGGGGCCTGTCCGTCGGCATCGTCGAGGCCAGGGACTGGGCGTCGGGCACGTCCAGCCGCTCCAGCAAGCTCATCCACGGCGGCCTGCGCTACCTGGAGATGCTGGACTTCGCGCTGGTCCGCGAGGCGCTGAAGGAGCGCGGCCTGCTGCTGGAGCGGCTGGCCCCGCACCTGGTGCGGCCCGTGCCGTTCCTCTACCCGTTGCAGCACAAGGGCTGGGAGCGGCTCTACGCGGGCTCGGGCGTCGCGCTGTACGACGCGATGTCCGTCTCCTCCGGACACGGCCGCGGCCTGCCCATGCACCGCCACCTCAGCCGCCGGCACGCCCTGCGCGTCGCGCCCGCGCTGCGCAAGGACGCCCTGGTCGGCGCGCTGCAGTACTACGACGCCCAGGTGGACGACGCGCGCCTGGTGGTCACGCTGGTGCGCACCGCCGCCGCCTACGGCGCGCTGGCCGCCAACCAGGCCCGGGTCACCGGCTTCCTGCGCGAGGGCGAGCGCGTGGTCGGCGCGCGCGTGCAGGACGGCGAGCAGGGCGGCGAGTACGAGGTCAGGGCCCGCCAGGTGGTCAACGCCACCGGTGTGTGGACCGACGACACGCAGGCGCTGATCGGCGAGCGCGGCCAGTTCCACGTCCGCGCCTCCAAGGGCATCCACCTGGTGGTGCCCAAGGACCGCATCCACTCCACCACCGGGCTGATCCTGCGCACCGAGAAGAGCGTGCTGTTCGTCATCCCCTGGGGCCGGCACTGGATCGTCGGCACCACCGACACCGACTGGGACCTGGACAAGGCCCACCCGGCCGCCTCCAGCGCCGACATCGACTACCTGCTCGAACACGTCAACTCGGTGCTGCACACCCCGCTCACCAGGGACGACGTGCAGGGCGTGTACGCCGGGCTGCGCCCATTGCTGGCGGGGGAGTCCGACGCGACCAGCAAGCTGTCGCGCGAGCACACCGTCGCCCACCCGGTGCCCGGCCTGGTCGTGGTGGCCGGCGGCAAGTACACGACGTACCGGGTGATGGCCAAGGACGCGGTCGACGAGGCGGTGCACGGCCTGGACCGCCGGGTCGCCGACTGCTGCACCGAGGAGGTGCCGCTGATCGGCGCCGAGGGCTACCACGCGCTGTGGAACGCCCGCGCCCGCACCGCCGCCCGCACCGGCGTGCACGTCGCCCGGGTGGAGCACCTGCTCAACCGCTACGGATCGCTCGCCGAGGACGTCCTCGACCTGGTCGCGAAGGACCCCGAGCTGGGCCGCCCGCTCACCGGCGCCGACGACTACCTGCGCGCCGAGGTCGTGCACGCCGCCCAGGCGGAGGGCGCCCGCCACCTGGACGACGTGCTGGCCCGCCGCACCCGCATCTCGATCGAGACCTTCGACCGCGGCACCCGCTGCGCCCGGGAGGCCGCGGAGCTGATGGCGGGCGTCCTGGGCTGGGACGCGGCGCAGATCGACAAGGAAGTCGCCTACTACGAGAAGCGCGTGGAGGCCGAACGCGAGTCCCAATTGCAACCTGACGACCAGACCGCGGATGCGGCCAGGCTCGGCGCGCCGGATATCGTGCCCCTCTAGGCGAGATTGCCTGGGCGCGGGAGCGGACGCGCGGGCGGGGGAGCAGGCGGAGGGCACGTAATGGTCGGACAAGTGGACGAAGGGCGGTTGGTCGCGGGCCGCTACCGACTGCTCGAACGCATAGGACGCGGTGGCATGGGCACCGTCTGGCGGGCCGAGGACGAACTGCTCGGGCGGCTGGTCGCGGTCAAGAAGCTCCACCCGCCGCAACCGCACATGGACGACGACGAACTGGCCACCCTCTTCGAGCGCACCCGCCGCGAGGCCAGGGCCGCGGCCAGGATCAGCCACCCCAACGTCATCGTCGTGCACGACGTGGTCGACGACGACGGGCTGCCGTCCATCGTCATGGAGTACGTCCCCTCGCTGACGCTGGGCGAGCGGCTGAAGCAGCAGGGCGCGCTGCCGGTCGCCGAGGTCGCCAGGATCGGCCGCGGCATGATCGCCGCGCTGCGCGCCGCCCACCACGCCGGGGTGCTGCACCGCGACGTCAAGCCCGGCAACGTGCTGCTCGGCGAACCGGGCAGCTCCACCGGCACCCAGTCGGTCAGCTACGAGGCCGACGGCACGCCGGTCGAGGGGCCCGGCGGCCGGGTCGTGCTCACCGACTTCGGCATCGCGCAGGCGTCCGGCACCTCGACGCTGACCCGCACCGGCGAACTCATCGGCTCCATCGACTTCCTGTCGCCCGAGCGGATACGCGGCGTGCCGCCGGGCCCCGAGGCCGACCTGTGGGCGCTGGGCGCCACGCTCTTCCAGGCCGTCGAGGGCGTCTCGCCGTTCCGCCGCCCCACCGCGATCGAGACCGCCTACGCCATCGCCGAGGAACCGGTCCCCGCGCTCGACGCGGGCGCGCTCACCCAGGTGATCGCCGGGCTGCTGGCCAAGGAACCCGCGCAGCGGCTGTCCGCGGAGGACGCCGAGCGGATGCTGCGGCTGCCGGCCGCCGAGGCCGACACCGCGCTGGTCGACCGGGCCCGCTTCCAGCAGTCCCGGGCCCAGCCCCCCGCCCCGGGCGCCGCGGGCGACACCACCGGCCGCAACACACCGCCGCCGAGCGCGTACGGACACCAGGGCACGTACGGCGGCCCCGGCACGTACCCCGGCGGGCAGACCGCGCACAGCGGCCAGGGCACGTACCCGGGCCAGGGCGCCGGCGGACACGTCTCCGGCGGGCAGACGCACGGTCAGGACGCGTACGGGCAGCAGGGCGCGTACGGCTATCCGCAGCAGGGCGGCGGGTACGAGCCGCCGACCGGGCAGACGCCACAGACTCCGCCGGCGGCGTCCGGGCGGCGGGCCCGGCACACCGGGCGCTGGATCGCCGCGGCCGTCGCGATCGCCGTGCTGGCGGCGGGCACCGCCGTGCTGGTCGGCCACTACCGGTCGAGCGGCGACGACGCGCGGCGCCCGACCCCCTCGCCCACGCCGCCGACCAGCGGCCCCGCGACCCCCACCAGCACGCCGCCGACCACGCCCGCCACCCCGACCACGCCGCCGTCCTCGCCGCCCCCGGTGCCCGACGGCTACCACCTGGCGAGCGTCCCCGGCCGCGGCTACTCGGTGCCGGTGCCGGACGGCTGGACCCGGCAGAAGGCGGGCCCCAAGGGCGACGACGAGGCCGACTGGGTCAGCCCGGACGGCAAGAGCGGACTCAAGGTCAGTGCGCTGGACTTCGGCACCAGCGACCCGTACCAGCACCTGGTCGCGCTGGAGCCGCAGACGCAGTCGCAGGTGGACGACTACCACCGCGAACGGCTGGACTCCACCCAGCAGTTCGGCGGGCCCGCGGCCATCTGGGAGTTCACCTTCCAGGGCAGCAAACGCCGCTACCACGCCATCGACCTGGACTTCGGCAAGCCGGGCGGCATCGAGTACGCCGTCTACCTGAACGCGCCGGACGCCAAGTGGCAGGAGCAACTCCCGGTGTTCCAGAACGCGGTGGCCGGTTTCCGGCTTTCCGGCCAATAAGCCGGGTTCGCTTCGCCGTCCCCCGTTCGGGGATGATGGACGGGTGCGCCGGTGACGGCGCGACAAGTCGACAACAGCCGGCACAGCGGCGGCACACTTAAGGACAGCACCCATGAGCGAGGTCGAAGGCCGTACCGAGGGACGTGTGCTCGCCGACCGGTACCGCCTCGGCGACGTGCTCGGCAAGGGCGGCATGGGCACGGTGTGGCGCGCGGTCGACGAGACGCTGGGCCGCAGCGTGGCGGTGAAGGAGCTGCGCTTCCCCGGCAACGTCGACGAGGACGAGAAGCGCCGCCTGGTCACCAGGACGCTGCGCGAGGCCAAGGCCACCGCGCGCATCCGCAACACCGGCGCCATCACCGTCTTCGACGTGGTCAAGGAGGACGACCGGCCCTGGATCGTGATGGAGCTGGTCGAGGGCCGCTCGCTGGCCGACGTGATCCGCGACGACGGCCCGCTGGAGCCGCGCCGCGCCGCCGAGGTCGGCCTGGTGCTGCTCGACGTGCTGCGCGCCGCGCACGCCGAGGGCATCCTGCACCGTGACGTCAAGCCGTCCAACGTGCTGATCGCGGACGGCGGTTCGGGCGCGGCCGGCCCCGCCGGGGCCGGCGGCCTCGGGACCGGCGGCGGGCGCGTGGTGCTCGGCGACTTCGGCATCGCGCAGATCGACGGCGACCCCTCGGTGACCTCCACCGGCATGCTCGTCGGCGCGCCCTCGTACATCTCGCCCGAGCGGGCCCGCGGCCACAAGCCCGGCCCGCCGGCCGACCTGTGGTCGCTCGGCGCGCTGCTGTACGCCGCGGTCGAGGGCCGGCCGCCGTACGACAAGGGCTCCGCGATCGCCACGCTCACCGCGGTGATGACCGAGCCGGTCGGGCCGATGCCGCACGCCGGGCCGCTGGCCGAGGTGATCCGCGGGCTGCTGGACAAGGACCCGGACAGCCGTCTGGACGAGCCGGGCGCGCGGGCGCTGCTGACCGCGATCGTCAACGCGCCGGAGCGGCCCGCGGTGCCGCCGGCCCGGTCCGGCGACGACCGGACGATGGTGCTGCCTGCGGACGCGGCTGCCGGGGCGGCAAGTGCCGCCGGGGCGGCGGGGGTTGCGGGCGCGGCCGGCACCGCTGACT
>JAJSZB010000261.1:0-3228 GCA_050613715.1 Streptomyces sp. IBSBF 3018
GCCGCCCCCCGCTCGGGGCTGATCGGCGCGGACATCGACGCGCTGGCGCCCGGACAGGACGCGGACGGGCTCGCGGCGGCGGCGCTGACCCCCGCCGAGCACGCGGCGTACCTCAGACTCCCCGCGCACGCGCGGCGCGCGGCGTTCCTGACCGCATGGGTGCGCAAGGAGGCGGCGATGAAGCTGGCCGCACTGGGCCTTGCCGCACCGCCGCCGCGGGTCGATGTCTCCGGCCACCGCGCCACCGCCTCGGGTGTCGCTGGCTGGCCGGCCGAGCCGCCGTACCTGATGTCGCTGCCCGCCCCCGCGGGCCACGCCGTCGCGCTGGCGTCGGCGGCGCCGCTCGCCGCGGTCCGCCGCCGCGCCCTGTGATCAGGTGCCGCCCCCGCGGCGCCTTCGTCCTCGTCGTCCCCCGGCCGTGCGCCGCGCCCCGTTGCGCGGCCTCGTACGCTGCTGCGTCGTCTTCCTCGTCGTCCGGTGTCGTCCGATGTCGTCCGATGTCGTCCGGTGCCGTACCCGGACCTCGTGGTGGTGCCTGGCTGCGCCGTACCGCGCTGTACCGTGCAGAGTCGTGCAGAGCAGAGCAGAGCAAGAGCCGTGCGTGACCTGACGTGCCGTCTGCCGACGTGCCGTCAGAGCTGGAGCTCGCGCGCTTCCTCGGAGGCGGCACGGGAGCGGCCGCGGGTCAGTTTCAGCCGCTCACGGTTGTCCTCGTCGGCCGGGGTGTACACCTCGATGCGCATGCCCGGCGCCGCGGCGACCTCCAACTCGCTAACCAGGAAGGTGAGTTCGCCCGCGTCCTGGTTGGACAGCCGGCGCACCCGGGTCTCCGGCCCGGCCACCTCGTGGCGCTCCCACAGCTCGGTGAACTCCGCGCTGATGGACATCAGCCGGCGCAGGTCGCCCTCCCATTCCGGTTCGCCCACGTGCCGGGCGTAGTCGGCCCGCAGCCGGGCCACCGCGTAGGGGATCTCCTCGTCGTAGTTGAGCAGCTTCTCGCGGGCCAGCGGCTCGGTGAGGTGGCACCACAGCGTGTTCTTGTGCACGCAGGGCATCGAGTGCCACTGCCAGAGCATGTCGTCGTGCGCCTCGTTGGTGGCCACGACGTCGAACCGGCCGTTGATCAGCACCGCGGGCAGCGGGTCGAGGCTGTCGATGACCGCCCTCAACTCCGGTGTCACCGCTGTGGTGTTGACGCCGGCGCGCTCGGGTGTGGCATCGGCGAGGCGGTACAGGTGGCGGCGTTCCGCGCGGTCCATGGCCAGGGTCCTGGCGACGGCGTCGAGGACCTGGCTGCTGACGTTGATGGGCCGGCCCTGTTCCAGCCAGCTGTACCAGGTGAATCCCACGCCCGCGAGCATCGCCACCTCCTCCCGGCGCAGGCCGGTGGTGCGCCGCCGTGTGCCCGGCGGCAGCCCTGCTTCCTGGGGTGTTCGGCGGGCGCGACAGGCCTTGAGGAACTGTCCGAGTTCGGATCTGCGACGCGCAGCGGCGTCCGCGACAGTGGTATCGGCCAGTGCGCTGGGGCTGCTCATGGATGGATCCTTCGCTCGCGGATGAGTCCGGACGGCTGAAGTCCCGGCGTCGCAGCGACAGTCCCCATGGCTCCCTTTGCTCAGCAGCGAATGCACCGGGCGCTCCTGACAATGGTAGTGGCAGTAACAGTGTAAGCGCGCTCTACTTGCACATACGCCTCACGTGTCACCGTGATCGGTATGTTCACGAGATCCCAGACAGCGGCCGGAACGATCTCTTCCGCGCCGCCGCAGAACGACCGCCGGTGGCTGATGCTCATCGTGCTGCTGCTCGGTCAGTTCATGGCCCTGCTGGACGTCAGCATCGTCAACGTCGCCATGCCCACCATCGGCCGGGATCTGGACGCCTCCGGGGCGTCCCTGCAACTCGTGGTGGCCGGCTACACGGTCGCCTACGCCATGCTGCTGATCACCGGCGCCCGCCTGGGCGCCATGTTCGGGCGGCGGACGATGTACCTGTGGGGCACCATCGGCTTCACCGCCTCCTCCCTCATCTGCGGCCTGGCGCCGAACACCACGACGCTGGTGGTGTTCCGCTTCGTGCAGGGCGCGGCCGCCGCGCTGCTCGTCCCGCAGATCCTCAGCGTCATCCAGATGCGCTTCGACGGCAAGGAGCGGGCCCGCGCGCTGAGCGGCTACGCCTCGGTGCTCGCGCTGGGCAGCGTGCTCGGCATGGTGCTGGGCGGTGTGATCGTCAACGCCGACATCGCCGGCTACACCTGGCGGCCGATCTTCTTCCTCAACGTGCCGATCGGGCTGCTGGTCATCGCGCTGGTGCCGCGCCTGGTGCCGGCCGACGCCCCGCGCGGCGGCGCGAAGCTGGACCTAGCGGGCCTGTCGATCGCGGTGCCCGCGGTGTTCCTGGTGGTGCTGCCGCTGGTCCTCGGGCACGAGGAGAGCTGGCCGGCCTGGATGTTCGTGTGCATGGCGGTCGGCGTGGTGCTCGCCGCGGTCTTCGTGCCGGTCGAGCAGCGCGTGGCGGCCCGCGGCGGCGCGCCGCTGATGCGGCTGGACGTGCTGCGCTCGCCGGGCCTGGGCGCCGCGATGCTCACCCTGACCGGATCGATGATCCCCTACGGCGGCTTCCTCTTCGTGTTCGCCCTGCACATGCAGTACGGCCTGCACTTCAGCGCGCTGCGGGCCGGCCTCACCTTCGTCCCGATGTCGGTGGTGTTCGGCCTGGTCGGCTTCTACTGGCGCCGGCTGCCGCCCACCTTCCAGCCGCTGCTCGGCCCGGTCAGCCTGGCGCTGTGCGCGGTCTCCTACGTCGGCCTCGGCGTGGCGATGCACGACGGCGCGCGGAACAACGTGCTGCTGTGGGTGGTGCTGAGCGTCCTCGGCGCGGGTCTGGGCGGCGGTCTGAGCCCGCTGGTGGCGCAGTCGCTGTCCGGGGTGCAGCCCGCCAACGCGCCCGACGCGAGCGGCCTGGTCACCACCACCATGCAGCTCGGCCAGGTGATCGGCGTCGCCGCCTACGGCACCCTCTTCCTGTCCAAGGTCGGTACCTACTCCCCGCACGACTCGGGCCACTCGCTGGCCGTCTCCTCGTACTGGATGGCGGCGTTCGCCCTGGTCGGGGTGGTCGCGGGATGCTTCCTGACCCGCTCGCTGCTGCGGGCCAGGCGGGGGGCGGGGGCGGGGGGGGGGGGGGGGGCGGGGCGGGCGGCCGGGGGGGGGGCGCCGCCGGCGCGGC
>JAJSZB010000261.1:3238-10092 GCA_050613715.1 Streptomyces sp. IBSBF 3018
TGGGGGGTTGGTTGTGGACCCGGTGGGTGGGGGGGCCCTGGGGGGCCGGGGGGCCCGCCGCGGCGCAGCGGGCGGCGACCGCCGCCGCGTGAGGGCCACGGCGGTCGCGGCCCAGGCGCGCGTTCCCTCTTCGTCCGAAGATCGTTAGTCCGCCCGGGGCCGCCCCAACGGCCCCGGGCATCCGCACAGCGCCGAAGCTGAACAACCGCCCGCTCCCTCGCGTACATCCGGGCGAAGACCTCGTCCGAGCAACGCCACCACCGGGCCGTGGGACCGGCCCGGAGACAGGAGTGACGACGTGTCCGACACGACGGTCAGGCCCTTACCCGCGTATCCCGCGCCCCGGGCACACCCCTTCGACCCGCCGCCGGAACACCGGCGGCTGACGAAGGAGGAGCCGGTCAGCCGGGTCCGGATGGCCGACGGACTCGAACTGTGGCTGGTCACCGGCCACCCGGAGGCGAAGGTCGTGCTCAGCGACCGCCGCTTCAGCGCCGACCGCCGGCTTCCGAACTTCCCCGGCGGCATCCAGGGCCGGCAGGTGGTCGCGCAGACCCGCCCGCTGATGATCACCCTGGACGGCGAGGAGCACGCGCGCGCCCGGCGATCCGTCGTCGGCGAGTACACCACCCGCAGCATCGGCGTGCTGCGGCCGTACATCCAGCGCATCGTGGACCGGTTCGTGGACGCCATACTGCGACACGGCGGCCCGGTGGACCTGGTGCAGGCGCTGGCGCTGCCGGTGCCCACGCTGGTGATCTGCGAGCACCTGGGCATCCCGTACGACGACCATCCGATGTTCGAGCGGATGTCGATAAGGCTGCTGCAGCGGGACACCACCGACCAGGAGCGGGTCGCCCTGGTCGGCGAACTGCGGTCGTACCTGGACCGGTTGGTGACCGCCAAGGAGCGCGACCCCGGCGACGACTTCCTCGGCCGGCAGATCCTCAAGCACCGCGCGAAGGGAGCGGATCCCGACCACGAGGACCTGGTGGGGCTGGCGTTCCTGATCCTGCTGGCCGGGCACGACACCACCGCGAACATGATCTCGCTCGGGGTGCTCGCGCTGCTGCAGAACCCGGACGTGCGCGCGGAGATCACCGCCGACCCGTCGCGCACACCGCGCGCGGTGGAGGAGCTACTGCGCTACTTCACCATCGTGGAGACCGTGACCGCGCGGGTCGCCAAGGAGGACGTCAGGATCGGCGAGGTGCTGATCAGGGCGGGCGACGGGGTGATCGTCGCGGGCAACGCGGCCGACCGCGACGAGCGTGTGTTCGCCGACCCCGACCGGCTGGACATCTCGCGGGACGCCCACCAGCACCTGGCGTTCGGCTACGGACCGCACCGCTGCGTCGGCGAGAACCTCGCCCGGCTGGAGCTGGAGATCGTCTACGACACGCTCTTCCGCAAGATCCCTGGGCTCCGGCTCGCCGTCCCCTTCGACCGCATCCCCTTCAAACACGACGCCAACTTCTACGGCATCTACGAACTGCCCGTGACCTGGTGACGGTGGGCGCGCCCGCGCGGCGCACCACCGCCGTCCACGTGATCGCCCGTGAGACAACGTCCGGAGTTTGGAGTTCACCATGGAAAAGGTCTTGAACCGCCGCCCCGCGCTGAGTGTGCAGGGCGGTGACGTCGCGCTGGTCACCGAGGCCGCGGTGACGGCCGAGCAGCACGGCTTCGCCTCCGTGTGGACCACGGAGTACTACAACAGGTCCGCCGTCGTGACCCTGGCCTCGATGGCGGCGGCGACCACCCGGATCGGCCTCGGCTCGGGAGTGGCCTGGGCGTTCGGGCGCAGCCCGCTCACCCTGGCCACCGACGCGCGTTCGCTCGACGACCTCAGCGGCGGCCGCTTCCAATTGGGCATCGGCACCGGCAGCCCGCAGTCCATGTCCGACTGGCACGGCATGTCCGAGCCCCATCCCGCCCCGCGCGCCGAGGAGTTCGTGCGACTCGTGCGGGAGATCTGGCACCTCAGCGAGCAACCGGTGAACCACGACGGGCGGTTCTACCAATGTCACCTGCCCGCCGACCCGTCCGTCCCGCCGCCGGCCGGCCCCCTGCCGGTGCTCATGGCCGCCGTGCAGCCGGCCATGCTGCGCGCGGTGGGCGCGGTCGCCGACGGGCTGGTGGGCCACCCCCTGTACACCCCGCGCTACCTCGACGAGGTGGTGCGCCCGTCGCTGGCGGCGGGCGCGCGGCGGGCCGGCCGCGAGGACACCGTGCCGGTCAACGGCATGATCATCTGCGCGGTGGACGACGACCCGGCGGTGGCCCGGCGGGCCGCGGCGGTGCAGATCGCCGCGTACGCCACCCGCCGCGCCTCCGACGCGATGCTGGAGTTCAACGGCTACACCGAGGAGACCGCGGCGATCCGCTCGGCGTTCGCGGCCAAGGACTACCTGGCCATGACGGCGGCCGTCTCGGACCGGATGCTGGAGGACATCGCGGTGTTCGGCACGCCGAAGGAGGCGATGGAGCGCTACCAGGAGCGCTACGAGTCGCTCTACGAGCAGCCGATGCTCTACTCGCCGAACGCGGCGATGCCCACCGCGTACCTGCGCGACAACATCCAGGCGCTGTGCGAGACGTTCGCCTACGTCGAGGACCGCGCCGAGGACTGACCGGCGCCACCCCATGAAACGTCCGGGCCCGTCGTGACCCCCGCACGGCGGGCCCGGACCTCCCCGTTCGGCGTGCCGCTGCCCGGTCGCCGCCGAAGAGCCGTTCCTTCGCGGAACGGCTAGCGCGGCGGCGCGAGCAGCGGGCGCTGGGCGCTCTTGTGCCCGGTGTAGTCGGCGCGGGCCGCGCGGGTGGACTCCAGGTCCGCGACCTCGCCGACCGGCACGTCCCACCAGCTGTCGCTGTCCGGCGCCTGCACCAGCGGGTCGGTCTCGACGTGCACGACGACCGGGCCGCCGTCCGCCGGCCACGCCTTGGCCTGCCTGACCGCGTCCGCCAGTTCGGCCCGCGAGCGCGCCCGGATCACATGCGCGCCGAGGCTGCGGGCGTTGGCGGCCAGATCGGTGGGCAGCGGCGGCCCGTCCAGCCGCCCGTCGTCCGACCGGTAGCGGTAACGGGTGCCGTACCGCTGCGAACCGAGGGACTGCGACAGCGAACCGATCGAGTGGAAGCCGTGGTTCTGCACCAGGACCACGATCACCTTGACGCGCTCCTGCACGGCGGTGACCAGTTCGGTGGGCATCATCAGATACCCGCCGTCGCCGACCATCGCGAAGACGTCACGGCTGTCGTCGGCGAGCCGCACCCCCAGCGCGCCGGGGATCTCGTAGCCCATGCAGGAGTAGCCGTACTCGACGTGGTACGCCTTGCGGTCCCGGACCCGCCACAGCTTGTGCAGGTCGCCCGGCATGGAGCCGGCCGCGCACAGCACCACGTCGCGCGGGTCGGCCAGTTCGTTGACGCAGCCGAGCACCTGACCCTGGGTGAGCAGTCCCGGGGCGAGGCGGTCGGTGACCTCGGCCGGCGGGTGGTAGGCGGCCTCGGCGCGGCGCTCCCAGTCCGCCCACAGCGCGGCCTGCCGTTCCTCGTACGCGGGCGGCACCCGGTGGCCGCGCAGCGCGTCGGCGAGCGCGGTCAGCGCCTCCCGCGCGTCGGCGACCACCGCGAGACCGGACTGCTTGCCGGCGTCGAAGGAGGCGACGTTGACGTTGACGAAGCGGACGCCGGGGTCCTGGAAGGCGGTGCGGGAGGCGGTGGTGAAGTCGCTCCAGCGGGTGCCGACGCCGATCACCAGGTCGGCCTCCCTGGCCAGGGCGTTGGCGGCGGTGGTGCCGGTCGAGCCGATCCCGCCCATCTCCCGCGGGTGGCCGTGGGGCAGCGCGCCCTTGCCCGCCTGGGTCTCGCCGACCGGGATGCCGGTGGCGTCGGCGAGCGCGCGCAGCGCGTCCTCGGCGCCGGAGTAGTGCACGCCGCCGCCAGCCACGATCAGCGGGCGGCGGGCGGCGCGCACCGCCTCGGCCGCCGCGGCGATCCGGGCGGCCTCGGCGGGCGGCCTGGCGATGTGCCAGGTGCGCGGCGCGAACAGCTCGGCCGGCCAGTCGTACGCCTCGGCCTGGACGTCCTGCGGCAGCGCGATCGTGGCCGCGCCGGTCTCGGCCGGGTCGGTGAGCACCCGCAGCGCCCCGAGCAGCGCGGCGGGCAGCTGCTCGGGCCGCGTCACCCGGTCGAAGAACCGCGACAGCGGGCGGAACGCGTCGTTGACGCTGATGTCGCCGGCGTACGGCTGCTCCAGCTCCTGGAGCACGGGCGCGGCGACCCGGGTGGCGAAGGCGTCGGAGGGCAGCAGCAGCACCGGGACGCGGTTGACGGTGGCGAGCGCGGCGCCGGTCAGCATGTTGGTGGAGCCCGGGCCGATGGAGGCGGTGCAGGCCCACGCCTGGAGCCGGTCGCGCTGGCGCGCGTACGCGACGGCGGTGTGCACCATGGCCTGTTCGTTACGGGCCAGGACGTAGCGGAGGGTGCGGCGCGCGCGGGCGTCGGCGGACCGGCCGGTGGGCCCGGGGTCCGGATCGGGGCGCCCTTGCCCGGCGTACGGGTCGGCGGGCGCGCCGTGCTGCCCTGCCCGGTGCGCGGCCCGGTGCGCGTCCTGTTGCTGGGCCTGCTGCTCGGCGTACTGCTCGTCCTGGAGCAGGGCCTGGCCGATGCCGGCGACGTTGCCGTGGCCGAAGATGCCGAGGACGCCGGCGAAGAACGGCCTGCGCTCGCCGTCGCGCTCCGACCACTGGGCGGCCAGGAAGCGGGTTGTCGCCTGGGCGACCGTCAGCCGCACCGTCGCGGTGTCAGGCGTGTGCGCGGTGTCCGGCGTGTGCGCCGTGCTCATGCAGTGCCTCCAGGGGCCGTGTCGGGCCGGCCGGCCCCGCCGTGCAGCGGCAGCCGGGGGTCGAAGGGCAGCTCGGGCCAGGTGGCGCGGACCGCCGCGTGCGCCGGGTCGTCGCAGATCAGCCAGGCCCGCTCGGGACCGGGACCGGCCATCACGTTCAGGTAGTACAGATGCGCGTCGGGCGGCGCGGCCGACGGCCCGTGCCAGCCGTACGGCACCAGGACGACGTCGCCGGTGCGCACTTCGGCCAGCACGTCGATCGGCCGGCCGGGGCTGGACGCGTACACCCGGTGGTAGCCGGCCGGATCGGTGGCGCCGGCCACCGCGGGCGCGGTCTCGAAGTAGTAGATCTCCTCCAACTCGGTCTCCACGCCGGGGCGTTCGACGTCGTGCTTGTGCGGCGGCCACGAACTCCAGTTGCCTGCCGGGGTGATCACCTCGCAGGCGATCAGCGCGTCGGCGTCGAGCACGGCGGGGGTGGCGAAGTTGCGCACCTCGCGCGAGGCGGCGCCGGCGCCGCGCCGCTCGACCGGCACGTCGGCCGCGGCCACATGGCGGAAGACGCGCGGGACCGCGGCCCCGGCCGAACTCCCGTCGCCGGGGCCGCCGTTCGCGGCCGAGCCGGCGGCGTCCCGGTCCTCGCCCCGGTGGACCAGCGCGCCCGCGACGGCGACGCGGGCCGTGCCGCCCGCCGCGCTCAGCGCCAGCCGCGACCCCGCGGGCACGTACGCCACGTCGGTCGGCCCGGCGAACACGTCCGCGCGTCCGGCGAGCAGCGCCTCGTGGCCGGCGCCGTCGGGTGCGACCGCCTCGACGCGCACCGCGCCGGACAGCGGCACCACCACGTACTCCCAGTCGCCCGGCGGCAGTTCGAGGCGGCGCGGGGCCCGGGCCCCGGGGGCGTCCGTCAGCGTCGCCACGCGCAGGCTGGTGTGCCGCCAGCCGCCGCCCACACCGCCCGGCTCCACCGCCACCTGCCAGCCGGCCGCGGCGGCCGTGCCGTACGGCAGCACCCAGCGCGGGCCGCCCGCGGTCACCGGGCGCTCCCCGGGGAGGGGCGGCCGGCCGGGCGGGCCGCGGGGTGGACGAGTCCCGCGGCGATGTCGACGGCCGCGGCGACGTCGCCGTCCGGCGGGTAGAGCAGGGCGCGCCCGACGACCAGGCCGCGTACCGCGGGCAGTCCCATCGCGGCCCGCCAGCCCTCGTAGGTGTCGTGCGGGTCGCCCTGCGGGTCGCCGCCGAGCAGCAGGGTGGGCAGCGTGGTGGCGTCCAGGACGCGGTCGAGCTGGTCGACCACCGGCAGCTTCAGCCATGTGTGGGCGCTGCTCGCGCCGAGTCCCGCGGCCACCGCGATCGAGGTGATCACACTGTCGGGGTCGAGGAGGTTGCGCACCCGCCCGCCCTCGCGCACCGAAAGGAACGGCTCGACCATTGCCATCAGGCCCAGCTCGGCCAGGTCCGTGACGGCCGCGGCGGTGGCCTCCAGGGTGGCGGCGGTGCCGGGGTCGTCCAGGCAGATGCGGGTCAGCGCCTTGCCGCCGTCCAGGCCCTGCGCGGCGATCGACCGCGGTGTGCAGGCGGTGAAGCGGTCGTCCAGCTCGAAGACCGCGCCGTGCAGCCCGCCGCGGTTCATCGACCCTATGGCGACCTTGTCCTCCAGCGCGCCCATCAGCAGCAGGTCCTCCAGCAGGTCGGGGGTGCCGAGGACGCCGTCCACGCCGGGTCGGGACAGCGCGGTCGCCAGCCGGTCCAGCAGGTCGGTGCGGCTGGCCATCGCCCGGCCGTCGCCGCGCACGCCCAGCGCGGCGCGGGCCGGGTGGTCCGCGGCGACCAGCAGCAGCCGTCCGTCGTCCCCGCACAGCGGCCGCCGGGCCCGCTTCCGCCAGGCGCGCCCGATCCGCTCCGGCTCCCGCGCCCTGATCTCGGTCAGCCCGGCCGCGTCCACCGCGCGTGCGCCGGCCGCCACGCCCGCGCCCGCACGCCCGGCCCCCCGCTCCCCGGC
>JAJSZB010000262.1:0-10075 GCA_050613715.1 Streptomyces sp. IBSBF 3018
CGGGGACTTGCTGGCGCGGGGGCTTGCGGGTGAGCGGGCCTTGCGGACGAGCGGGGCGTGCGGGGAGAGCGGGCGTGCTCAGTACGGATTGGTGCTGCTGCGGACGATGAGCCGCGGTTCGATGACGACGCGCTCGTCCGCGTCGCCGGCCCCTCCCGCCTCCAGCCGGCTGACCAGCAGCCGGATGCTGGCCTGCCCGACCGCGGCGAAGTCCTGCCGGACGGTGGTCAGCGGCGGCGCGAAGAACTCGGCCTCGGGGATGTCGTCGAAGCCGGCGATCGCGACCTGGCCGGGCACCGTGAGGCCCGCCTCGCGGAAGGCGCGCAGCACGCCGAGCGCCATCTGGTCGTTGGCCACGAACACCGCGGTGACGCCGGGCGCTCCCGGGCGGGCGAGGCCGGCGGTGACGCGTCCGGCCAGCTCCTGCCCCGCGCGGTAGCCGGACAGCGGGGTCCAGTCGCCGGCCAGCGGCTCGGGCACCTCGGCGCCGGCCTCCTCCAGCGTGCTCCGCCAGCCCTTGACCCGGGCCTCGGCCTCCAGCCAGCTCTGCGGGCCGGTGACGTGCCAGACCGTACGGTGCCCGGCGGCGAGCAGATGGCCGGTCACCAGGCGGGCGCCCAGCTCCTGGTCCACCGAGACGCCCGGTATCGGCAGGCTGTGGCCGCCCTCGACGGTCACCACGGGGAACGGCAGCCGCAGTTCGGCCAGCGCGCTGACCGCGTCGCGGTGCGGCACGATCACCACGATGCCCTCGACGCCCCAGTCGCTGAGGTGGTCGATGGCTTCCTTAAGCGCCGAGGCGGAGTAGCGGCGCAGCGTCACCGCGGAGACCATGTAGCCCTCCTCGCGGGCCGCCTCCTCCAGGCCGAACAGAGTGCTCGACGGTCCGAAGAACGTCGGGTTGCAGGCCACCACGCCGAGCGTCAGGGTGCGGCGGGTGACCAGGGCGCGCGCCGAGGAGTTGCGCCGGTAGCCGAGCTGGTCGATCGCGCGCAGGACGTCGTCCCGGGTCGACTCGCGTACGTTGGGGTGGTTGCTCAGCACCCGCGACACGGTCTGGTGCGACACCCCCGCCACCTGGGCGACGTCCGCCATGGTGGGCGGTCGTCGTTTGCCGGCGCTCTCCGCAGTCTGCGACATGACCCTCCGATCGGTGACGAGAGTCATTGTTAGCGTTCACAGCGAGGGGCGTCAAGGGATGCACACCGGATCGCGCCCGGCCGCGTGCGGGCTGTCCGGCGCGCCGGACGGCGGGTGGACCGGGGCCGGGCCGGCGGGCCGTCGCGGCGGGTCAGGCGCCCGGTCGGTGCGCGGGCGTCGCCCCGCGGGGCCCGGGTGCGTCCCCGCGCGGCGGGGGCGGCGCCAGGACCAGCGCCTGGCGGCGGCGGTGGACGGTGAGGTAGCGCAGTCCGGCCGGTCCCGCGATGAAGCCGCGCAGCGAACGGCGCGGCAGCCACAGCAGCACCCCGGCCCGCAGGTCCACCGCGTCGGCCTCGGTGGTCAGGCTTCCCGATCCGCCGAGCACATGGACCAGGACGTCGAGGTCGGGGCCGGCGTGGGGTTCGATGACACCGCCGGGCGGCAGGGCGACGACATTGGAGTCCAGGTCGCGCTCCGCGGGGTCGAGCCGCCACACCGCGCCGCGCACGTCCCGCTCGCCGGTGCGCTCCGCGAGGGCCGCGGTGTCGGCGAGCACGCGGGGCAGCGCCGGCGGGGGCTCCGGGTCCCGCCCGGAGCGCCGCCGCGGCGGGGCGTCGTCGGCCATCGTGCTGTCTCCCGTCCTGCGACGCGGGGGTTTCTCCAACTGCTGCTTGTGTAAACTCTAGGCCATGCACGAGGCGCACGATGACGGCGGCGGGGACCCGGACGCCCGCGGCGGCCGGGAGCCGGAGGCGGCGGGGAACCGGGCCGAGGGGATCGCGTTCCCGGGCCCCGACCCCGCCGCAGGACAGCCCTCCGGGCGGCGCCTCGACGTGCTGAACGCCCTGCGCGACGCGCCCGAGCCGCTGGAGATCGCGCGGATCGCCGAGCTGCTCGCGGTGCACCCCAACACCGTCCGCTTCCACCTCGACCGCCTGGTCCGCGACGGTCTGGCGGAGCCGGTGGAGCACACGCCGGCCGCGCGGCGCGGGACCGGCCGGCCGGCCACCCCGTTCCGTGCGGTGCGGCGGATGCCGGGGAGCGGCGTCCGGCACTACCGGATGCTCGCCGAGATCCTCACCCGCGGCATCGCCGCGGGTCCCGACCCGTCGGCGCAGGCGGTGCGGGCGGGCCGCGCCTGGGGCCGCGAGCTGGCGGCGCGGGGCGGCGGCCCGGCCGCGGGCCGCGACGGCCGGCCGGACGCGGACGACGCGGTGGGCCGCCTGGCCGACCTGCTCGCCGCCCTCGGCTTCGCTCCCGAACGCGGGGCCGCGGCGGGGCGCGGCACGGACCGGCTGGGGCTGCGCAACTGTCCGTTCCTCGAACTCGCCGAGAGCGCCGGCGAGGTGGTGTGCCCGGTGCACCTCGGCGTGATGCAGGGGGCGATGGCCGGCTGGGACGCGCCGGTCACGGTCGACCGGCTGGAGCGGTTCGCCGAACCGGACCTGTGCGTGGCGCATCTCGCGCCGGCGGGAGGAGCACGATGAGGGGAGCACGATGAGCGGCGCGCTGTCGACCGCCGTGGCGGTGACGTTCCTGTGGCTGGGCATGGTGCTCGCCATCTCGTTCCTCGAAGCGCCGCTGAAGTTCCGGGCGCCGGGCGTGACGGTGCCCATCGGGCTCGGCATCGGGCGGCTGGTGTTCCGCGCGCTCAACGCGGCGGAGGTCCTGTTCGCGGTCGCCGTGCTGTGCGCGATCGCCGCGGACCCGCCGCCGACCCGTGCCGTCGTGGTGACGGCGGTGGCCGTGGCCGCGCTGCTGCTCCAACTGGTGCTCGTCCGGCCCTCCTTGACGCGGCGCTCGGAGGCCGTGCTGGCCGGCGGCGAGGCGCCCCGCTCGCACGCGCACCACGCGTACATCGCCCTGGAGACGGTCAAGACGCTCGCGCTGATCGTGGGCGGCGTTCTGCTGCTGGCCGGCTGAGGGCGGTCCGGGCGGCCGTCCCGGGTGGCCCGGAACCACTCGGGACGGCTCACGGCGCCTGGGCGCCGACCGCTGGAGGGGCGGTCGGCGCCCAGGTGCTGACGCGTGTCCGTGCGCATCCGCAGCGGATCCTTGCGGACCGTGTGCGTCCGGGAGGCGGCCGGTGCGTCCGTGAGGTGCCGGACGCGGCCCGGCGTCACGCGTCGGGCGCGCCGCCCAGGTCGGCGAGGGTGAGCACACCGCCGCCGATCCCCCAGCCGCCGTCGGCGACCTCCTCGACCAGCACCATGGTTGTGGCGCGGGCGCGTTCGCCGTAGATCTCGGCGTACAGGTCGGTGGTACGGGTCACGATGGTCTCCTTCTGCGCGGCGTTGAGGGTGCCGGCGGGGACCTTGAAGTTGGCGAAAGGCATGGTGTGTCTCCTTGTGGTGATCGGGATCGACCCGGTTGCCGGGCCGACGGTTGAACGGGTGGGATCGACCGGCCGGACCGGCCGTGTCGGTGGGTCGGCCGGTGAACCGGCCGTGGGTTCCGCGGACTTCGGGCCTAGAGCGAACTGCCCTGGGTGAGCAGGTCGTCCAGGCCGATGCGGCGGAAGAACTCCGCGCGGACGCGGTCGGCGACCGCGGAGACGACCTCGCTGCCGTCGCGGCTGGGGTCGACGTGGGTGCGCAGCGGCCGTGCGCCGGCCGGCATCGCGACCAGGCGGACGACCGCGTCGGCGACCTGGGCGGCGTCGGCGTCCGGCGGCACGAGGGCGGCGAGCCGCCCGTCGAGATCGGCCAGCAGGTCGCCGTAGCGGTCCTGGTACGCCGCGGCGCGTGCGGTGTCGGCGGGCGTCCCGGCGTGCGCGAAGTGGTTGGTGCCCGAGGTGAACGCGCCGGGCACGACGATCGCGGTGTCGATGCCGTGGCGCAGCACCTCGGCCGCGTAGCTGACGGCCAGCGCGTCCATCGCGGCCTTCGCGGCGAAGTACGGCGCGAGGAAGGGCGGACAGCCGCCGCGGGTGCTGGAGCTGCCGATCCACAGCAGCAGGCCCCGGCCGCGGGCGCGCAGGTGCGGCAGCGCGGCGCGGTTGACGCGCTGCGCGCCCAGCACGTTCACGTCGTACAGCTCGGCGAACTGCTCGGGCGTGAACGCCTCGGCCGGACCGGACGCCATGTGGCCCGCGTTGTGGACCACCACGTCCAGCCGGCCCCCGTCGCCGACGACCTGGGCGACCGCCGCGTCCGCGGACTCCTGCGAGGTGACGTCGAGTTCGACGGCCCGCAGGTCGACGCCGTGCTCGGCGGCGTGGCGGGACAGGTCGGCGACGGCCGGGGCGTTGCGGCCCGCGGTGTCGCGGATGCCGGCGTGGACGGTGTGTCCGGCGCGGGCCAGGGCCCGTACGGTCAGCGCTCCGAAGCCGCTGGAGGCTCCGGTGACCAGGACGGTCAGGGGTGTCGGGGCAGACATGGGTACTTCCTCGGGACGGTGGGCGGAGGTGCGGTGGACGGCGGTGTGGTGGGCGGAGGTGCGGTGGGCGGACCCGCGGTTGGCAGATGCGGTTCGCGGATGCGGTCCGCGGACGGGCTGCCGGATGCGAGGCTCGGGCCGGCGGCGTCGGAAGGCCGGCGTCGGAAGGCCGGTGTCAGATGATGCCGCCGTTGGCGCGGACGACCTGGCCGTTGACCCAGTGGCCGGCCGGGGAGACCAGGAACGCGACGACCTCGGCGATGTCCGCGGGGGTGCCGAGCCGCTCCAGCGGGGGCTGTGCGGCGAGCCGGGCGACGGTCTCCTCGTCCTTGCCGTCCAGGAACAGGTCGGTGGCGGTGGGGCCGGGGGCGACCGCGTTCACCGTGACGTCCCGGCCGCGCAGCTCGCGGGCCAGGATCAGGGTGACCGCCTCGACCGCGCCCTTGCTGGCGCTGTACGCGGCGTAGCCCGGGAAGGCCAGGCCCACCACGGACGTGGAGAACGTCACGATCGAGCCGCCGGCGCGCACCCGGCGGGCGGCCTGCTGGGCGACGGCGAAGGTGCCGCGGATGTTCGTGCGGTACGTCGCGTCCAGCTCGGCGAGGTCCAGCTCGGCCAGCGGGGACAGGTGCATCCGGCCGGCCGCGTGGACGACCGCGTCCACTCCCCCGAACGTGGACTCGGCGGCGTCGAACAGCGCCGCGACGGCCTTCTCGTCGCCGACGTCGGCCCGTACGGCGATGGCGCGGCCGCCGGACGCGGTGACCTCCTTGACGGCGGCGTCCGCGAGGTCGCGGTTGCCGGCGTAGCCGACGACGACGGCGTACCCGTCGGCGGCCAGCCGGGTGACGGCCTGGCGGCCGATGCCGCGCGAGCCGCCGGTGACGACGGCGACGCGGGTCCCGTCGGGCGCCGCGTCCCGACGGGCGGGGGCGTCCTGGGCGGCGGCGTTCCGGCCCCCGGCGTTCTGAGCTGTGGTGTTGCGGTCGGTGCGGTCGGTGCTGTCAGTGCGGTCGGTGCTGTCGGTGGACATGGCGGGCTCCTCGGCTCTCGGTGTGCGGGGCGGCCCAGCTGCTGCGCCGTGCCCCCTCGTCCTCCACCCTCGGCCGGTCCGCCGGAGGCTGCCAGGGCTGCGTTTACCCGGGGGTCGGCATCCCCTGGCTACGGATCGGCGCAGGAGCGACCATGGACGGGTGAACCTTCCCGAGCTCGCCGCTTTCCTCAAGACCCGCAGGGCCCGCGTACGGCCCGCCGACGTGGGGCTGCCCACCGGGCCGCGCCGCCGGGTGCCCGGCCTGCGGCGCGAGGAGGTCGCGCAGCTCGCCGGGCTGTCGGCCGACTACTACACCGAGCTGGAGCGCGGGAAGAGCGCGCAGCCCTCGGCGCAGACCCTGGCGGCGCTCGCGCGGGCGCTGCGGCTGGGCGGCGACGAGCGCGACCACCTCTACCACCTGGCCGACCGACCGGTGCCGCCGGCCGGCCACGGCCCGGCCGGGCAGGTCCAGCCCGCGCTGCTCGGCGTGCTGGACCGGCTCACCACGACGCCGGCCCAGGTGATCACCGACCTGCACGAGGTGCTGGTGCAGAACGAGCTGGCCGCCGCTCTGCTGGGCCGTCCGCCCGCGGTGCGCGGCCCGGCGGCGAGCTTCGTGTACCGCTGGTTCACCGACCCCTCGTCCCGGGCGATCTACCCGGTCGAGGACCACCCGCACCACTCCCGCGTCTTCGTCTCCGACCTCCAGGCGGTGGCGGCCAAGCGCGGCCGGGACGCCGGGGTGGCCCGGATGGTGGCGGTGCTGCGGGAGCGCGACGAGGAGTTCGCGCGGCTGTGGGACGCCCACGAGGTGGGGATGCGCCGCACCGACCACAAGCGGATCGTGCACCCGTCGCTCGGCGTCATCGAGCTGGACTGCCACAACCTGTTCAGCGAGGACGGCCGGCAGCGTCTGCTGTGGTTCGCGGCCCCGCCCGGGACCCGCGGCGCCGAGCAGCTGGAACTGCTCTCCGTGATCGGCACGCAGGACATGACGCCGGGCGAGGACGCCGCCCGGCCCGCGCTCGACCGCCGCGCGGATCGCGACGCCTGAACGCGCCGGACCGCGAGGCGAGCGACCGCGGGACGTGAGCGCGCGGGGCGCGCCCTGTTCGGGCGCGCCCCGCGGCCTGGTTCGGGGCCTGGTTCGGAGCCCGGTCGCCGACGGGCCGGAGTCCGATCGGACCGGACGGACCGGCGCCGGGTCAGAAGCCGGAGTTCCCCGGTCCCCGGTTGACGGTGTAGTTCCCGGGGTTGTTGAGGCCGCCGGAGCCCGTGCCGCTGACCGTGGTGTTGCTGACGGTCATGGAACCGGTGACGTTGTTGATGTCGAAGCCGTACGTGCCCGCGCCGGTGATGGTGTCCCGGTCGAGGGTCAGATTGCTGATCTGGTGGCCGTAGCTGAGCAGGACGGCCTGGTAGGAGCTGTCCTTGATCGTGTTGCCCGTGACGCTCACCGGCTGGGTGATGTCGCCCTTGGCGTCGGCGAAGATCCACAGGGCGCCGATGTCGGAGTTCCAGTTGCCGTTGTGGGAGCCGGCGCGGACCAGCAGGTTGTCGCGGACGGTGGTCGGGCCGGAGAAGTTCTGGCCGAAGGCGGTGCTGATGTCGATGCCGGAGCCGAAGGCCACGGTGTCGCTGACCGCGTTGTTCTCCACGACGTTGTTCCCGCCGCCGTAGACCCCGATGCCGCCGGCCTGGATCGGCGACTGGACGGTGTCGTGCGAGACGGTGCAGTGGGTCACGTCGCCGCCCTCGGTGTCCAGCGCGATGTTGTCGTCGCCGGTGTTGCGCACGTTGGACTGCTCGACGCGGGAACCCGAGGAGCCGCCGTGCAGGTGGATGCCGTCGGCGTAGATGTCGCGGGCGCGGGCGCCGGCGACGTCGAGGCCGGTGCCGGGCACCGCCCACAGGCCGACCTTGGCGTGCTCCATCCACACGTCGAGGATCAGCGAGCCGGAGGTGAAGGCGCCCTCGATGGCGGGCGCGCCCTGGTCGTTGTTGCGGTAGGTGTGGTCGCCGAAGACCGACAGGTCGGCGATCTGGTTGCGGCCGCCGGTGGCGTAGAGGCCGCCGCTGCCGTTCTCTGCGGTGGACTGGAGGGTGGTGTACCACGGGCCGGCGCCACGCAGCGAGACGTCGCTCAGGCTGACCCGTCCGGAGATGGTGTACGTCCCGGCCGGCAGCCACAGGCCCTTGCCGGTGCCGGAGAGCCGGCCGAGCGCGCTGTTCAGCGCCGAGGTGACGTCGCCGCCGGGGGTCACGCCGTAGTCGGCGGCGGAGACGTACCCGGCCGGCATGGCGTAGGCCGGGTCGACGAGTTCGGTGTCGACGGTGTCGATCGTGAAGGTGCCGCCCGCGGCGCTGTCCTTCTGCAGCTTCAGCACGGTCCCGGCGGGCCAGGTGGCGGCGTTCTTGTAGCGGACGTCGTCGTAGAAGTGGTGCCCGCTGCCGTCGGCGGGGTTGTTGGTGTCGTAGTAGCCGCCGCCGTAGAGCCACGCGTACTTGTTGGTCAGCGTCAGGTCGGTGACCTTCGCGGCGCCGGCGTAGAGCGCGAGCGGGGCGGTGGTCGGCGTGCCGTCCGCGGTGTCCGGGATCGAGTAGCGCACCACCACGGAGTTCGCCGGCTTGGCGAGGGTGATCTGCACGTACTTCCCTGTGCCGGTGAGCTGGACGGCACTGCGGCCGGTGGCCTCGGCGCTGAGCGAGGGGTACGCGCGGCTGACCGGCAGCACGGAGCCGTTGGTGGTCGCGTCGGCGGCGCGGTACTCGGTGTACGGCAGGGTCGCGCCCTGCGCGGCGAGCGCGTTGCCGCCGTCGACGGTCACCCCGTCCACCGCCACGTCGCCGCTGTCGCCCGCGTCGTGCTGCAGGCCGATCAGGTTAAGGCCCGAGCGCAGGGTGAGGGAGGCGGTCGCCGACAGCCAGCCGCTGCCCGCGGGGAAGCCGAGCTGGGTGGCCTTCACGCCGTTGAGGTAGAGGGACAGGGTCTGCGCGGCGCCGGTGGAGTTGGCGTAGCGGACGGAGACGTCGTGCGCGCCGGCCGCCGGCACGACGGTGTCGATCTGGGTCTGGGCGCCCTGCGTGGTGAAGCCGGTCAGATAGCCGCTGCCGGCGTAGCCGGAGATCGAGGTGGCGGCCGAGGCGCCGCCGGTGGCGAACGCGGTCGCCGCGTCGTACATCTCGCCGCCGGCGGGGGGCGGTGAGGTCGGCGGCGTGGTCGTGGCGCTGCCGACGGTGAGGGAGTCGAGGTTGACGTTGCCGTTGTCGGAGGTGTCGAAGCGGTACGCCACGGTGTTGGCGCCGGACCTCAGCGTGAGGTTCTCCGTGACGGAGTTCCAGGTGTTCCAGTCGGCGGTCGCGGGCAGCGACGTGGTGACGGCCTTGGTCCCGTTGACGTAGACGGACAGGGTGCGGGTGCCGGCGGTCCCGTTGGCGTAGCGCAGGGCGACCGGGGTGCTTCCGGCGCTCGCGGCGGTCACCGTGAACGTGGTCGCGGCGCTGCCCTTGTTGCCGTCGGTGTAGCCGCCGACGAAGCCGCTGCCGGTGAACCCGGTGTGGTCGCTCGCGACGACCGCGCCGCCGGACAGGGCCGCGGACTCCGCCTCGTAGGTCCCGGCGGGCGGGGCGGGGGCGGCGGCCAGGGCGATGTCGTCGAGGTTGACGTTGCCGCTGTCCGTGCTGTCGAAGCGGTAGGCGACGGTGTCGGCGCCCGCGGTCAGCGTGACGGGGGTGGCGAGGGTCCCCCAGGTGTTCCAGTCGGCGGTGGCGGGCAGCGAGATCTGCGTGGTCCTCGTGCCGTTGACGTACACCGACAGGGTCTGCGGCGCGGTGGTGCCGTTGGCGTAGCGCAGCGTGGAGACGTAGCCGCCGGCGGTCGCGGCGGTGACGGAGAAGGTCGTGGCGGCGCTGCCCTTGTTGCCGTCGGTGTAGCCGCCGACGAAGCCGCTGCCGGAGTAGCCGGTGTGGTCGGTGGCCACGGCGGCGCCGCCGGACAGGGCCGCGGACTCCGCCTCGTAGACGGTTCCGGCGGACGCGGCCGAGGCGCGCAGGGCGGTCCAGCCGACGAGGCCGGCCAGCAGGGCGAACAGGGCGGCGAACGCGGTCAGCGCGGTCGCGGGCAGACGGGTGCCCCGGGAGGGTTCGGGCATGGATGGGCTCCGCAGCAGGAGGGGGAGGGCCGGATGAGGCGGCCTGAGTGAGCGGCACCGTAGCTCCGCCGTAACCCCCGTGCAATGGACGCAGGCGTTCCGGCGTGACGGCCCTCTCCCGGCGCGGAATCCGGGTGCCGTACCCGACAACGGGCCCGACCTGCGGCGATGCGGGCGCCGCGACGGATGCCCGTCATCCGGCGGTGAATGCGGTGAAGCTTTTCCGTCGGTTTCTTGCTCGGAATTCCGGGCTACTTCTGCTGCTCGCCGCCGGGGGTCGCGGGTGCGGGCGCCGGTGCGGGTGCGGGTGCGGTGGAGTGGCGGACGACGAGTTCGGGTTCGTGGAGGAGTTCTTTGGGGGTGGGGTTGGTGC
>JAJSZB010000263.1:0-10044 GCA_050613715.1 Streptomyces sp. IBSBF 3018
CCGCCACCCAGGCGCCCCCGCCGCTCCAGCCCGGCCCTGCGGTCCCTCCGGGTCAGCCACCGCCACCGCAGCCCGGTCCTCCGGTCCCGCCCGTGCCCCACGGGCAGCCGGGGTGGCACTGGCGGGCTCCCGTGCACCTGCCGGTGCACCTGCCGACGCGGCGGCGGCGTGGAGCCGGTGCCGCGCTCGCCGCGGTGGTCGTCGTGGGCGCCGCGGGCGTCGCCCTGGCGGTCGGCGGCTCGGGCGACGGCGGGGACAAGCAGTTCGGGGCCGCGCCCCAGGCGTCCCCCACCGTGACCGCGACCGCGCCGGGCGCGTCCGGCGACTCGCCCGTCGCGTCCTCGCCCCCCGCCGCGACCCCGCCGTCCGCCGCGCCGTCCGGCGGCGGCGCGGCCACCGCGCCGCTGCCCGTGGGCGACCGCTACGAGGGCATCCGGCTGGCGGCGGGCACCTCGCTGGTGCTCCAGGAGTCGCCGCCCGCCGTCCGGCCGGGGGCGTACGGCGGATCGTTCGGCTTCACCGAGCACGGCGACGCGTTCGCCACGGACGCCCGGCACGGCGCCCTCGCCGTGCTGGACCCGTCGCTGCCGCCGACGCTCGCCTCGTGCGTCGCCGCCGGGGCCGGCGCCCCGGGCGTCGGCAGCCCGGCCGGCGGCACGGCGCTGGTGCCGCGCGGCACGGTGACCGCGGGCAGCCGGATCTGCGTGCACTCCGTCGACGGCACCGTCGCGCTGGTCACGCTGCGCCGCCTGCCGCTGCCCGGCGACCCCGCGCCGTACGCGACGCTCGACGTGACGGTGTGGCCGGTGGCCGACCGCAGCGCCGAGGGCGACCAGTAGCGCACCGGGCCTCAACTCGCCCCCGCGACAGGGAAGTCGACCGAAAGCCGTAACAAATTCACACGACCTTGTAGCGCGAGGACCGCCCGGTCGCGTTTACTGTCCGCCCCGGGGGGCAATCCCGAGACACGCGGCCCGACAAGGACAGCGGTGGGGGAGACGTACGTGCTGGACGACGACCGCAGTGGCGCTTCCGTGCGCCCGGAGGCGGACGACGCGGCAGTTGCCGTGCAGCGGGCGGTGGACCGCCTGCGGCACGAACTCGCCGCGTACCGACCGCTGTTACCGGACCGTGCGGTCGCCGAGGACGAACTCGACGCGCTCGCGGCGCAGGCCGCGACCGTGATGGCGAGCGGTGCGCCCCCGGACACCGAGCGGGTGCACCACTCCCTGCTGCTGGTCGCCGCCGCGCTCGGTTCGGTCAGCGCACTGACCGAGCCGCTGGGCGACGTCCGCCAGGCCGTCGAAGCCCTCGCCAAGCCCCGCTGACGGGCTGCGGTCGCCACCTCGCCCGGGCCGCCGCCGTCTCCGTGGCCGAGGTCATCGGCGTCGGCGCCGCGCGGGTTCGTCGCCCGGCCGGCGCGCCGTCGTGGCCGGTCGCGCCGTTCCCCGCGCCCCTTCGGGGCCGCGCCTGTCCCCCGGGGCAGCGCCGCTCAGGCCCCCGCCGGCTCGCCGTTGCTGCTGAGCGCCGCGGCCAGGCGCTCGGCCACCTCGCGCAGGACGGGGACGATCTTGTCCGTGGCGGTGTCGGTGACGCGGCCCGCGGGGCCGGAGATGGAGATCGCCGCGGCGGTCGGCGCGTCCGGGACGGTGACCGCGAGGCAGCGGACGCCGATCTCCTGCTCGCTGTCGTCGACGGCGTAGCCCCGCTCCCGTACGCGGGCCAACTCGGCCAGCAGGACATCGGGTTCGGTGATCGTGCGGTCGGTCGCCGCGGGCATCCCGGTGCGCGCGAGCAGCGCCCGCACCTCGCCGGGCGGCAGCGCGGCCAGCAGCGCCTTGCCGACGCCGGTGGAGTGCGGCAGCACCCGCCGGCCGACCTCGGTGAACATCCGCATCGAGTGCCGCGACGGCACCTGCGCCACGTACACCGCCTCGTCGCCGTCGAGCAGCGCCATGTTCGCGGTCTCGCCGGTGGCCTCCACCAGCTCCGCCAGATACGGCCGCGCCCAGGTCCCCAGCAGCCGCGACGCGCTCTCGCCGAGCCGGATCAGCCGGGGCCCGAGCGCGTAGCGGCGGTTGGCCTGCTGGCGGACGTAGCCGCAGGCGACCAGCGTGCGCATCAGCCGGTGGATGGTGGGCAGCGGCAGCCCGCTGCCGGCCGCCAGCTCGCTCAGCCCGACCTCGCCGCCCTGATCGGCCATCCGCTCCAGCAGGTCGAAGGCCCTCTCCAGGGACTGCACGCCCCCGGCGCGGTCAGCGGTCACGTCGTACCCCTCTACAGGACGTCTGCGGGACGCTCCGCGGGGGACGCGGAGCCACGGCATGCGGAATGAGAGTTTCGCCTGGCGGAACCCTACCGCTCTTGACGTCTCGGCGGGCGATCCCCACCATGGCCGTCAACAGAACGTTGAAATCCTGTGGCGGCCCCCCCGGGGGGCGTGTCCGCAAGGTCGAGTCGGCGGACAGGAGATCCCGTGACCCGGTACGGCGACAGCGACGAGACCGCGACCGAGCGGCCGCCCCGCGGCGACGGCCAGGAGACCGCGCCCGAGCGGCTGCTGCGCTCCACGCGCGTGGTCACCCCGGACGGCGAACGCCCCGCCGCCGTCCACGTCCGCGGCGGCGTGATCGCCGCGGTGCTGCCGCACGGCGCCCCGGCGCCGCCCGGCGCGCTCCTCACCGACCTCGGCGACCACGCACTGCTGCCCGGCCTGGTCGACACCCACGTGCACGTCAACGACCCGGGCCGGGCCGAGTGGGAGGGCTTCGCGACCGCCACCGCGGCGGCCGCGGCCGGCGGCGTCACCACGCTGATCGACATGCCGCTCAACAGCATCCCGCCCACCACCTCGACCGCCCACCTGGACGTCAAACGCGCCGCCGCCCGCGGCCGGGTGCACGTCGACACCGGCTTCTGGGGCGGCGCGGTGCCCGGCAACGTCGCCGATCTGAGGCCGCTGCACGAGGCCGGCGTCTTCGGCTTCAAGTGCTTCCTGCTGCACTCGGGCGTGGACGAGTTCCCGCCGCTCGGCCCGGCCGCGCTCGCCGAGGCGATGGCCGAGATCGCCCGGTTCGACGGCCTGCTGATCGTGCACGCCGAGGACCCGGTGCTGATCGGGAACGCCCCGCAGCGGCCCGGCCCGAGGTACGCCGACTTCCTCGCCTCCCGGCCGGCCGCCGCCGAGGACGCCGCGATCGCCGGACTGATCGCGCTGGCCGGGGAGTTCGGCACCCGGGTGCACGTGCTGCACCTGTCCTCCGCGAGCGCGGTGCCGCTGATCGCGGACGCCAGGGCGCGCGGGGTGCGGCTGACCGCCGAGACCTGCCCGCACTTCCTGACCCTGACCGCGGAGGAGGTCCCGGACGGGGCGACGGAGTTCAAGTGCTGCCCGCCGATCCGCGAGGCGGCCAACCAGGACGCGCTGTGGCGCGCGCTGGCCGACGGCGTCATCGACTGCGTGGTCTCCGACCACTCGCCCTCCACACTGGAGCTCAAGGCCAGGGACACCGGCGACTTCGCCGCCGCGTGGGGCGGCATCTCCTCGCTGCAACTGGGGCTCCCCGCGGTGTGGACGCAGGCCCGCCGGCGCGGCCACAGCCTGTCGGACGTGGTGCGGTGGATGTCCGCGGGCCCCGCCCGGCTGGCCGGCCTCGCCGCCAAGGGCGCCATCGAGCCCGGCCGCGACGCCGACCTCACGGTGTTCGCCCCCGAGCGCACCTTCACCGTCGACCCCGCCGGGCTGCACCACCGCAACCCCGTCACCGCCTACGCCGGACGCACCCTGCACGGCGTGGTCGAGGCCGCCTACGTCCGCGGCGTCCCCGTCGTCCGCGACGGCCGGCTCACCGCGCGGGCACGCGAGAAGCCCGCCGGCCGGCTCATCGGACGGCCGACCGGCGGGAGTTCGCGCTGACAGTGCTCGTACGGACGGTGCTCGTACGTGATCGTGCTCGTACGTGATCCCGCCCGTACTTCTCCTGCTCGCGCCGGCGCTGTTCACACCAGGCGCTCAGGGGGCGTCAGGCCGCCCGGCGGGCCCGGCGGCGGTGCGCGGCCACGATGTCCGCGTAGCGCCGGCCGCTGCCCTTGATGGTGCGCTTCTGCGTGGCGTAGTCGACGTGCACCAGACCGAAGCGCTTGTCGTAGCCGTACGCCCACTCGAAGTTGTCCATCAGCGACCAGGCGTAGTAACCGGCCAGCGGCACGCCCTGCTTGACCGCGCGGGCGCACGCGGCCAGGTGCTCCTCCAGGTAGCGGGCCCGCTCCGGGTCGTCCACCTGGCCGTCGTCGCCGACGGTGTCGCGGTAGGCCGAGCCGTTCTCCGTGACGAAGATGCGGCGCGCGCCGTACTCCTGCGTCAGCCGCAGCAGCAGCTGCTCCAGGCCGTCCGCGTTGACCTCCCAGTCCATCGCGGTGCGCCGCACGCCCGGCAGGTACACCTGCTTGGCGTAGGGCGCGGGCCCGGTCGGGTCGTCGGTGACGACCTGGCGGAAGTAGTAGTTCAGGCCCAGCCAGTCCAGCGGCGCCGCGATCAGCTCCAGGTCGCCGTCCTTGGCCGGCAGGTCCACCCCGTACAGCTCCAGCATGTCCTGCGGGTAGCCGCGGCCGTGGATCGGGTCCAGCCACCAGCGGTTGGTGTGGCCGTCGGCCCGCTTGGCCGCCGCGATGTCGGCCTCCCGGTCGGTGGCCGGCTCGCACGGGCTGAGGTTGTTGACGATGCCCACCCGGGCGTCGGCGTGCGCGGCCCGCAGCGCCTGCACCGCCAGGC
Organism: Streptomyces sp. IBSBF 3018; assembly: GCA_050613715.1. GTDB lineage: Bacteria > Actinomycetota > Actinomycetes > Streptomycetales > Streptomycetaceae > Actinacidiphila. Next base: position 4,772 of record JAJSZB010000263.1, read on the forward strand.
CGTGGCCCAGGTGCAGGTGGAAGGAGGCGCGGACGGCCGCGTTCAGATCGGTCCAGCCGGGCGCCATGGTGCCCTCCAGATGGCCGATCCACGCCGAGCACAGCGGCTCGTTGAGGGTCGCCCAGTCCTTCACCCGGTCGCCCAGCGCGTTCGCCACCACCGAGGCGTACTCGCCGAACCGCTCGGCGGTCTCCCGCTCCGGCCAGCCGCCGCGGTCCTGCTGCGCCTGCGGCAGGTCCCAGTGGTAGAGCGTGGCGTTGGGCGTGATGCCCGCCTCCAGCAGGGAGTCCACCAGCCGGTCGTAGAAGGCCAGTCCGGCCTGGTTGACCGCGCCGCCGCCCTGCGGGACCACCCGCGGCCAGGCTATGGAGAAGCGGTACGAGTCCAGGCTGAGGGCCTTCATCAGCTCCAGGTCCTCGGGCACCCGGTGGTAGTGGTCGCAGGCGACGTCGCCGGTGTCGCCGTCCGCAACCTTGCCGGGGGTGTGGGAGAAGGTGTCCCAGATGGACGGGGCCCGGCCGTCCTCGTCCACCGCGCCCTCGATCTGGTAGGCGGCGGTGGCCGCGCCCCAGACGAAATCGGCGGGAAGAGCGCTCAGGTCGTTCACAAGTTACCTTTCGGTGGGGGTCACTTGACGGCGCCGGCGGTCAGACCGGCGACCAAGTAACGCTGCAGGAGCAGGAATCCGGCGACCACCGGCACGCTCACCACGAGCGAGGCGGCCATGACCTGGTTCCAGTAGACGTCGTTCTGGGTGGCGTACTCGCGAAGGCCCACGGCGAGGGTCCTGGTACTGGAGTTCGTCATCACCGAGGCGAAGAGCACCTCGCCCCACGCGGTCATGAACGCGTACACGGACACCGCGACGATGCCGGGGATCGCGGCCGGCACGACCACGCGGAAGAGCGCGCCGAACGGGCCGCAGCCGTCCACCTTCGCGGCCTCGTCCAGATCCCGCGGGATCGAGTCGAAGTAGCCGACCAGCATCCAGATGGAGAACGGCAGCGAGAAGGTGAGATAGGTGATGATCAGCCCGAGCCGGCTGCCGTTGAGCGTGACGCCCGTGCTGTTCCCGATGTTGACGAAGATCAGGTACAGCGGCAGCAGGAAGAGGATGCCGGGGAACATCTGGGTGGACAGCACGGTCACCGTGAAGACCTTGCGGCCGGCGAACCGGTAGCGGCTCACCGCGTAGGCCGCGAAGATCGCCACGATCACCGAGAACGCGGTCGCGCTGACCGACACGATCACCGAGTTGAGGAAGTAGTGCGCCAGCGGCACCGTCTTCCAGATGTCGATGTACGGCCGGACGGTGAGGCCGTGCGGGATCCACTGGAAGGAGCCCTGCACGTCCTGGAGGTTCTTCAGCGACGAACTGAGCATCACGTACACGGGCGTGAGCACGAACAGCAGCAGCAGCGTCAGCACCACCCGCCGGGTCCACACGAAGGACCGCGGCTGCGCCATCGGCGACGGCTGCGCGGGTGTCCGAAGGGTCCTAGGCATCGGCCTCGCCTCGCTTGCGGCCCGTGACCAGCAGGTAGACCGCCGTCACCAGCAGCAGGAACAGCAGCAGGAGCACGGACATCGCCGAGCCCGAGCCGAAGTTCCAGGTGATGAACGACGACTGGTAGATGTGGATGGAGATCAGGTCCGCCTGATGCGGCGCGGACTGGCCGAACATCACGTACGGCGTGTTGAAGTCGTTGAACGTCCACAGGAACAGCACCAGCACCAGGACCTGGTTCACCGGCCGCAGCGACGGCATGGTGATCTTCCTGATCTGCTGCCAGACGCCGGCGCCGTCCATCGCCGCGGCCTCGTACAGCTCGCGCGGGATGTTCTGCAGGCCGGCCATCAGCGCCAGGAACGCGAACGGCCAGGACTTCCAGACCGAGACGATGACCATGGCCCAGAAGCTGTTGTCGCCGATCAGCCAGAACGGCTTGTTCGACGTGACGTGCAACTGGTCGTGCAGGACGTGGTTCGCCAGGCCGGTGTCCTGCTGGAACATGAACGTCCAGGTGATCAGCGCCGCGTAGGCCGGCAGCGCGTAGGGCACCAGGAAGATCGCGCGGAGCACCGCGCGGCCGCGGAAGGTGTCCTGCATCAGGATCGCCGCGGCGGTCCCGAGCAGCCAGGACAGGCCCACCGACAGCAGGGTGTAGGCCAGCGTCACCCAGAACGAGTGCAGCAGGGCCTGCCCGATCGGCTGGTGGATCTTGATCGCGGCCTTGTAGTTGTCGAAGCCGGACCAGGGGGCGCTGTTCCAGTGGTGGATGTAGAACAGCGTCAGGTTCTTGAAGCTGATCACGATGCCGAAGACCATCGGCACGATGTGGATCAGCAGTTCGGCCAGCAGGGCCGGCAGCAGGAGGAGATACGGCAGGCCGACCTGGCGCAGCCGTTCTGCGACACGCGGCCGGAGCCGGCGCCCGGCAGCGGACTTCTCGCTGCCGGGGCCGGCTTCGGGTGCGCGCCTGGGAGGGGCGGTGGCAGTCATGGGAGCGGGCCGATCCTCAGGAGGCGGGCATCTGCTGCTGCGCCTTGGTCAGCGCGGCCTTGACGGAGTCGGTCGTCACCGGCTTGCCGGCCGCCGCGTCCGCGAACAGGTCCTTGACCGCGGTGCCGACCAGCGTCTCGAACTGGCTCTCGTTGGGCACCTGCGGCAGCGGGGCGGCCGAGTTGGACAGCACGCTCGCCAGCACCTTCAGGTCGGGCGTCTGGAACGCCGCGTCGCTCTGCGCCTCCTTGACCGGCGGCAGCGAGCCGAAGGTCCCGTTGAGGATCTTCTGCTCGGGCGTGGAGGTCATGAACTTCACGAACGCCTCGGCGGCGGCCTTGTGCTTGGTGTTCTGGAACACCGCCATGTTGATGCCGGCCACCATCGAGGTGATGGCCGCGTCACCGGTCGGGTTCGCGGTCGGCGTCGGCACCGGCACCACGCCGTACTCGTCGGGCTTCATGCCGTGCGCCTTGATCGACGTCGCGGCCGACTGCCACATCATCATCGCGGCCTTGCCGGTGGCGAAGTCGGTGATGGTCTGGTTCTGGCTGTACTCGGCGTCGCCCTTGGCGGCGATCTTGTCGTTGGCGATGAAGTCCACGTACTGCTTGACCGCCGCGACGTTCGCCGGGGTGGTGAAGGTGGCCTTGCCGGAGGAGTCGAACCACTCCGAGCCGCGCTGCTTGGCGAGCACGAAGGCGTGGTGGATGTTCTCGGCGCCGTTGCTGCCCTCGACCGCGAGGCCGTAGTGCCCGCCGGTGGTGAGCTTCTTGCCGTCGGTGACCAGCTCGTCCCAGGTCTTGGGGGGCGTCAGGCCGGCGTCGGCGAACATCTTCTTGTTGTAGTAGAGCCCGTAGGCCATCGAGTACAGCGGCACCGCGGCCGGGTCCTTGCCGGCCGCGCCGGCCGCCGCGATCGCCGCGGGCGCGAACCGGTCCTTGCCGCCGATGGCGGTGAACGCCGCGGAGTCCCACGGCATCAGCGCGCCGGTCGCCTGGAGCGAGGCGGACCAGGTGTTGCCGATGTTCAGCACGTCCGGGCCCTGGCCGGAAGTGGTCGCCGCCAAGATGCGGTTGAGCAGGTCCGCCCAGCCGATGACCTCCAGCTTGACCTTGATCCCGGTCGCCTGGGTGAACTTGTTCAGCTCGGGGGTCAGTACCTGCTTGTCGTTGTCCAGGCTGGTGCCCTGGTTGCTGGCCCAGTAGGTGATGGTCTGGCCCTTGAGGCTGGCGGGGTCGTTGTTGTTGCTGCCGCCGTTGTCGTCGGAGCCGCCGCCGCATGCGGTGACGGTCAGACCGAGCGCGGCCACGAGGGCGGTGGCCGCGAGGAGTCTGCTGGAGGTGCTGGAGGTGCGCATACCGATGGCCTCTCGGGTCAGGTGGGATCGCTTCAGGAAGTGAACAGCGCCTGCGCCTTAATTCAGGCCGTGATTTAACTTGTGAGAAAAGGTGGCGTCAAGACCTTGGGCAGCGATAGATTCACGCCGGACGGGCGCGAGGGGAGAAGCGATGGCTGAGCGGGGCAGGCGGACCGTGCGTGACCTGCGACGCGGCAACCGTGCATCGCTTCTGCGTCATTTGTATTTCGAAGGCCCCCTCAGCCGTCAGGAGTTGGGCCGCGACACCGGGCTCAGCGCGGGCTCCATCAGCAACGTGGTCGGCGAGCTGATCGCCGACGGCATGGTCGAGGAGGCCGGCGCCGTGGAGTCCGACGGCGGCCGCCCGCGCACCCTGCTCCAGGTCGCCGCGGGCTACGGCTACGTGGTCGGCGTCGACGTCGGCGAGACCCGGGTGCGCGTCGAGCTGTTCGACCTCGCGCTCACCGAACGCTCCTCCGCCGACCTGCCGCTGTCCGACAGCGGCCACGACGTCGACCACGTGGTGCGCCTGGCGCTCGACGGCATCGGCACCGTGGTCCGCGAGGCGGGCGTCGACGACCGCGAGGTGCTCGGCGTCGGCATCGGCGTGCCCGGCATCGTCGAGCAGGGCGACCCCCGGCTCAGCCCGCCCGGCGAGGGCCACGGCATCGTCGTGCACGGCCAGACCATCGGCTGGGACGCCGTCCCGCTCGGCCGGCTGCTGCGGGCCGGCACCGAACTCCCGCTGTTCATCGACAACGGCGCCAAGACCCTCGGCCAGGCCGAGATGTGGTTCGGCGGCGGCCGCGGCTCGGGCAACGTGGTGATCGCGCTCATCGGCTCCGGCGTCGGCGCCGCCGTCGTCGCCGACGGCACGCCGTACCGCGGCGCGTCCAGCAGCGCGGGGGAGTGGGGGCACACCACCCTGCGGGTCGGCGGCCGCACCTGCCGCTGCGGCTCACGCGGCTGCCTGGAGGCGTACGTCGGCGCCGAGGCGCTGCTCGCCCGCTGGCCCGGCGCGCCCGAGGGGGTCAGCGAGGAGAGCGCGCTGGCCGCGATGCTCGCCGCCGCCGACCACGACGAGACCGCGGGCGCACTGCTCACCGAGGCCGCCGAGTACCTGGGCGCGGGCCTCGCCGACCTGGTCAACCTGTTCAACCCGCAGCGCATCGTCATCGGCGGCTGGGCCGGACTGCTGCTCGGGCCCAGGCTGCTGCCCGCGGTCCGCCAGTACGCCGCCGCGTACGCGCTGCACCACCCCAGCGCGCAGACCTCCATCGAGCTGGGCCGGCTCGGCGCCGACGCGGTCACCGTGGGCGCGGCCACCCTGCCGCTGGCCCGCTTCCTCGACACCGGCGGCGAGCGCGTGGTGCGGCTGCCGCCGCAGGCCGGGGGGGAGCGGGACGGCGC
>JAJSZB010000264.1:0-10017 GCA_050613715.1 Streptomyces sp. IBSBF 3018
CACGAAGCCCCCGCCCCGCGCCCTCCCCGCCGGGAGTGGCGATGTCCCTGGCTTCGCGTCGCGCGTTCTCGCCGGGAGTGGCGAAGCTTCTGGCTTCGCGTCCCGCGTTCTCGCCGGGTATGGCGATGTCCCTGCCTTCGTGCCGCGCGTCTCCGCCGGGAGTGGTGATGTCCCTGGCTTCGTGCCGCGCGTCTCCGCCGGGCCCGGCGATGTCCCTGGCTTCGCGTCCCGCGTCTCCGCCGGGAGCGGCGATGTCCCTGGCTCCGTGCCGCGCGTCCTCGCCGCCGGGCCCGGCGAAGCTTCCGGCTTCGCGCCGTGCGTCCTCGTCGGGAGTGGCGATGTCCCTGGCTTCGCGTCGCGCGTTCTCGCCGGGAGCGGCGATGTCCCTGGCTCCGCGTCGCGCGTCCTCGCCGCCGGGAGCGGCGAAGCCCCCGGCCCGGCCCGGTCGCCTGCCGGGCCTCCGCCATCGCCTGCGGTGCCCGCTTCGAGTCCGCCGGCACGGCCGGTCCCAGGGCTGCCCCGCCGGCCCGGTCGGCCGGCGCTGTCGTCGGGGGCGTCTTCCCCGCCGGGGCTGCCCGGGCCGGCACCGAGGCCCTGCGCGTCTGCGTCGTCGTGCGTCACGCAGCAGTGGTCGCACCGCACGCCCGCCGAGTTCCCGGGGCCTGCCCCGAGCCCGGTCGGGACCTCTCCGTCCGAGCGGTGCCCGGCGACCCCCCACCGCATCGGCGCGGCAGCGGTAAGGCCGGGGCCGGGCGGCCGCCGGATGACGACGCCTGCCCCGGCGAGTTCCCCGGGACATGGGACTCATGGCGGCCCTGCACTTCTTGCGGTGGACCGCGCGCCGCGACTTCGTAAGGCCGCAGGCCCGAGGCCGCCGCCCTGCGTCTCTCCCGCCGGACGGTGCCCGGTGGCCCCCGCCGCGTCGACGTGGCCGCGGAGCGCCGGGGCCGGGTGACCCGGCCGGACGCTCGCGTGATCGTCGAGCCGGCGCTCGCGTCCGTACGGAGGACGGAGGGACGTCCCCGTGCGCCGCCCGCCCCGGCGTCCGGGAACCCGGGTGGGTGTCGGGCCGACTACCTGCTGGGGGCGGCACAAGCGCCCCGCGGCGAAAGAAACGGTGGCGAATCGATGCGAGTGCGTGCGCGACACGGCGTGGCGGCGGTCCTGGCCGGGCTGCTGCTCGCGGGCTGTTCCGGCGGGACGGGCGGGGGGACGGGCGAGGCCCGGGCGGGCGGTGGCGACGCGGCCGGGCGCGGTTCCGGCGGGGGCTTCCCGGTGACCGTGACCGACTGCTCCGGCGCGCGGACCACCTTCGACGCGCCGCCGAAGGCCATCGTGACCAGCAACGCCTCCAGCCTGGAGCTCCTGCTGCGGCTGGGCGTGGGCGCCCGGGTCGTCGGCACCGGCTTCCCGCCTGGCAAGGGCGCGCTGCCCGCGCCGTACGACGCGCAGGCGCGCGCGGTGCCGGTCCTCGGCACCGGGATCATCCCCAAGGAGCGGCTGCTCGGCTCGGGCGCCGACGTGTACGTCGACACCTTCGGCGCGATGGGCGGCATGGCGGCCGCCGGGACGATCCCGACCCCGGCGGAGTACCGCGCGGCCGGGATCAGGCAGGTGTTCCTGAAGTCCACGGCGTGCGCGGCGCGGCGCACCGCGCCGATGACCGACCTGTCCGCGGTCGAGGACGACATCACCGCGCTCGGCGCGGTCACCGGCGCCGACGCGGCGGCCCGGCGGCTCGTCGCGGGCATGCGGAGCACCGTCTCCGCGGTCACCGCCGCGGTCGCAGGCGTCCCGCAGGCACGGCGGCCCACGTACTTCCTCTTCGACTACGACGCCGGCACCCGGCAGCCCAGCGTGGTCTGCGACCGCCAGATCGCCAACGCGGTCATCACCCTGGCGGGCGCCCGCAACGTCTTCGGCGACTGCCACGGCACGTTCCGGCAGGTCGGCTGGGAGGACGTGATCAGCCGCGACCCGGACTGGATCCAGCTCGCCGTCCGCAACCAGGGCAGCCCGGCGGCCGACGCGAAGGCGTTCGACGCGGCCGAGCGCTGGCTGAAGTCTGATCCGGCCACCCGCGGCATGACCGCCGTGCGCGACGACCGCTTCCTGCGCATCCGTTCTGAGCAGACCACCATCGCCGGGGTCGGGGACGCCGACACCGTGCGGCAGATCGCGCGCACGCTCTACCCGGGCAAGGTCTCCTGAATGCCCTTGCGTGTGCCGTTGCGCATGCCCTTGCGCCCGGGGCGGGTCGAGCCCGGGGCACGACCCGGCCGGCCGGAACCGGCCGCGGCGACGGGGTCCGCCCGGGAGCAGCATGGGGCCGGACGGGACGGACAGGCCGGACGGGCGCCCGAACGCCGTGCGGTGCGCGCCGGCGCGGTCTGCGCCGTGCTCGGCCTGCTGCTGCTCGCCGCGCTGACCGCCGCCGTCGCGCTGGGGTCGACGTCGATCGCGCCGCAGGACGTGTGGGCGGTGGTCGCGCGCCGGATCGCCGGCCGGGCGCCGCGCCCGGGCACGGACGACCTGATCGTCTGGCAACTGCGCGTCCCCCGGGCGCTGTTGGCGGCCCTCGTCGGCGCGGGACTGGGGACGGTCGGGACGGCCGTGCAGGCGCTGGTGCGCAACCCGCTGGCCGATCCTTACCTGTTGGGCGTCTCGCACGGCGCCTCGGTCGGCGCGGTGGCCGCGATCGTGCTGGGCGCGGGGGCCGGCGGCGTCCTCGGACTCGGGCTGTCCGGCGCGGCGTTCGCCGGCGCGCTGGTGAGCTTCGTGCTGGTGTGGCTGGCCGCGCGGCGCGGCGGTACGTTCTCGCCGCTGCGACTGGTGCTGGCGGGCGTGGCCGTCGGGCAGTTCCTGTCCGGCATCACCAGCTACCTGGTGCTGCGGGCCGGCGACGAACAGCAGACCCGCGGTGTGCTGTTCTGGCTGATGGGCAGCCTCGGGGGCGCGACCTGGCGGCAGTTGGCGCTGCCCGCACTCGCCGTGCCGGCCGCGCTGGCGCTGCTGCTGGCCAGGGCGCGCACCCTGGACGCCCTCGCCACCGGCGACGAGACCGCCGCCGCGCTGGGTGTGGCGGTGGGCCGCACGCGCCGCGAACTGTTCCTCGTCACCAGCCTGTTGACCGGCGTGCTGGTCGCGGTCTCGGGCGCCATCGGCTTCGTCGGCCTGATGGTCCCGCACGTCTGCCGGCTCCTCGTCGGCGGCGGGCACCGCCGGCTGCTGCCGGTGTCCGCGCTCGCGGGCGCGGTGCTGCTGGTCGTGGTCGACCTGGTCTGCCGCACCGCGCTCCCGCTCCAGGAACTGCCGGTCGGCGTGGTGACCTCGCTCATCGGCGCGCCGGCGCTGCTGTACCTGCTCGACCGGCGACTGGAGCGCGGATGATGCGACAGCCCTCCGTACCCCCGCCGCCCCGTGGCCGCCGCCGGGGCGCGCCTGCCGGGGAGGCGTCCGACCCACGTGACCGCAGAGCCCGACCTCCGGCCGCAGCGCGGGACTTCGGGCGTGTCGAGGTGCGCGACCTGCGGGTGTCGTACGCGGGGCGCGATGTCGTCGCGGGCGTACGGCTGTTGGCGCGCGAGGGCGAGATCGCGGGTCTGGTCGGGCCCAACGGCAGCGGCAAGTCGTCGGTGCTGCGCTGCGTGTACCGGCACCTGCGCCCCACGGCCGGCGCGGTGCTGCTCGACGGCGCCGACCTGGCCGGGATGTCGGCGGCCGGCGCGGCCCGTACGGTGGCCGCGCTGCCCCAGGAACGCGGCACCGGCGCGGAGTTGACGGTCCGCGAGGTCGTCGCGATGGGCCGCATCCCACACCAGCGGGCGTTCGCGGCGGAGAACGCGGCGGACCGCGTCGCGGTGGACGGCGCGCTGGCCCGGGTCGGCCTGACCGCGGCGGCCGGCCGCCCGTACTCCGCGCTGTCCGGCGGCGAGCAGCAACGCGCCCTGCTGGCACGGGCGTTCGCCCAGCAGGCACGGGTGCTCGTGCTGGACGAGCCGACCAACCACCTCGACGTACGGCACCAGGTCGAGCTGCTGGCGCTGCTGCGTGCCGAACGCCGCACCACGCTCGTCTGCCTGCACGACCTGAACGCCGCGGCCTCCCTCTGCGACCGCCTCCATGTGCTGCACGAAGGGCGGTTGGTGGCGTCCGGGCCGCCGCGCGAGGTGCTCACCCCCGAACTGCTGGCCCGGGTCTTCGGCATCCGCGCGGTCGTCGTCGACCACCCGCTCACCGGCGACCCCCTGATCGCCGTGGACCACCGCGCGCCGGCGCCGCCGGATGGCGTGTGACGCCGCCAACGCCCGCCACGGCCTGTCGCGGCCTGTCGCGGGCCGGGGCCGGGCGGGGAGGGACCGGACGCCGCGCCGCGGCCCGGGGTCAGAGCGCCGCGAACAGGTCGTCCAGCGGGGCCGGCACGCGGTCCGGGTCGAGAGCCTCGACCAGGACGCGGCCGTAGTGGATCTTGCGTCCCTTCTTCGTGCCGAGGAAACGCCGCAACTGCTGCTGCGGGGTGCGGCCGCGCTGCGCGGGCTGGCGCAGGAAGATCTCCAGGGCGCGCACCTCGCCTTCCGCGCCGACGAGTTCGGTCACCCGGGCCGGACCGAGCGCGCGGATCAGCTCGTCCTCCAGGTCGGCAGAGCACACGAAGAAGGTCTGCGCGGGGGTGGCGGCGGTCCTGACCTGGGGGCGGGACCCGGCCTCGGGCGCGGGCCCGGCCTCGGGTGTGCCGGGAGTGTCCGGCGCGTCGGCGGCGGCTCCCCGCCGCGGCGCGCCGGAGAGCGCCAACGCGCGGGCGTAGTACCCGCGTTCCCGCTCGTCGCACAGCCCGGTCAGACGCAGGCCGAGGCCCGCGCCGGTCGGCCCGAGCAGGCGGGCGTAGCGGCCGACGCTCATCGCGCCGCCGATCGGCAGCACGCAGACGCCCTCGGCGGCGAGGTCCCGGCCGCGGCGCGCGGCCAGCGCGTCGACCGCGGCGGCGTCGCTCGGTCCTTCGAGCAGCACGGCGACGCGGACGGAGAGCCGCGCGGCCAGGTCGCGTACGGCGGCTTCGCGTGCGTCACGTGCATCGCGTGCGTCGCGCGCAGCGCGCGGCGCGTTCGCTGAATGAGCTGCGTGCGGTGCGTGCGCGGACGCGGGAAGGCCGCCGGGGCCCGCGGGACCGGCGGGCGGGCGCGGGTCGTCGGGGCGGTCGGCCGCCCATGCGGTGACCGCCGCCCGGAAGTCCGCCATGCAGGCGAGGTCAGCCCTGTCAGCCATGGGGTGAGTCTGCGGGGTGCCCGGCCCGCGCGGTAGGGAATTTCCGCCGCGCGCCGGTGCGGACGCGGGTGTCGGTGCCGGTGTCCGCGTCGGCACCCGTGCCCGCATGGGCGCCGTGCGCGGGGGCGGCGGACTCGGCCGGGATGTAGGTGCCGGGCGTCTGGCCGGTGGCGCGGCGGAAGGCGTCGATGAAGGCGCTCGGCTTGCGGTAACCCACCGCGCGGGCCGTCGCGTTGACCGTCGTGCCCTCGGCCAGCAACTGGATGGCGGCGCGGACCCGCACCTGGGTACGCCAGCGCGTGAAGCTCAGCCCGGTCTCGGCGCGGAACAGCCGCGACAGGGTCCGCACGCCGGCGTTCACCTGGTGGGCCCAGACGGCGAGTTCGCGCGGGTCGGCCGGATCGGCGACGAGCTGCTCGGCGATGACCCGGATCCGCGGGTCGGCCGGCATGGACACGTGGATGTCGTGCGTGGGCAGCGGGGTCAGCAGCGCGAACAGCAGCGCCTCGGCGTGCGGCCGGCTCGGGTCCGCCGGCCCGGTCCTGTCCAGGTGCGCGAACAGCTCGCGCAGCAGCGGCCCGACCGCGATGCCGGTCGGCTCGGTCCACCGGATCGGGCAGTCGTCGGGGGCGAAGACGACCACCGAGATCTCGCCCGCGTGCAGCACGGACGCTGCGTGCTCCACCCCGCCGGGCACCCACATCCCGTAGCCGGGCGGCACCAGCCAGTCCCGCGCGCCGACGGTGGCGGTCACCGTCGCGGTCGAGGTCCACATCAGCATCGGCTCGGGGTGGGCGTGCGCGGTGATCCTCTCGAAGCCGGCGGCCTCGCCGTGGCCGATGGTCAGGATCGGCGAGGCGGGCGAGGTGGATGAGGCCGCGTCGGCGCCGGACCCGTACGCGGACCCCGGCGCGTACGCGGGCCGGTGCGCCGACCCCGGCGCGTCCGCGGACCCCTGTACGTACCCGCGCTCGTGCCCGGACCCGGGGCGCGGTGGGAACGGCGGCAGGGGAGGGGTGTACGCCTCCCGGCTCCAGTCGACCATCGCGCCGATCCCTTCCGCTGTCCGCCCGCTGCCCGCTGCTCGCGCGGGCGCCGGTTCCGAGGTTGGCCGATACGGGGTATCGGTTGGCCTCCACGCGCTCGCGCGCCAGCCTAATTTAGGCATGCCTAACCCCGTAGCGCACGCGGGGACCACGCGGAGACGGCGCGGGGTCGCGCGTGCGCGCAGCGAAAGTGAGGTCCGCGTATGACGGACGCCCGCGCCCGTGACGACGCCCGTGACGCCACCGGCGACCGCACCGGCGACCGCACCGGCGACCGTGGCAGCGACGACGGCAGCGACCGCGGCCGGGACGCCCGCCGCGGCGGTCTGCTCGACCGGATGATGCGCCACGCCACCGTTGCGGAGGTCGAGCAGCTGCGCCCGCACATCCGGCGCATCCGCCTGACCGGCGCCGAGGTGGGCGAGCTGCCGTGGCGGCCGGGCCAGGAGATCCGGGTCCGGGTCGACGACGCGGGGCTGCTGGCCGCGATCGGCCGCGGCAAGGCGCGCGACCTGCTGCGTACGTACTCCGTCGTGGCGTTCGACCGGCCGCATCGGTGGCTCGACCTGTGCGTCTACCAGCACAGTGACGGCGGCACGCCGGGCCTGGACTGGGCCGCCGCGGTGGCGGTCGGGGACCCGGTGGCGTTCCTCGGGCCGCAGGGGCGGCTGGTGGTGCGCGAGGACGCCGCGCACCATCTCGTCGTCGGCGAGGAGACGGCGCAGATGGCGTTCGCCGCGATCCTCGCCGCGCTGCCCGCCGACGCGCGCGTGGCCGGCGTGATCGAGGTGGCCGGTGCGGAGGACCGCCTGGAGATGGCCCGCGGCGGCGAGTTGACCTGGCTGCACCGCGGTGACGCCCCGGCGGCTTCCTCGGCCGGGCTGCTGGACGCGGTCCGCGCGCTGGACCTGCCCGAGCGGCCCGGCGTCGCCTACGTCGCAGGCGAGGCGCGCGCGGTCGCCGCGGTCCGCCGGCACCTGGTCGACGCCCGCGGCTGGCCGCGCCGGTCGGTCCTCACCAAGCCCTTCTGGACGCCGGGGCGCCGCGGCCTCGACTGACCGGGGGCTCGTGGTCCGCGTTCGTGGTCCGGCGCTCATGGTCCGGCGAGCGCGGGTCCGTTGCGGGCGGGTCCGTTCCGCGGGTCCGTCCGCGCGGGCCTACGCGGCCGGTTTCGCGTGCGCGTGCGGCCGGTGGGACCGGGCGGCCCCGGGACGCTTCCGTTCCGCGCCGGAGCCACGGGCTCCGTGGCCTCAGCGGTCTCGATGGTCCCTGCTGCCTCGGTGGTCCCCGTCGCCGGTCGCGGCCGGTGGCGGCAGGCGTACGGCCACCAGTGGCAGGAAGCGGGCGAGGAGCGGGCCGAGGCCGAACGCGATCAGCACAGTGCCCGGGCCGACCGTGCCGCCGAGCAGCCAGCCGGTCGCGGCGACCGTGACCTCGATGGCGGTGCGGACGGCGGCGACGGGCCGGCGGGTGAGCCGCACCAGGCCGGTCATCAGGCCGTCGCGCGGGCCGGGCCCGAACTGCGCGCCGAGGTAGAGCGCGTCGAAGAACGCGAGCGCGACCAGCCCGAGGACCAGGTACGCGGTGCTGGCGAGCGGGCCGCGCGGGTGGGGGAGCACCAGCGCGGTCGCGTCGGCGCTGACGCCGATCAGCGCGACGTTCAACACCGTGCCGAGGCCGGGTAGTTCGCGCAGCGGGATCCAGGCGAGGAGCACGGTGACCGCGATCAGGTTCGTCGACCAGCCGAACGAGACACCGAGCGTGTGCGCGACGCCCTCGGTGAGCACGCTCCAACTGGCCGCGCCGCAACCGGAGTCGACCAGCGTCATGACCGCGGCGCCGTAACCGACCAGGCCGAGCAGCAACTGCGGCACGCGCCGGCCCTTGCGCCCGGCGCGGAGCTGGGCGAGCGCGGTCATCCGCGGGACGGGCAGCGGCCGGGGGCGCCGGGTCCTCGCGGCGGTCGCGGCGGTCCGGGCCCCCGGGACCCCCGAGGCGATCAGGGCCCCCGGGACCCCCGAGGCGGTCGGAGCCCCCGGGGCGGCCGGAGCGGTCTGGGCGGGCGGAACAGTCGGAACGGGAAGCGGCATAGCTCCACCCTCACGGTCCTCTGGACCTCGATTCCATAGCCAGATGACCTAATCTGGTCCGATGAGACTGAGCGCGCACGGCGTGGCCCGGCTGCTCGGCGCCTGGCAGGAGGGCCCGGGCCCGGCGCACCAGCGGCTGTCCGACCGGATGCGGCTGCTCGTCCTCGACGGACGCCTCGCGCTGGGCGCCGCGCTGCCGGGCGAACGCGAGCTGGCCGGTGCGCTCGGCGTCAGCAGGACCACGGTCGGCGCGGCGTACCGCACCCTGGCCGACCACGGGTACGTCGCCACCCGCGAGCGCGCCCGCGCGACCGTACGGCTCCCGGGCGGCCTGCCGCCGCAGCCCCCGCAGATCTCGCCGTCCGCGACCGCGTCCGCGACCGGCGCAGGGACCTGGGCCGGAGCCGGAGCCGGAGCCTGGACCGGGAGCGCGGCCGGAGGCGGACCGGGAGTGATCGACCTGTCGTTCGCCGCGCCGCCCGCGCCCGTCGAGATCCTCCACGCCGCCTACGCCACCGCGCTCGAACGGCTGCCGCGCCACTTCGACCGGCACGGCTACGACCGTTACGGCGTACCGGAGTTGAGGCAGGCCGTGGCCGACTGGTACGGGCGGCGCGGGCTGCCCACCGCCGCCGACCACGTGATGGTCACCAACGGCGCGCAGCACGCCCTGGCGCTGCTGACCCGCGCGCTCGTGCCGGCGCGCGGCAAGGTCGTGGTCGACCACCCGACGTACCCGCACGCGATCACGACGTTCACCGCGGCGCGGGCGCGCCTGGTGCCGGTGGCCGTCACGCCCGCGGGCTGGGACCCCGCGCAACTCCTCGCGGCCGGGCGGGACGCGGCGCTGGCGTACCTGATCCCCGACTTCCACAACCCGACCGGGCTGTGCATGCCCACCGACGTACGCGGCCGGCTCCGGCTCGGGTGCCCGACGGTCGTGGACGAGACCATGACCGACCTGGCGCTGGACGGCCCGGTACCGGAGCCGTTCGCCGCGCACGTGCCGTCGGCGATCAGCATCGGCTCGGTCTCCAAGAGCGTCTGGGGCGGCCTGCGCACCGGCTGGATCCGCGCCCGGCCCGCGCTGCTGGAACGCGTCGCGCAGCTGCGCCCCACCACCGATCTCGGCACGCCGGTGGTGGAGCAGCTCGCCACCGCGGCGCTTCTCGACGGGCGGCAGACGCGCAGACCGCAGGCGCTGCGCCAACTCGCCCTCCAGCGCGAGGCGTTGCTGCGGGCGCTCGCGGAGCAGCTGCCGGAACTGGAGGTGTCCGGGGCGGGCCCGGGGCGTACCGCGGACGGCACGGACAGCGGCACGGACGGCATGGACGGCATGGACGACGGCGCGGACGATCGCGGCGTCGGCGTGACGCGATCGGTCGGCGGGGTGGCGCTGTGGGCGGCGTTCCCGCGGCCCGTCAGCTCGCGGCTGGCGGCGATCGCCCCCGACCACGGCGTGGTCGTCGCGGCGGGACCGCGGTTCGGCGTCGGCGGAGCGTTCGCACGCAACATCCGGCTGCCCTACACCCTCCCGCCCGACCTCCTCGGCGAGGCCGTCCGCCGGCTGGCCGCAGCGACCCGCGCCCTCACCCACGGCCACACCGGCACCCACACCC
>JAJSZB010000265.1:0-9920 GCA_050613715.1 Streptomyces sp. IBSBF 3018
CGGCGGGGACGAGGCGGGCGGGGCCGGTCCCGGCGCGTCGGCCGGCGGCGCGCCGCTTCCCGGTCTGGACGACGGCGGCGCGGTACGCGTGCTGACCGCGCCCCGGCCGGTCAGCGTCCCCTCGGACGGCCGGCCGCACCGCGTCCCGCTGTCGTCGTTCACCGCGCCCTGCGACACCGAGGACACCTGCGCCCCCGAGCTGTCGCCGCTGGTCGTCACCACCGCGCGGTTCGCCAACGCCGCCGGGCACGTGCTGCTGGCCGGCCCGGTGGACCTGGTGCGCGGCAGCGGCAGCGCGGGCCGCGCCACCGTGGACTTCGCCGGCGCGGGCGAGGAGGTCCGGCTCGGCTTCGGCAGCGAGGACGCCTTCCGCGTGGTCCGCCACGTCGAGGAGCGCCGCGACACCACCGGCCTGGCCGGCATCAACCAGCGCACCGTCGTCACCCGCACCGTACGGCTGTTCGTCTCCCGCCTGGACGACCCCGGCGACGGCGCCGCGCGCGAGGTGGTGATCCGCGAGCGGGTGCCCGTCTCCGAGGTCTCGGCCGTCGAGGTGCGCACCCTCGCCGACGCCTGCCGCCCCGCGCCGGACGAGATCGACGCCGACGGGATCGTGCGCTGGACCGTGCGGCCGGCGCCGGGCGAGCGCCGCGAGATCGTGCTGGCCTACGAGGTGAGCGCGACGAGCGCGGTGACCGGGCTCTGACCGCCGCCGAGCCGTCCGCTCGGCGGTGGTATCGGCGGTGGCAGCGTCAACGTCAACGGCAACGGCGGCCGCTCGGAAGCAGCGCCGGGGCTCGCGGGCGCCCGGGCTCGCGGTGTCAGGAGTGCGCGGCGTCCAGCGCGTCCAGCGCGGCCAGCGTGTCCGCGTCGAGCACGACCTCGCCCGCGGCGACGTTGGCCGCCAGATGGCCCGCGTCGGCGGTGCCGGGGATGAGCAGGATGTTCGGCGCGTGGTGCAGCAGCCAGGCCAGGCCGATCTGCGCGGGGCTGTGGCCGAGGGCGCGGGCGGCCTCGGCCACCGCGGGCGCCTCGGTCACCTTCGGCCAGGCCGGGAAGGCGCTGCCCAGCGGGAAGAACGGCATCCAGGCGATGCCCTCGCGCTCGCACAGCCGCAGCATGTCCTCGAACTCGCGCGAGATCACGTTGTAGGAGTTCTGCACGCAGACGATCCCGGCGGGCAGCGCCCGGCGCAGATTCTCCGGCAGGACGCCGCTCAGACCGATCGCGCCGATCTTGCCCTCGTCCCGCAGGGCCGTCATCACCGCGAGCTGGTCGTCGATGTCGACGATCTGGTCGCCCTCGGCCTGCAGGCCGGGACGGGTGTCCAGCCGGCGCAGGTTCACCACCGGCACCCGGTCGAGCCCGAGGCTGCGCAGATTGTCCTCGACGCTCGCGCGCAGCTGCTCGGGCCGCTGCGCCGGTCGCAGCGACCGCTCACCGCCGGGGTTCGGGTCGGCCCCGACCTTGCTGACCACCACCACGTCGTCCTCGGCGCGGTACGCCTCGCGGATCATCCGGTTGCAGAAGCCGTCGCCGTAGAACTCCGCGGTGTCGACGTGGTCGACGCCCAGGTCCAGCGCGCGGCGCAGCAGCGCGACCGCCGCGTCCGGATCGTCCCGCAGGCGTTCGAGCTGCATGACGCCGTACCCGACGCGGGAGACCGTACGGTCCCCGAGCGTCCCGGCGCCGCCGGCCCGCGGGACGCCGGCGGCGGTGAGGGAGGGGGAGGGGGTGCTGCTCGTGCTCATGGGCGTGCCATCCTCGGGGGAGGGGACCGGCGGGCGGTCGGCGCGGGAGCCGTGCCGGGACCGGCGACCGGTGCGGGTGGAATCCTTCGCACCGACGACGATGCCGCCCGCGACGGGCCCGATCCAGGCACAGTCGATGCCAGGCTGGACGTGTCGCGGGCGCCGGCCGTCGCTGCCCGGGCCCGGCTCGCGCGCCGCAGCGGGCGTCCCGTACACCCGGGCGGCGGTGCGCGGCGGTACGCGCGACGGTGTGCGTGGCGGCGGGATGCGCGGCAGCGGATGAGAGGACGGTGGTGGACATGGCGAGGGAGGAACTCGCGCGGTTCCTGCGCGACCGGCGGGAGCGGCTGCGCCCGGCCGACGTCGGGCTGCCGGACGGCCCGCGCCGCCGCACGCCGGGGCTGCGCCGGGAGGAGGTCGCCGCGCTGGCCGCGATGTCGCCCGAGTACTACGCGCGGCTGGAGCAGGCCCGCGGCCCGCGCCCGTCGCCGCGCATCCTCGACGGCATCGGCGGCGCGCTGCGCCTCGACCGCGCCGAGCGCGGCCACCTCTTCCGGCTGGCCGGCGTGTCCCAGGCGGCGCCCGCACGCCCGGTCCGCACCCTCCGGCCGTACGTCGCCGGGCTGATGCGCCGCATCCCCGACGCCGGGGTGGTCGTCACCGACGCCACGTACGACGTGATCGCCTGGAACCCGCTGGCAGGAGCGCTGATCGGCGGCCTCGGCGACGCGAAGGGCGACGGCGCTGTGGGCGGCGGCGGGGACGGGGGCGGCGGCGGGGACGGCCGGGACGCGCGGCCGAACCTGGCCCGGCGGTACTTCCTGGAGCGCGGGGCGCGCAGGGACGCCGATGCCACCGCGGAGTTCGGCAGCATCGCCGTGTCCCGGCTGCGCGCGACCGCCGCCCGCTACCCCGACGATCCGTACCTGGCCCGGCTGCTCGCCGAACTGCGCGAGGGCAGCGCGGAGTTCGGCGACATCTGGGACACCCACCCGGTGCGGGCGCCAGGGCACCGCGCGAAGACCATCGACCACCCGGAGGCCGGGCCGCTGCGGGTGGACTGCGACGTGCTGATCGTCCCGGACGACGACCAGCAGGTCGTCTTCATCACCGCCGACCCGGCCACGCCCGCGGCCCGCGCCTTCCGCGAACTCGCCCGCAGGGCCGACCGGGCCCAGAACCGCGCGCCCGACCGCGTCCCCGACCGGCCCGCCGACCGCGCGCAGGACCGCGCCCGCGGCAGGACCCGCCGCCGTACTGCCGCGGGAGCGGGCCCCGCGCGCTGAGCCGCGGGCCCGGCGCGCCTACGCCTGTCGCCGTCGCTCGCCCGGTGCGCGCACGCCCGCCCGTCGTCCGGTCGGCGTGCGGTCGGCGTCCGTACGCCCGTCGCCCGTCCGGCGCGGCGGTTCGCTTCCCGCGGGCGACGAGGCGGGGCTTACGGGCTGCGGTCCCGGTCCCGATCCCGGTCCCGGCCGTGTGCCGGGTCGTCGGGCGAGCCGGACGGGGAGCGGTCCGGGCGGGGCCGGGACGGCCGGGAGCGGGGGCCGGGCGGGTCGGTGCCGGCGACGCGGGTGCTCGCGCGGCGTGTGCCGGTCGTCGCGAACGGCGAGTAACGCGGCACCCAGCGCAGCAGCGCCGCCGCCGCGACCAGGCCCACCGCGCCCATGGCCGAGATGCCCGCGGCCAGGCTGCCCAGCGAGGCGGCGGCCGAGACGACCAGCGGGCCGCCCGCCGAACCGGAGTCCGCGCACAGCCGCCACACGCCGAGGAACTGCGAACGGGTGCGCGGCGGCGCGACGTCCGCGCCCAGCGTCATCAGGATGCCGCTGCCGATCCCGTTGCCGAAGCCCATCAGCATCGCGACGACGGTCAGTCCTGCCAGCGTGTGCGTCAGCGGCAGCACGGCCTGCGACAGACCGAGCACCACCATCGACGGCACGGCGACCCACAACCGCCCGGCGCGGTCCATCACCTGGCCCGACGGGTAGAAGGTCAGCGTGTCGACCAGCCCCGCGATGCCGAAGACCACGCTGGTCGACGACGGGCTCTGCCCGATGTGCTCCGCCCACAGCGGCAGCACCGTCTGGCGGGTGGCGCGCACCGAGCTGACCAGCAGCACCGCGACGCCGAGGGTCAGGAAGAGTCTGCGGTGGCCGCCCAGCACCGAGCGCACCGACGCGGGCTCGCGCTCGGCGGCCGAGGGCTCGGCGACCTCGGGCACGCCGAGCAGCACCGCCGCCGTGGCCGCCGTGCACAGCAGCGCCAGCCAGTAGACGTCGTGCACCGGGCGCCCGGCGAGCACCGCCGCGCCGAGGAACGGCCCGGCGAACGCGCCCACCCGCGACATGCCGCCCAGCGTCGACATCGCCCGCGCCCGCAGCCCCGGCGGCACCGCGTCGGTCAGATACGACTGCCGGGCCAGCATGAACACCGCGTTGGACGCGCCGGTGACCGTCACGGCCGCCGCGAGCTGCCACACGCTGCGGGCCAGCGCGCACCCGGTGAGGGTGACCGCGGAGACGCCCGAGGCGACCAGCATCGCCTTGCGGTCGCCGAGCCTGGCCGCCAGCGCCCCGGCCGGCACGTCGCCGAGGATCTGCCCGACGCCCAGCAGCGCCAGCACCAGCCCGGCGGCCCCGACGCCCGCGCCGAGCGCCCGCCCGCTGAGCGCGAGCACCGGCGCGAGCGCGCCCATGCCGGTCTCGAAGATCAGCACCGGCAGGAAGACGGCGGGGATCAGGCTCTTCAGCGTGGCCGGGCGCTGAGGGCGCGGCGCCCCCGGCGGAGGCGGGGACGGCTTCCTGGCCTGCCCGCGCCGGCCCACGATCCCCACTGCCGCGCGCCTCCCTGTCCGTGCCGGCCCTCCGGCCGTACCGCCTCGACCACTGTATACGTGGTCGCTTTGCTGTGAATTGCCCGATTCGGGGGGGTGTTGAGGACGTTCGTGCGGGGCCGGTACCGGTAGCCCGGAGCGGCGGTCGGCGTGGGGCGGTCGGGTGCGAGGCGTTCGGACGCCGGGCGTTCGGACGCGGCGGGTGACGGTCAGCGGCCGTCGGCGCCCGCCGAGGCGTTGCCGGAGGGCGTGTTGCCGGAGGACGCGCCGCCCGAGGTCGCGTTGCCGGAGGAGGCGGCGTCGGAGGACACGCTGCCGGACGAGGCGTTCGCGGACGAGGCGCTGCCCTGGCCGCCTGCGTCGGTGGACGCCGGGTCGGGGCTCGCCGTGTGTGCCGGGTGGGCCGGATGGGTGGGGTGCGTGGGGTGCACCGGGTGGGTGGGGCTCGCGCTGGTGGTCGACCTGCCCTGCGAGGTGGTCTGCGGCGTGCTGCGCGAAGCGCCGTCGGACGCGCCGGGCGACGTCTCCTGCGCCTGGGTCTCGTGCTGCGCCCGGCAGTAGGAGTCGACCCGGTCCGCGCCGCCGGCCGCCTGCGCGAGTCGGGGCAGCGCGTTCGCCGAGGGGGACCTGCCGTCGTCCACTGCCTTGAGATACGCCTCGCACAGCTTGCGTACGCCGGGCGGGGCCGCGCTCGGCGAGACCGTGCCGGCGCCCGGCGCGGCCGGCGAGGTGCCGGCGCCCGCGGGGTGTCGCGCCCCCGGGCTGCCCGGGCTGCCCGGGCGGCCGTCGGTGGCGCCCGGCCCCCCGGCGGTCGCGGAGCCCGAGGCCGAGGCCGAGGCCGAGGGCGACGGCGTGCCGCCGCCGGAGTGGAAGGGGCCGGGCAGCGCGCCGTTCTGCGCGGCGATGGCGACGCCGCCCAGAGCGAAGACCGCCACCACGCCGCCGACCAGCACACCGCGGCCGACCCGCCGGGGTCCCGCGCCCGGCCGGGTGCGGTCCCGCTTGCGCAGCGGACCCCGCCGTCCGGCCCGCCCGGACGCGCCGGCGCCGGCGGCGCTGTCGGTGGTGGTTCCGGCGGCCCCAGCGGCCCCAGCGGCCAGGGTGCCGCCTGCGCCGGTGGCCAGGACGCCGTCCGCGCCGGCGTCCGGGGCGGCCTCGTCGGCCGCCGCCCGCGCGGCCACCGCGCTGCGGAACGCGTCGAGGATCGCCTCCTCGTCCCCGGGTCGGCCGGGCAGTGGTTCCGCCGCGGCGGCCAGCAGGCGGACCAGCGCGGCGGCGCCGGGCTCGGCCGTGGACTCCGCCGGGAGCGGGACGCCGTCCAGCAACCGGTCCGCGTCCTCGTGCCCCGGCCACCCGGCGTCCTCGACGGTCTGCCCGGACGTCCCGGCCGCGTCGGGCTCCGCCGCGTCCCGGTCCGTGTCGGCGCGCCCCGGCCGGCCGGGCGCGTTCTCGGCCGCGTCGCCGGCCCGCCCGGCCGCGCCGCGGTCCTGCGCGCTCGTGCCCGCGGCGGGCCCCCGCAGCCCGCCGCGGTCCGTGCGCGCGCCGGAGTCCGGGCGCGGTGTCCCGGCCGCGGCGTCCGCGACCCGCTCCGGGCCGGAGGTACCGCCGCCGTCCGGCTGCGGGCCCGGCCCGGGTGCGGGGGCCCGGCCCGGGTGCTGGTCTCGGCTCTCGCTCATCGCTTACTTCTCCTCGGCGCCGCTGAGGCGCTCCGACAGACGTTTCAGGCCGCGGTGCGCGGCGGTGCGCACCGCGCCCGGGCGCTTCCCGAGGACCTCCGCGGCCATCGGGCCGTTCAGTCCCAGGACCACCCGCAGCAGGACCGCCTCGGCCTGGTCCTGCGGCAGTTCCGCGATCAGGGCCAGCGCCCGCTCGGTGGACAGGTTCTCCAGCGCGAGCCCCTCGGAGTCCCAGCCGGAGACGGGCTCCGCGACCCGTTCGTCCAGCTCCGTGGTGCGCGGCCGCACACTGACCCGGCGTACGTGGTCCAGCGCCCGGTGCCGGGCTATGGTCGCCGCCCAGCTGCGGAAGGACAGCCCGTCGCCGCGGAAACGGCCGAGGTCCCGCACGATGTCGTGCCACGTCTCGGAGGCGATGTCGTCCGCCTCGTCGCCGATCAGACCGCGCAGGTAGCCGAGCAGCATCGGGTGGACGTCCCGGTACACCCGGCCGAACGCGCCGTGGTCGCCGGCCTGTGCCAGGGCGACCGCGTCGCCCAGTTCGGAGTCGCCCATCCTGTGGTGCCGACGCAGTTCCGCCTTGCCCACTACGTCCTCTTCGTGCTCACCCGGCGGGTGCGGCCCCGCTTCCACTCCGCACCTGCGCCGGCCCGGTCTCGGCCCCTCAACCGGCGGCGGTCACACGCGTGCCTGGCCCACCACCGAGAGGTAGAACAGCCGCAGGCTGTCCTCCGGCCCGTTGCGGTACCTCTTGACCGCCTTGCCGAGCGGGTTCCACACCCGCCCGTCGGGAGTGCGTATCCCGAACGGCTGCCCGAAGATATCGCGCTGGGCCGGGTCGAAGTCCACCCATGCGGCTCCCGCACAGCGTACGAGCACTTCACCGAGGTAGGCGCCGAAACCGGTCAGGGTGTCCGTGAGCGCCTCGGCCGGCGGCCTCTCCCGCCGGATGCCGTCGACGATCCGGTCCACCAGGGACAGGCTGGCGGGCGTGTAGTCCAGCCGGATACCGGACCCCTCGCGCACCATGATGACCATGTCGGCGGCGGCGCGGGAGGCCAGGGCACCGGCCGGCGGATTGCTCACTGCATGCGCCACCTGCTCCATACGTGAATGTCCTTCCAGTCGCCGGCGGGTCGTCGGCCGCGGATCACGCGGCTGCTGACGAAGGCGCAGCGGACCGGGAAAACATCACACCATCACACCGCACCGGCCCCGGCCCCGAGGCCGTGGCGGCCGGGCGGCGCCGGGGTCTGCGTGACCTCGTGCGCCGCCCGGGCTGGTGCGCGTGCGGTAGCGCGTCAGACGTGGCGACGCGCGCCCTTGCGGCGGAACCGCACCGCGACGCCGCCCGCCAGCAGGACCGCGGCCAGCGCGCTGACGCCGATCACCGAGGTGCCGGTCGAGGCGAGGCTGCCGCCGCTGGGCGTGCCGGAGGAGCCCGCGGCGACGGCGGTGGCCGAGGCGGACGCGGTGGCCGTGCCCGTACCCGTCGTGGGCGTGGTGCCGCCGGTCGCGCCGCCGCTCACCGTGCTGCCGGAGGTGCCGGACGTGCTGCCCGTCGCGCCGCCGGTGCCGCCCGTCGCGCCGCCGGTCGGCGAACCGCCGTTGGAGCCGCCCGAGGAGCCGCCGTCGGCGCCGCCGCCGGTCGGCGAACCGCCGTTGGAGCCCCCGTTGTCGCCGCCGGTCGAGCCGGACCCGGCCTGGCAGTCGACCCAGAAGACCTTCTGCTTGGCCTTGCCGTGCTCGCCGTCGAAGTTCCACGTGAGCTTGTAGTGGCCGTCGGGGAGGCTGATGTCCGCGGTGCGGCCGTGGCCCTGCCCGTCCAGCGTGATCGAGCCGCTGTCGGCCTCGACGTCCTTCGGGGTGGTGGGCGCCTGGGTGTCGATCTCCCAGGCGGCCTGCTGCCGGCCGTCGAAGAAGAACGCGTCCAGGTAGAACGTGCAGACGTGCGGCTCGTTCTTGACCAGCTCCTCGCCGGTCTTCGCGTCGTGGATCTTGATGGTGCCGTTGTCGCCGGGGGGATCGGCGGACGCGACAGGGGCGAGCAGGGCGGTGGCCGCCACGGCGACAGCCGTGGCCCCTACCGCGGAGAAGACGCGCATGGATAACCAACCTGGGAAAAAGGGATGGAGCGGGGGGAGGCGCTCAGCCTGCTGAGCGGCGGTCGCCGTGTCAAGCAGGCGGACAGAACCCCACGTTCACCCCTATTCCGGTCGCCCGTCCGCGCCGTCGTCCGTGCGCCGGTCGCCCGTCCGCGCCGGCGGCGGCCGCCCTGCCGGGACAACCGCCGCCGGTGGTCGCTCAGTTGGGGTTGTCCGCGTTGGTCAGCGTCTCCCATGCGACGAACAGGTTGTTCGTGCCGGCCGGACGGTTCTGCTCGGTGAGCGCCTGGGTGTTGGTCATCGCCACACCCCGCCGGGTGTGCAGCGCGTTGAACCCGGGCTCGGTGACCGGGCCGAGGCCGCGGTTCACCGAGCCGCCGCACAGCCAGCTCGGCGGCGCGGTCCCCAGCTCGTACTTGGACTGGAAGCCCAGCGCCTGGCGCAGCCGTTCGCCGATGTCGGTGCCGTAGAGGTCGTCGCCCTGGATGCGGCTGGTCTCCGCGATGTGCGAGATGGAGGAGATGCCGTAGCCGGTGTGCGTGAAGTCGCGGCAGGTCTCCTGCGTCACGCCGTCCACGAAGGTCGACTGTCCCTGCCAGTACGCGATGATCTTGTCGCGGGTGTCGAGGTGCTGGCTGGGCACCGTCTTGGGCAGCGAGCCGTCGGCGGAGATGTAGACGTACGCCGCGGCGCGGGTGCGGAAGGTCGCCATCGCCTTGTCGTAGTCCGCCGCGTCGTCCAGGAAGACGGAGATGCCGGTCGCCGCCTCCATCATCGTCAGCTCCCAGTTGCCGTTGGAGTTCGAGCCGTTGATGACCTCCGGCAGGTAGACGGTGCGCAGCATGGTGGCGAAGCGGGCCTGGTTCGGCCAGCCGCCGGTGTAGGTGTACTTGATCAGCTCGCCGGCCTTGGCCCAGGAGGAGCCGGCCCAGCCGGTCTGCAGCGGGGCGTTGCTGTTGGTGTGCGCGGTGATCGTCCCCGACCACGCGTCCATGAGCTTGATCGACTCCTGTGCGTAGGCGCTGTTGCGGGTGATGTACCAGGCCAGCGCGTCGGTGTACGCGGCGATCGCGTCCTGGCGCTCGTCGGTGCAGCCGTAGTCGGGGTTGGAGTACGAACCGCACTCGACGGTGGCGCGCGGCTTGGGGGTACGGGACAGCGACGCGTACGAGCTGCCGATCATCTGGTCGTACGCGCTCTTCCACGGCTCGGCGTTCGCCTGCACCTTGCTCCGGACGAAATCGAGTTGCGCGGTGTCGAGCACGACCCCGGGGTGGACGAAGGCGGCGGGCGCGGCGCTGGCCTGCTGGCTGCCGCCGGGCCAGGCGAGCAGCCCGGCGACCAGGGCGGCCACCGCGCCCGCGGCCGCCGCGAGCACCGACGGCCGCCGCCGGCGGCGGTGCCGGACGGCCCCGGCCCCGGCTTCGGGAGCCTCGGGCGGTGTCGCCGGTGCGGATGAACCGGACAGGGGTGTGGGCGAGCCTGTCATGCGGGGGATTCCGTTCGTCAGGAGGAGTGGGGGGTGGACGTCGCGCACGGGCGGGAGGGCCAGTGG
>JAJSZB010000266.1:0-9895 GCA_050613715.1 Streptomyces sp. IBSBF 3018
GGGTGGGGCGGCCGGGAAGGATGAGGGGATGGAATCCGTGTTCGACCTCGCGCCGGCCGTCGTCCCGGTCGTGGTGCTGGAGGACGCCGGGGACGCCGTACCCCTCGCCCGAGCGCTCGTCGACGGCGGCCTGACCGCGATCGAGATCACGCTGCGCACCCCCGCCGCCCTGGAGGCGATCCGGGCCGTCGCACGGACCGTGCCCGAAGCCGTCGTGGGCGCCGGGACCGTGCTCGGCCGGGAGCAGGTCGCCGCCGCCGCCGGGAAGCGGACCCGCGCGCGGAGTGATGCGCGCGGAGTGATGTCAGACCACGATGACCCTGCGCCCGCGCGTGTGACCGTTCCGGCTGTCGGTGTGGGCCGCCGCGGCGTCGGCGAGCGCGTACGCCTTCTCGACCGGGATGTGGAGCTTTCCCCGGGTGATGAGGTCGACGGTCTCGCCGAGCGCCTGCGGCACGCTCCCGGCCACGCCGGAGAACCGGACCCCGAGCCCGGGCGCTTCGAGGTCGGCGATGGAGATCACCTTCCGTGGGTCCCCGGTGAGTTCGACGAGCTCGCGGATCACGCCGGAGCCGGCCAGATCGAGGGCCGCGTCGACCCGGCCGAGCCCGCGCACGCGCTCCACCCACCCCTCGCCGTACGTCGTGGCGAGGGCGCCCAGGCTCCGCAGGTAGTCCTGGTTCGCGGCCCCCGCGGTGCCGATGACCGCGATGCCGCGGTCCCGGGCGATCTGCAGCACCGCCGAACCCACTCCCCCGGACGCCCCGCTGACCAGCAGCGTCTGTCCGGGCCGCACCCCGACGTCGCGGATGACGCGCAGCGCGGTCTCCATCACCGAGGGGTATCCGGCGGCCTCCTCGAACGTCAGCCCCTCGGGCATGCGCGCCCAGGCCGACAGCACGGCGAACTCGGCGTACGTGCTCGTGCCTTCGCCGAACACGCGGTCGCCGACGCCGACCCCTTCGACGCCCTCGCCGACCTCGTCCACCACCCCGGCGGCGTCCTGCCCGACCCCCGACGGCAGGACGACCGGGTGGGCGCCCAGGACCTGGCCCTCGCGGAGCCTCCAGTCGACGGGGTTCACGCCCGCCGCGCGCACCGCGACGCGTATGCGGCCGGGTCCCGCGTGGGGCTCCTCGGCATCCACCAGGTGCAGAACGTCCGGACCGCCGAACTCGGCGAAGCTCACTTTTTTCATGCCGGGACCGTAACACTAACCGTTCCACTTTCGAAACCGTTGTGATTTCGCACCTGATAGCGTTGGCGCATGACCGTGCCGTCGGGACGCCGTGAGCGCAAGAAGGCCGCGACCCGCCAGAGGATCGCCGACACCGCCGTGCGGCTCTTCCTGGACCGCGGGTACGACGCGGTGGGCATCCGTGACGTGGCCGCCGAGGCCGACGTGGCCGTCACCACCGTCTTCGCCCACTTCGCCTCCAAAGAGGCCCTGGTGTTCGAGCACGACGCGGACTTCGAGCAGCGCCTCACGCGGGCGGTCACCGACCGGGAGCCGCACGAGCCGCTCCTGCCCGCGCTGCGCCGCGAGATCCAGGCCATGGTGGACCACTGCACGGCGGACGGCGCGGACCCGGTCTGGCGCATGATCGACGCGTCGCCCGCCCTGCGGGAGTACGAGGAGTCGATGCGGCTGCGCCATGCGGAGTCCCTGGCGGCCGCCCTCGCCGACGACCCCCGCCTGCCGCAGACCGCGACGGCCGCCCGGGCCCTCGCCCGGTTCGTGATCGACGCGTTCTCGCTGGCCCGCGGTGCCGCCGATCCGCCGGCCGCACTGGACGAGATCTTCCCGATGATCGAGGCGGCCTGGGAGGCCGCCGGCCCCGCCCGCCCCGCGTGAGGAGCCCTTGGCGACCGCCGGCTCACCGGGTTCCGCAGACCCCGTCCCTCGCGGGGGAGGCCGGCAGGGCGGCGCAGAGCCGGTCGACGGACCGCGCCGGCGTCGGCAGCGAAAGGCGCCACAGGCCCGTCGCTCCCCCGTCCGTGCTGACCGCCAGCGTGCTGCCGTCAGGGGCGAAGCGGACGGTGTTCACCGGCGAGCCGTCGGAGTCGAGCGTCAGGCGTACGGACCCGGTGGGCAGGTCCCACATGCGGGTCGCCCCGTCCTCCGCGGCGACGGCCAGCGTGCCGCCGTCCGGGCTGTAGGCCAGCGCCGTCACGGGCGAGGTCGTCGCGGCCAGGGCGGCACGCGGTCGGCCGCTGTCCACGTCCCAGCGGCTGACCGCGCCGGTCCTGCCGCCGGCCGCCAGGGTGCGGCCGTCCGGGCTGAACGCCAGCAGGGTGAGGCGCGGCAGGAAGGCCGCGTCGCCGGCCTGCGGCACCGTCCAGCCGCGGCGCATGGGCCGCAAACGCCCGGTGGCGACGTCGGCCAAGCGCACCGAGCCGTCGGTGCCGCCCACGGCGAGGAGCCGGCCGTCGGGGCTGAACGCCAGCTGCACGGCCTGATCCGGCGGGTGGACCGGGATGGTGCGCGTCACCCGGCCGGTCGAGGTGTTCCACAGCCGGATCGTGAAGTCGTCGTCCGCGGTGGCCAGGGTCTTCCCGTCCGGGCCGAAGGCCGCGCCGGACGCTGCGCCGCGGGTCAGCCGGCGGACCCGGCCCGGGCCCTGGCCGGCGGACCAGAGCCAGACGCCGCCGGAGTCCCCGAGCGCGGCCAGCAGACGTCCGTCCGGGCTGGAGACCAGGTCCCGCGGCGCCTGATCGGTGTGCAGGTCGACGACGGCCCCGGCGGAGGGCGCGGCTGAGCCGAGGCCGCTCGACCGGATGGTGCCGTCCTGCTGCACCGCGGCGAGGGTCCGGCCCTGGGACGCGAAGGCGCTGACGTTTCCTGAGCTGTCGCTGCGGCGGGACGCACGGGCGCTCGGCAGCGTCGCGTAGGGCAGTTCGGTGGCGCTGTCCCACAGCCGGACGGTGCCGTCCGCGGACCCGGACGCCAGCAGCGTCCCGTCCGGGCCCGACCTCAGCGCGGTGATCGCGTGGGTGCCGTTCCGGATCGAGGGGCTGGTGTCCTGCGCGCCGTCCTCCTCGGCGGCTGTCGCGTCGCTGCCGCGGCTGTCGCCCTGGCGCAGGGCGGCGACGCGGTCGGTGCGCGCGTCCCACAGGGACAGTGACCCGTCGGCGGAGCCGACGGCCAGCACGGGCCGGCCCGGCAGGAACGCCAGCGCGCCGACGGCGTTGTCGAGGCTGCCGGAGGCGGCGAACGTGCGCGAGCGCCCGCCGGTGGACGGGTCCCTCACCTGGACCCGTCCACTGCCGTCCGCCGCCGCCACGACACGGCTGTCGGAGCTGAACGCGACGGTCGTCGCGTCCACGTCGCCCGACGCCGTGAAGGTCCCGCGGGAACCGCCGGTCGCCGTGTCCCACAGGGCCGGCCCGTGCGCGGTGGCCGTGGCCACGGTGTGGCCGTCCGGACTGACGGCCAGCATCGTCCGTGACGGGCCCGGCAGGCCGAGGCGCCCGTCCCGCGCCTCGTCGGCGTCGCGGGTGTGCAGGACGCGTACCGGCCGTCCCGTGACCGTGTCGATCAGCGCGAAGGCCACGTGGCCGGGCCGCGGGTCCGCGACGGCGGCCACGGTGCGGCCGTCCGGGCTCAGCGCCGAGCCCGTGTCCCACTCACCGGTCAGCCACGACCCGGGGCGCGCGGTGACATCCGGGCCGCCGGCCAGGTCGCAGGCGGTCAGCCGGGACGCCGCGTCGCTGATGACCAGGGTGCGGTCGTCGTCGGTGAAGGCGAGCCCGTCGACGCGGGCGCTGCTCCCGGTGCGCAGGGTGCGCGTCCGGCCGCCCGCGATCTCGGCCACCGCCACCGTCCCGTCGCGCGACCCCCAGGCCACACTGCGGCCGTCGCCGCTGAAGGCGAGCGCCGTCACCGCGCTGCGCGTCACCGCGGCCAGGCTGCGCCGCAGCGGTGTCTCCGCCGCGCGGTAGAGGGCGGCCACCGCCTCGGGCGTCGCACTCGTGCGGTACGCCTGGAGGGCGAGGAGCAGCCCCCTGTCGGGATCGGCGGTGAGCGCGACGGCGGACTGCGCGGCGCGTTGCAGGGACAGGGCGTCGTTCCTGGCACGGTTGCTGGCCACGGTCTGGTTCCACGCCAGGAGCGCGGCGGTGAGGGCGAGGACGAGAAGGACCACGAGGGTCGCGGCCAGGCCCCGCAGGCGCCGCGTGGTACGGGCGGCCAGGTGGATCTCGCGGTCGCGCACGGCGGCGCCGGCGTCGAGGAAGGCCGATTCCACCCCGGTGAGCGCGTCGCGGTCGCGTCCGTCGAAGGCGGCGCTCGCGGCGGCCAGGCGGCTGCCGCGGTAGAGGAACCCCGGGTCGCGGCCGTGGTCCGCCCACAGGCGGGCGGCCTCGGTGAGCTGGCGGTGCAGCACCAGGCGTTCCCGGTCCTCCTCGATCCACCGCCGCAGGCGGGGCCAGGCCGACAGGAGTGCTTCGTGGGCGAGGTCGACGGTGTCGCCGTCCGTCGTCAGCAGCCGGGCCCGTACCAGCTTCTCCAGGACGACGCGCGTGTCCTCGGAGCCGGTCTCCAGCTCGGCCCGGGGCGCGGGGCGACGGGTGTCCCTCGCTCCCCGGCCGGGAGTGACCAGGCGCAGGAGGATCCGGCGGGCTGCGGCGGCCTGGGACGCGGTCAGCCGGTGGTGGAAGTCCTCAGCGGTCGCGGCGACGGCTCCGTGGATGCCGCCGGCGGCCTCGTACATCTCCTCGGTCAGCACCCGCCCGCGCCGGCGCCGCCACGTCTCCAGCAGCGCGTGCGACATCAGCGGCAGGCCGCCGGGCTCCCGCGCGGTCTCGGCGACGATCCGCGCGGTCAGGGACCGTTCCACGATCAGCCCCGCCGCGGCCGCCGGCCGGACGACGGCCTGCCGCAGCCCGCCCGCCCGCATCGGCCCCAGCAGCAAGGTCGCGTCGCCCAACGCCTCGGCGAGCCCCGGGTGTTCGGCGCAGCGGTCGAAGAAGTCCGCGCGGACCGCGAGCAGCACCCGCAGCCGGCTGCCGTCGTCGCGTGCGGCCAGCAGCGCGTCGACGAACCCGGCCCGCTCGCGCGGGTCCGTGCACAGGGTGAAGACCTCTTCGAACTGGTCGACCACCACCAGCGTGTCGTCCTCGCCCGGGTGCGGAACCAGCCGGGACGCGTGGGTCCGGGCCGGCCGTGCGCCGGGCGCCACGATCCGCACCGCGGCCAACCGCGGTGCCGGCGCCTGCCGTTCGCGCAGCGCCGGGAGGACGGCGGCGCGCAGCAGGGAGGACTTGCCGCTGCCCGAGGCGCCCACCAGCGCGGCGAACCGCCGTGTGCCCACGAGGGTCAGCGCCTGCGCGACCGACTCCTCCCGGCCGAAGAACAGGTCCCGGTCCTCCGGCTCGTAACGGGCCAGCCCCCGGTACGGCGGCGCGGCCCCGTCGTCGTCGGGCGGCCGCCCCGCCACCTCGTCCCGGGCGGCCCGCCAGCGTTCCGTCCACTCCTCGCGGTCGCCGCCGCACGCCTGCACGTAGGCGAGCACGACCTCCAGCGACGGCAGCCGCCGGCCGGCCGCCGCGTCGGACAGCGTCGTCGACGAGAACGCCCCCGCCGCCGCCATGGCCCGGTAGGTGGGGCCGCCGGCGCCGGCCCGCAGGCGACGCAGGGCGTGGGCGAACTCCTGCGCCGGCCCCGCGCCGGGGTCCAGCGGGCTCTCGCGCCGACCCACAGCCGTGCTCCCCCTCCCGCCGGCGGACGCCCGGACGGGCGGTGGGCATGACGCTACGGATTTGACCGGAGCGGTGACAGGGGCCTGCCGGACAAAAACCCGGCCGTGAGACTCGACCGCGGCGGGTGCCTTCCGCACCGCCCGGGCCGGCCGGGGAAGTCCCCGCCGCCCGCGCTGCTCACGGACATGTACAGGAGGAGAAGACCGTGACGAACCACTTGAGGACGAAGGTCGCACTGACCGCGGGGACCGCCCTGCTCGGGGCGGTGGCCCTGGCGGGCACGGCGCACGCCGCCGACGTCTCGGCGACCGCGGTGTACGGCGGCTACGACTCCGCCACGGCGACGTCCTACGGCGCGAACGGCGCCGTCAGGGTCTGCGACGTCCACGCGGACGGTTACGCGGCGGCCACCCACTACGTCCGGGTCAACGGCTCCAGCGGCCGGCTCGCCGTGGGCGGGAACGGCAAGTGCGCCGAGACCACCGACATCCGGAGCAACCCGATCGCCTACTTCAACGCGTGCGTCACCGTCTCGGGCTCCGACTACTGCACGGCGTACATATCGACCGGCCGCTGACCGCCCCGGGGCGCGGGGTCCGCAACGCGGCGAGGGAGGGGAACGGGGAACGACGTCGCTGAGGACTCTTGCGCACCCGCGGTCGGGGGAGGCGCCGGCCATGGCACGGATGGTCGGCGCCTTCCCGGCTCAGCGGAGCAACGGCACGCCCGGGCGGACGATCGGGTGACCGGGTGACCGGGTGACCGGGTGATCCAAGAGGAACGGGCTAGTGGAGTTCGCGGACCAGGACGTCGAGGCGGGAGGGGGTCGCGGGGTCGTGCTCGACGGTGAAGCCGAGGTCGCGGAGGGCGGACGCGAGGGCCGCGGGGGTGCGGGGGCGGGCCCCTGCCTCCAGGAGCGCGCGGACCAGGCGGCCCTTGGTCGCCTTGTTGAAGTGGCTGACCACGGTGCGCCGCTCCACCCCGTCCACGACGGCGACCTGGAGCACGCGCACGTGGGCGGTGCGCGCCGCGAGGTCGCCGCGCGGCTTCCACGCCGCCGCGTACGCGGACGAGCGCAGGTCGAGGACGAGACCGCCGCCCGCGGCCTCGGGCAGGGCCGCGTCCAGCCACGGCTTCCAGTACGCGGCGAGCCCGCCGACCCCCGGCAGCCGTACGCCCATCGAGCACCGGTACGCCGGCACCCGGTCGGACAGCCGCAGCGCCCCCCACAGCCCGGAGAAGACGAGCAGCGAGGCGTTGGCCCGGCGGCGCGCGGCCGCGTCGAGCGTGGCCAGGCCCAGCGCCTCGTACAGCACACCGGTGTAGAGGCGGCCGGCCGGCATCGCGGGGGCGGTGCGCAGGTTCGCGTTCCTGGCGATCTCGCCGCGCAGCCCCGGGGTGAGCCCGAGCACCTCCGCGGCCTTGTCCTCGTCGGCGGAGCACAGCCCGATCAGCTCGTCCAGCACGGTCGCCCGAGGCCGCGCCAGCTCCGGCAGCGACAGGCCGTCGAGCGCCACGGGCCGCCCGCGGCCGCCGGCGGCCTTGCCCTCGGACGGGGGAAGCAGGACCAGCACGGCGGTGTCTCCTTCGGAACGGACCTCGATCGTTGCGCCCCGGCTCCGCGGCCGACTCCCGGCGGACCGGAGGCCGGCCCCCGCGGACCGGGGGACCCGCAGCAGCCTACGTCGGGACGCACCCGCGCCGCCGTTCGCGTCCGCCCCGCGCGTGCCACTACGATGGCCGCACGGCAGACGAGCCGGGCGGACGGCCGCGTCGGACCCTTCGGGGGCCGCCGAGGAACGTCCGGGCTCCACAGGGCAGGGTGGTGGCTAACGGCCACCCGGGGTGACCCGCGGGACAGTGCCACAGAAAACAGACCGCCGGGGATCTCGGTCCTCGGTAAGGGTGAAACGGTGGTGTAAGAGACCACCAGCGTCCGGGGTGACCCGGACGGCTAGGTAAACCCCACCTGGAGCAAGGTCAAGAGGGCGCCGTAGCGATACGGCCCCGCGCGGACGTTCGAGGGCTGCCCGCCCGAGTCCGCGGGTGGACCGCACGAGGCTGTCGGCAACGGCAGCCCTAGATGGATGGCCGTCGCCCCGACGACCGCGAGGTCCCGGGGCACAGAACCCGGCGTACAGCCCGACTCGTCTGCCGCAGCCCCCGCCCGCTCGGCCGGGCGGACGGCCGGGCCGACGGTGCGTGCCGCCGTGTGGGACGCTGGTCGGCCATGGATGAGGTCGAGGTCGTCGTCGCCCATTCCGAGCGTGCGACCCTGCGCGTCGGCGACGTGTTCCTGAAGGTGGACGCCGACCGGGCGCGGGTCGACACCGAGGTCGAGGCGATGGCCCTGGCGCCGGTCCCGACCCCGCGGGTCCTGTGGCGCAGGCCGCCCGTGCTCGCGATCGCCGCCGTGCCCGGAACGGCACTCGGCCGCCTCGGCGAGCCGTCGACCGCTTCGGCCGCGGCCTGGGCGGCCGCGGGCGCCGCCGTCCGGCGACTGCACGACGCGCCGCTGCCGCCCTGGCCCGGCCGGCGCCGCCGAGGCCCCGACGAGGTCGCCGCCGAACTCGACCACGAGTGCGAACTGCTCGTGGCGAACGGCATCCTGCCCGCCGACCTGGTCGCCCGCAGCCGCCGGATCGCCGAGGCCGCGCTGCGGCCGTGGACGCCGGTGTTCGCGCACGGCGACCTCCAGGTCGACCACGTCTTCGTCGACGGCGACGAGGTCACCGCGGTCATCGACTGGTCAGAAGCGGGCCCGGGCAACGCCCTGTTCGACCTCGCTACCCTCACCCTCGGCCACCGGGAACACCTCGGCGACGTGCTCACCGGCTACGGCCCCGGTGTCGACCCCGACGCGATCCGCGCATGGTGGTCGCTGCGCAGCCTGCTGGGCATCCGCTGGCTGACCGAACACGGCTTCGACCCCTCGGCGCCGGGCTGCGAGGCCGACGTGCTCAGATCACTGGTGTGAGGCCGCGCGGGTCCGGTGGCCGCGGGCGCGCTCCGGCGCGGTCCCCGCGGCCGCGGCGAACCCCCGCCCGACGCCGGCTACTTGTCGCCGGCCGCGTCGGACTCCGCTGCCGCCGCGGCCGAGTCCGCGTCGTCCACCAGCTTCCGCATGCGGGCCAGTTCGGACGCGGAGGGCGCGGGTGAGGTGGCACCGGCCGTGACCGCGGCGGCCCCGGCGGACGACGACGGCGCGGAGGCACCGGAGCCGCCGGAGTGGCCGCAGCCGACGAGCAGCGTGCCCGCGGAGGCGCAGGTCGCCAGCACGACAGCGACACGGACGCGGGCGCGGGTGCGGGTGCGGGTGCGGGCGCCGGTACGAGGGGCGGTACGCGTGCCGGTGCGAGGGACGGTACGCGTGCCGGTGCGGTCGGCGGTGCGGGCCGGTGCGCCGAACGGGGGCCGGGCCGCGGTCACTTGGCGGCGCCCTTCGCCGGGAAGTCCTGGGTGCCGCACCAGGTGCGTACGGCGTCCAGGTCGGTGCTGCGCCGGTCGAGCGTCGGCACCAGCGACTTGCGGAACGCCAGCTTGTCCTTGAGGTACGTCGCGACCGCGGTGTCGCCCGCCGCGGTCGCGTTGTCGACGCGCTTCTGCAGCCGCGCCACCGAACCGAGTTCGGTGTCGGGCCCGTTCAGCCGGGCCAGCGCGCGGTCGATCCGGGCGTCGATCCGCGGCACGCGCCGGCACAGGGCCCGCGCGCCGTCCCCCGTCGGGGACTTGCGGAACACGGGCGCCTTGTGGCCCTTGGCCGCAGGGGACTTGGCCGTCGGCGTCGGCGTAGCCGTCGCGGGCGACGGGCTCGCGGTGTCCGCGGCGGCGGTACCGGCCGCGGCGAGCAGCGCGGTGACCGCGGCGGCCGCCGCGACGGCCCCGCGGGTGACACGCGCGGTGCGCACGGTTCGGGCGGCTGCGGGGGTCGTACGGGTGGTGGGCATGGCTTCCTCCGTGAGGTCCTGGGGACGTCCTCGGCCGTCCTCGGCGTCGACCGCCCTCGTCGAGAGCCGGTCGAGGGCCGGTCTGGGCCCGTCGAGGCGCGTCGAGGGCTGCGGAACCGGCGGCGGTACGGCCGGTCCGTCCCGGAGGGTAGGAACGCTCTTTGTGGAAACCTTGTGGGGCCGCCGGGCCGTCAGCCCGCCCCACCGCCCGCCGTGCCATCACCTGCCGGGCCGTCAGCCCGCCCCAC
>JAJSZB010000267.1:0-10189 GCA_050613715.1 Streptomyces sp. IBSBF 3018
GCCGACCACCCCGCCGCCCACCTCGCCCGGCGGCGCCTGCGCGAGCCTGCCCACCTGGACCGCCGGCGCGGTCTACGTCGGCGGCAACGAGGTGCAGTACAACGGGCACAAGTGGAAGGCCCAGTGGTGGACCACCAACGAGGTCCCCGGCACCACCGGCCAGTGGGGCGTCTGGGTGGACGAAGGACCCTGCTGAGCCCGGCGCCAGAGCCTCCCGGGAGATTCCCGGGAGTCCGCTGAACCCTACGGCGGGGGGGGGGGGGGGGGGGGGGGGGGGGGGGGGGGGGGGGGGGGGGGGGGNCCCCCCCCCCCCCCCCCCCCCCCCCCCCCCCCCCCCCCCCCCCCCCCCCCCCCCCCCCCGCGGCTCTTTCGTGTACCCGCACCTGCGCGTTTTCGCACCTGCACATGCCGGTGCTTGTTGTCCGAAAACGGACCTCGGATCTCCGGTTCTGTGTTTCACTCCGAACAGGTGATCAGTAGCCTCGTGACTGCGGCCGTGAGCGACTGCAAACGCGCCGTGGGGCCGCCACCCCGTGCCGTCATCCGGCCAGACGCGTCCGCCCAGCCCCATGACCTGGAGAGACAAACCGTGAGCGACCGTCCATCGTGGGCCCCGCAGAACGTCGACATCACCGTGCCGAGCGTCTCGCGGATCTACGACTACTTCCTCGGCGGCTCGCACAACTTCGAGGTGGACCGGCAAGCCGCCAGGGTGGCCCTCGCGGCGCTCCCCGGCATCCCGAAAATCGGCCAGGCGAACCGCGCCGTGATGCGCCGCGCGGTGCGCTTCGCGGTCGAGCGCGGCATCACCCAGTTCCTCGACATCGGCTCCGGCATCCCGACCTTCGGCAACGTCCACGAGGTCGCCCAGGCCGAGAGCCCCGGCGCGCGGGTGGTCTACGTCGACAACGACCCGGTCGCCGTCGCGCACAGCAAGGCCGTGCTGCACGGCAACGAGAACGCCACCATCGCGGCCGCCGACCTGCGCGACCCGCGGTCCATCCTGGACCACCCCGAGACCCGCCGGCTGCTGGACTTCGACCGGCCGATCGCGCTGATGCTGGTCGCCGTCGTGCACTTCCTGCCCGACGAGGAGCACCCCGCCGAGATCATCGCCACCCTGCGCGACGCGCTCGCCCCCGGCAGCGTCATGGTCATGACGCACGCCACCGTGCTGGGCCCCACTCCGCAGGCCGAACGCCTGGTCGCCGAGACCTACAAGCGCACCGCCACCCCGCTGCTGGCCCGCAGCGCCGAGGAGCTGGAACCTTTCTTCGACGGCTTCGAGATCGTCGAGCCCGGCATCGTCGCCCTGCCGTACTGGCGCCCCGACACCCCGCCGGAGGGAGACGAGGACCCGGCCGTGTTCAACGGCCTCGCCGGTGTGGGACTGAAGGCGTGACAGCGGGCCCGGCGGCGGCCGACCGGCCCGCGGACGGCGGACCGGAACCCGAGGACAGCCTCCGCCGCTTCGCCGCCATATGGAGCCGGGCCATCTACCCGGTCACCGCGACGTCCATGACCCGCGGCGAGTTCGAGGCGCACCTGGTGCCGCTGGCCCGGGTGCTGCGCGACGCGCTGGCCGCCCGGCCCTTCGACCCGCGCGCCGCCGTGCCGGTCGGCGCCGCGCTGATCGCCGCGCACTGCACCGACCCCGAGGCGCTGCCCAGCATCCTCGGCGTGGTCGACGCCTACCTGGTGCTCTACTGCCCGCCCGGCCCCGGGATCCCGGCCGACGAGGCGCGGGTGCGCTGCTCGCGGCTGCAGCACGCGATCTCCGTCGGCTTCTCCCAGGCGCTGCGCGAACGCACCCTGGCCGAGCAAGAGTCGATCTCCCGCGCCGCGCTCGCCGCCCAGGCCGACGCCGAACGGGCGCTGGCGGCCAGCGAGGAGCGCTTCCGCGCGGTCTTCGAGAGCGCCGCGGTCGGCATCGGCATCGCCGACATGGACGGCAACGTGCTGGAGGTCAACGACGCGCTGACCCGGATGTTCGGCAGCCAGACGCACGCCACCCGGCGCAACGTCAGCGAGTGGGTGCACCCCGACAACGACCTGGCCGCCAACTACGGCCTGAACGCCGAACTCGTGCGCGGCGAACGCGACGGCTACCAGGTGGAGAAGGCGTTCCCGCGGGTCGACGGCTCGGTGCTGTGGACCAACCTCCAGGTCTCCCTGCTGCGCGACGCCGCCGGCCGCCCGCAGTACCAGATCGCACTGCTCGAGGACATCACCGAGCGCCGCGGCCTGCTGCGCACCCTGCGCCACCAGGCCACCCACGACGCGCTGACCGGACTGCCCAACCGGGCGCTGTTCTTCGAACGCCTGGACAAGGCGCTGGAGGGCACCGGCCCGGACAGCCGGATCGGCGTCTGCTACCTCGACCTCGACGGATTCAAGGCGGTCAACGACAGCCTGGGCCACGCGGTCGGCGACCGGCTGCTGGTGGCCGTCGCCGACCGGCTGCGCGGCTGCCTCACCGACGAGGACCAGATCGTCGCCCGGATCGGCGGCGACGAGTTCGTCGCCCTCTACACCGACCCGCCGGACCTGCGCGCGGTCACCGGCCTGGCCCAGCGCGTCCTGGACTCGCTCGCCGAACCGGTCACCCTCGACGGCCGCGAACTGCCCGTGCACGGCAGCATCGGCATCGTGCACGGCCCGGTCGGCTCCCGGGCCGCCGCCGACGTGCTGCGCAGCGCCGACATCACCATGTACCGGGCCAAGGAGCTGGGCGGCAACCGCTACGAGGTCGCCGACCCGGACGCCGACGCCCGCGCCATCACCCGGCACGGGCTGACCAACCGGCTGCCCGGGGCGCTGGAGCGCGGCGAGTTCTTCATCGAGTACCAGCCGCTGATCGGGCTCCAGGACGGCGCGGTGCTCGGCGCCGAGGCGCTGGTCCGCTGGTGCCACCCGGCGCACGGCGTGCTCGGCCCCGACCACTTCATCCCGCTCGCCGAGAGCACCGGCCAGATCGTGCCGCTGGGCCGCTGGGTGCTGGAGAACGCCGCGGAGCAGGCCCGCGCCTGGCAGCGCGACCACCACGGCGACGGCCGGCCGCCGAGGGTCAACGTCAACGTCTCGCCGATCCAGCTCCAGCACTCCGGCCTGGTGCGCGAGGTGGCCTCGATACTCGACAGCACCGGGCTGTCGCCCGCCTCGCTGTGCCTGGAGGTCACCGAGAGCGCGCTGATCGGCGCGGACGAGGACACCCTCGAACCGCTGCGCCGGATCGCCGACCTCGGCGTCGACATCGCCCTCGACGACTTCGGCACCGGCTACTCCAACCTCAGCTCGCTGCGCTGGCTGCCGGTCAGCGTGCTCAAGCTGGACCGCGCCTTCACCCGCGGGATGCGCCGCAGGCCGGCCGACCCGGTCGATCTGAAGATCGTCGAAGGCATCGTCTCGCTCGCCCACGGGCTGGGGCTGACGGTCACCGTCGAGGGCGTGGAGACCCGCACCCAGGCCGACCACCTGCGGGCGCTCGGCTGCGACCACGGCCAGGGCTGGTACTACGCCAAGCCGGGGCCGCCCGAGCGGCTGCACACGCTGACGCTCGCCGACGTGAGCTGAGCGCGGCGGGAGCGGGAGCCCGCGCGGCGGCAGTCGGCGGGGCGGGAGCCGGCCGGGCGGGAGCCGGCCGGGCGTCCGGGTGCCGCCGGTCCCGCCGGCCGCGTCTCAGGTCAGCCTGGTGAACGTGGACGGCGAGCCCGCGGCCTGCGAGCCGGCGCCCAGGTGCAGCGTGCCGCCGCTCATCGTCACCTCGTAGGTGTTGCCCGGCAGGCACACGCCGGCGGCCGAGCTGTCGGTGTGGCGCGCGGTCACCGCGGTGAACCGCGCGGTGTCCCCGTCCATCGACGCGAGCTTCAGCGTCTCGGTGCAGCCGGCGTCGGCGCTGGAGTCCATGTCGTGCACGTGGCTGACCTGACGGCCCACCACGTCGCCGCGCCGCCCCGCGGTCAGAGTGAGCGTCACCTCGAAGCTGTCGGTGCGCGGCCCGCCCCCCGAGCCTTCCGGGTCGCCCGGGCCGGTGCCGCTCCAGGCGCCGACCCACGACGCGGGCAGCGCGTCGGGGTCCACGGCGCCGGTGGAGGCGGACGTGGACGTGGTGGAGGACGCGGTGGTCGGGCCGCCGGAGCCGCCGCCCGAGCCGTTCGCGTCGTCGCCCTTCGAGGAGTCGGCGAGGTTGCGTATCAGCAGGCCGAGGAGCGCCAGCACCACGACGCCCGCGACCACCGCGGCGACCGGCACGCCCCGGCCGCGCCGGGGCCGCACCGGACCCGCGGGCACGGGCCCGCGCGGTACGCCGCCCTGGCCGCCCCAGCCCGCGGGAGCGGGACCGCCCGGTCCCGCCGGTCCCGCCGGTCCCGCGGCCGGCGCCTGAGCGGTCGGCGGCGCCGTCTGCCGGCCGTACGCCGGATGGCCGTACGGCGTGGTGGCGGCGGTGCCGGGACCCGCCGGTGCGGTCGCCCCCGGAGAGTACGGCGAAGGCCTCAGCCCCGTACCACCCGCACTGCCGGTGCCCGGGCGGCCGGTGCCGTTCGCGTGTCCCGTGCCGGGGTGGCCGGTGCCGTTCGCGTATGCCGTGCCGGGGTGGTCGGTGCCGTTCGGGTGTCCCGTGCCGGGGTGGCCGGTGCCGTTCGCGTATGCCGTGCCCGGGTGGCCGGTCTCGCCCGCGCCTGCGTGGCCGGTGCCGCCCGTCCGGCCGGCAGCCGCGTACCCCGTACCCGCGTGGCCCGTCTCGCCCGCCTGGACCACACCGCCCACGGGGCCGGTACCGGCGGGGGCCGCCGCGCCGGCGGAGCCCACGGCGCCGGCAGCCGCGGCCGGGGGCGCCGTGGGTCCGGCCTCCGCCTCGCCTGCGCTCG
Organism: Streptomyces sp. IBSBF 3018; assembly: GCA_050613715.1. Classification (GTDB taxonomy): domain Bacteria; phylum Actinomycetota; class Actinomycetes; order Streptomycetales; family Streptomycetaceae; genus Actinacidiphila. Next base: position 4,869 of record JAJSZB010000267.1, read on the forward strand.
CACTCGCCCCGCCCGCGCCGGCCGGGTCCCGGCCGAGGGCGGCCGCCGCCGCGGCCTCGCGGGACGCGATCTCCGCGTCCAGACCGGGCGGCAGGTGCGCCGCCCATGCGGCGGCGGTCCGGTCGCCCGCCGGGTCACCGGCCGCGGCGGGCGGGAGCAGCGCCGCCGCGTCGCGGGCGGTCGGCCGCGCCGCCGGGTCCTTGGCCAGGCAGGCCCGGACGAACGGCAGCAGCTCCTCGGGCACGGCGCCGAGATCGGGCTCCTCGTGCACCACGCGGTACAGCAGCGACGGCGTCGACGCCTCCTCGCCCGGCCGGTGGAAGGGCCCGCGGCCGGTCGCCGCGTAGACCAGCACCGCGCCCAGCGCGAAGACGTCGCCCGGCTCGGCCGAGACGCCCGCGGTGGCCTGCTCGGGCGCCATGTAGCCGGGGGAGCCGATCACGCCGCCGGCCCGGGTGTGCCGGGAGTCCTCCGCCGCCCGCGCGATGCCGAAGTCGATCAGCAGCGGCCGGGTGCGCGGCAGCAGGACGTTCGACGGCTTCACGTCGCGGTGCGCGAGCCCCGCCCGGTGCACGGCCCCGAGCCCCTCGCACAGCTCGGCCGCCAGCGCCGTCAGCGCGTCCCGCGGCAGCGGCCCCGCCGCCGCGACCCACTCCGCCAGCGACGGCGCCGGCACGTACTCGGTGGCCAGCCACTGCGGCCCGGAGCCGGCCGGGGAGTAGTCCACCACCACCGCGGTCCACGGCGAGCGCACCAGGTCCGCGCTGCGGATCTCCCGCGCGAACCGTTCGCCGAACGACGGGTCCCCGCCGAACTCGCCGCGCAGCGTCTTCAGCGCCAGCGGCCGCCCGGCCGGTGTCCGGGCCAGGAAGACCTGACCCATGCCGCCCGCGCCGAGCCGTGCGAACAGCGGATACCCGCCGATCGACCGCGGATCGGCCTCCCCCAGGAAGTCCATGGCCGAAGCGTAGACGGTCACCGGTGACGGTGTGCCGCCGATCGGGCATACTCCAACCCGCCGTAACCGTTGGTCGAAACGTGCCGAGACCCGGCACACGACGACGGAAGCGGGTACTGCTCACCCGACGGAGCCGCCACACCCTGGCCGGCCGCCGCCGTCGCCCCCGACAGGGAGGATGTGCCGATGACGTCGCACCCCGCCTCGCCCGCAGCGCCACAGCGGCGGCTGCCCACCGAGGAGGCCCGCGAACTGCTCGCGCTGACCCGGGAGATCGCGCAGCGCGAGATCGCCCCCGGGGCCGCGCAGGAGGAGGACGCCGGGCGCTTCCCGCGCGAGGTCTTCACGCTGATCGGCGAGGCAGGTCTGCTCGGCCTGCCCTATCCGGAGGAGTACGGCGGCGGGGGCCAGCCGTACGAGGTGTACCTCCAGGTGCTGGAGGAGCTGGCGGCGGCCCGGCTCACCGTGGGCCTCGGGGTCAGCGTGCACACCCTGGCCAGCCACGCGGTGGCCGCCTTCGGCACCAAGCAGCAGCGCGCCGACCACCTGCCCGAGATGCTCGGCGGCGCCACCCTCGGCGCGTACTGCCTGTCCGAGCCCACCTCCGGCTCCGACGCGGCCGGCCTGCGCACCCGCGCCGTGCGCGACGGCGACAGCTGGACCCTCGACGGCACCAAGGCGTGGATCACCCACGGCGGCGTCGCCGACTTCTACACCGTGCTGGCCCGCAGCGGCGGCGAGGGCGCGCACGGCATCTCGGCCTACCTCGTGCCCGGCGACGCGCCGGGCCTGAGCGCGGCCGCCCCCGAGCGGAAGATGGGCCTGAAGGGCTCGCCCACCGCGCAGGTCCACCTCGACGGCGTGACCGTGCCGGACGCGCGGCGGATCGGCGAGGAGGGCCAGGGCTTCGCCATCGCGCTGGCCGCGCTGGACTCCGGGCGCCTGGGCATCGCCGCCTGCGCCGTCGGGGTCGCCCAGGCCGCACTGGAGGCGGCGGTGGCGTACATGCGCGAACGCCGGCAGTTCGGCCGGCCGATCGCCGACTTCCAGGGCCTGCGCTTCATGCTCGCCGACATGGCGACCGGCATCGAGGCCGGCCGCGCGCTCTACCTGTCCGCGGCCCGGCTGCGCGACGCGGGCGAGCCGTTCTCCGCGCAGGCCGCGATGGCCAAGCTGTTCTGCACCGACACCGCCATGAAGGTCACCACCGACGCGGTCCAGCTGCTCGGCGGCTACGGCTACACCGCCGACTTCCCGGTGGAGCGGTACATGCGCGAGGCGAAGGTGCTGCAGATCGTCGAGGGCACCAACCAGATCCAGCGGATGGTCGTCGCCCGGCACGTCGCGGGCCCCGAGACGCGGGACTGAGCCGCCGGCCCCTGCCGGGGTGCGCCCGCCCGCGACGGCGGCGGGCGCACTCGTGTTCTGCGGGCCCCGGGGTCCGCGGCGGTCGCGCCGCGGGCTCCCGAGGGCGTGCCAGGACCGGCCGTCAGGCGGCCAGGCGCTGCGGCGGCACCCGCATCGGGCGCGAGCCCGGCCCGCCGACGTGCGAGAACGGCTGCGTGCGCCAGTCGAGCCCGGCGGGCAGCGTGAGCAGCACGACCCGCTCCTGCGGCTCGTCCTGCCCGGCGTCCAGCGGCCGGGCGTCGGCCACCGCGCGGCCCGAGCCCGGGCAGACGGTCAGGCCGAACGGGTCCCACGGCGTGGGGCACACGGCGTGCTGGGGAAGTGTGTCCCGGTCCGCGACGACCGCGATCGGGCGGCCGCAGTCGGGGCAGGACAGGCGTACGACGTCGGCGAGTTCGTCCTCGAACGCCTCGTCCGCGTCGTCGTCCGGCAGTGCGAAGAGGACGTCGTCGCCGCTGCCGGACTCGTCGCCCGCGCCGTCATCGGCAGCCGCGCCGCCGGGGGCGGCCAGACCGGTGAGCAGCGGGACGGGCAGCGGCTCGCGTGCTTCGCCCTCCTCGAAGGCGGAGGTGCCGCGTTCGCCGCGGCTGTGGCGCACGTGATTGCGCATGGCGTTTCCCCCTTGGGTGGATGCCCTCCGTCGGGCCGGCCGGGCGACTACGCGCTCTCGGCCATAGCGAGCACTTCCCGCCGCGCTACGCGGGTAATCACGCCACCTGAAGACCCGGCAGCGCACGGAGTGTGGCCTTCGTCACATGCCTGTGAACCCGTGCGCTGTGCGCCCCCCGCGTGCGTCCGCGCACCCCTCCACGCACCGTGTCCCCGCGCGCGTCGGCTTGCACAAGGGCGCTATACAGTGCCATCGGGCGAGGCCAGGGCGGTTCCGCCGGCAGGCGGAGGCGAGCGGCGATGCGAACGGACGGGCCGAGCGGGGCGGGTACGGGCGGCGGAATGGGCGGCGGCACGGGTGCCGGTACGGGCGGCGAGGGTGCCGGTACGGGTGCGGGCCGCCCCGCGCCTGGCGCGGTCACCAACTGGGCGGGCAACCTCGCCTTCTCCGCCGCCCGCGTGCACCGACCCGGCAGCCTGGACGAGCTGCGCGCGGTCGTCGCCGGCAGCCGCCGCGCCAAGGCACTCGGCAGCGGCCACTCGTTCAGCGACATCGCCGACACCGACGGCGACCTGATCGACGTCCGCGCGCTGCCGCCCGAGATCGACGTCGACACCGCCGCGGGCACCGTACGGGTCGCCGCCGGGGTCCGCTACGCCGAACTCGCCGCGGAACTGCACCGGCACGGCCTCGCGCTGCCCAACACCGCCTCGCTGCCGCACATCTCGGTGGCCGGCTCGGTCGCCACCGGCACCCACGGCTCCGGCGACGCCAACGGCGGCCTGGGCACCTCGGTGCGCGCCCTGGACCTCGTCACCGCCGGCGGCGACACCCTCACCTTCGACCGCGCCGCCGACCCCGACCGGCTGGAGGGCGCGGTGGTGAGCCTCGGCGCCCTCGGCGTCGTCACCCACCTCACCCTGGACACGGTGCCCGGCTTCGCGGTCCGCCAGCGGGTCCGCACCGGCCTCGCGCTCGCCGACGCCGTCGAGCACTTCGACGCGGTCATGGGAGCCGCGTACAGCGTCAGCATGTTCACCGACTGGCGCACGCCGCGGTTCGGCCAGGTGTGGCTGAAGCAGCTCGACGGCGCCGCCGACCCCGACCTGCCGTGGACCCGGCCCGCCGCCGGCCCGGTCCACCCGGTGCCCGGCATGGACCCGGTGCACTGCACCCCGCAGGACGGCGTGCCCGGCCCCTGGCACGAGCGGCTGCCGCACTTCCGGCCCGGCTTCGTGCCCAGCAGCGGCGAGGAGCTGCAGTCGGAGTACCTGCTGCCGCGCGAGCACGCCGGCGCCGCGCTGCGCGCGCTCGCCGCGGTCGCCGACCGGATCGCGCCGGTGCTCCAGGTCTGCGAGGTGCGGACCGTCGCCGCCGACCGGCTGTGGCTCAGCCCCGCGTACGGCAGGGCGACCGTCGCGCTGCACTTCACCTGGGTCGAGGACACCGCGGCCGTGCTGCCGGTGCTCGGCGTGATGGAGGACGCGCTGGCCGGGCTCGGTGTGCGGCCGCATTGGGGCAAGCTCTTCACCCTCGACCCCGCGCGGGTGCGCGCCGCCTACCCGCGTACCGCCGACTTCCTCGCGCTCGTCGCCGAGACCGATCCGGCGGGCGTCTTCCGCAACGCCTACCTGCGGCGCGTGTTGGGGGAGTGACGCACGGCGGGGAGCGGGCCGGGGTGCGGGCACGGCGATCCCGCGACGTGACGCGACCGGCCGCCGTACCGGTAAGGTCACCGCTGTGGAGGAGCTGGACCGGCACATCGTGGAACTTCTCGTCGCCGACGGGCGGATGAGCTACACCGACCTGGGCAAGGCGACCGGCCTGTCCACCTCGGCGGTGCACCAGCGCGTGCGCAGGCTGGAGCAGCGCGGTGTGATCCGCGGCTACGCGGCGATCGTCGACCCCGAGGCGGTGGGTCTGTCGCTGACCGCGTTCATCTCGGTCAAGCCGTTCGACCCCAGCGCCCCCGACGACATCGCCGACCGGCTGGCCGAGATCACCGAGATCGAGGCCTGCCACAGCGTCGCGGGCGACGAGAACTACATCCTCAAGGTCCGGGTCGCCACCCCGATCGAGCTGGAGCACCTGCTCGGCCGCATCCGCACCCTGGCCGGCGTCTCCACCCGCACCACCGTGGTGCTCTCCACACCCTACGAGTCCCGGCCGCCGCGCGTCTGACCCGCCGCGGGGGTCCCGCGTCCCCGGTACGCACCGCCGGGCCGCGCACGCCGCCCGCGCGCCATCGCTTGCCCATGCCCGCGCGCCACCGGGTGCCCATGCCCGCGTGCCACCGCGTGCCCACGCCCGCGTACCCCCGGACCCGTACCCCCTGTCTCTTAAAAA
>JAJSZB010000268.1:0-9870 GCA_050613715.1 Streptomyces sp. IBSBF 3018
GCCGGGGGAGGTGGCGGTGCGCCGAGGTGTACGGGGGTGCGGGATCAGCCGACGGCGAGGTTCTGCGCGACGGTGTTCCCGGCGAACGCGTTCACGCCGAACAGCCCGCCGGCGTACGCGTCGTCGGTGGCGTCGATGACCGGGTCGGCGCCGTCGCCGAGCCAGACGCGGATGCGGTCCCCGTTCGTCTGGACCCTCAGGTGGTAGGTGCGGCCTTCCACGACGGGCGTGTCGTACACCGCGATGTCCCGGCCGGGCCGCCAGAGCTTGACCAGGCCGGTGGTGTCGATGTTCGCGGTGTAGCCGGCGCCGGACGGGGTGGCCCTGAAGGTCAGGCCGGTCGCCGTGCCGTTGGTGACCGACAGGTCGCCCTGGTAGGTGAAGTCGGTGCCGGTACGGTCGCTGAGGTAGAAGCCGTCCTGCTGCGAACTGCCGTGCAGGCCGGTGGGTGTGACCGTCCACGTGCCGGCGGTCGGCGTCCACCGCCCGGCGGTGAAGGCGGCGAAGCCGCCCGATCCGGTGTCCAGATTCTGCACGGTGGCGGTGCCGTTGAAGGCGTTGGCACCGAACAGGCCGCCGGTGTAGACGTCGTCGGTGGCGTCGATGACGGGGTCGGCGCCGTTGTCGAGCCAGACGCGGATGCGGTCCCCGTTCGTCTGGACCTTCAGGTGGTAGGCGCGGCCCTTGCTGATCGGGGTGGTGAAGACGGCGATGTCGCGGCCGGGGCGCCAGAGCTTGACCAGGCCCGACGCGTCGATGTTGGCGGTGTAGCCGGCGCCCGACGCGTTCGCGCGGAAGGTCAGCCCGGCCGCCTGCGCGGTGTTGAGGGTGAGGTCGCCCTGGTAGACGGCGTCGCCGCCGCTGGTCGCGCTGAGGTAGAAGCCGTCGCCACCGGCACTGGCCTGCTTGCCGCCCGCGACGTCGCTCCACGTCCCGCCCGAGGCGTGCCACGGCCCGCTCAGATCGCTCAGCAGCGTGGACTGGCCGGTTCCCCAGCTGGTGGCGAGCCGGGTGAAGACGGCGCTGTCCAGCTTCACCCTGCCGCCGGTGGCGAAGAGCCGGATGCCCTGGCTGTTCGCGGAGGAGTCGAAGTTCACGTTGTCCGAGAGCGAGTAGCGGCCGCCGTCCGCGTAGATCTCCAACTGACCCCGGTCGACCAGGAGTTGCAGGGTGATCTTGCCGTTCCTCGGTGCCAGCGGCTTGCCGTAGAGGGTTTGCGCCGCGGTGTCGTAGACCACGCTGCGGTCGGCGGTGCCGTCGGTGCGCGCGTGCAGGTCGAAGCCGAACTGCGTGGCGGTGGCGCCGGTCACGTCGAACTGCGCGGTGATCTCGTAGGTGTCGGCCTTGACGTCGGAGAAGAGGTTGCCGCCTGCCGCGTCGATCGTCCGGTTCGTCCAGCTGCGGGTGTCGGCGGCCAGCGAGGACAGCTCGGCGACCGGGGTGCGGGTCACCCGCGGTCCGTCAGGGGTGCTGACCAGGCCGAGCGAGGCGGGGAAGGTCGCGTTGCCGGTCCAGGTGCTGCCCTGGTTGCCGCCCTGCCAGGCCATCTGCACGGTCCGCCCGCCGGGCACGCCGGTGAACGTCTCGGCGGCGTAGAAGCTGCCGCCGGCGTACGTGGTGCCGAGGTTCATCTGCTGCGGCTGTGTCTGGTCGGTGCGGAACGTGGTGCCGTCGAAGGTCCCGACGGCGTACTGGCTGGAGGCGGAGGTGAGCACCCACCGTTGCTGGTCGGCCCGGCCGTCGAGCGGCAGCGGGTACATGTCGGGGCACTCGAAGAGCCAGGACGCCTGGTAGCGGCTGGCGAAGGTCCAGTCGAGCAGGTTCGGCGAGGTGTAGAAACTCACCCCGTTGCCGCCCTCGTTCGACCAGACGACCATGGTCCAGCGCTGCCGGGCGGCGTCCCAGAACACCTTCGGGTCGCGGCTGTCGACGCCGTCGGGCACGGTGACGACCTTGCGGCCCCTGTCGTACGCCTGGAACGTCTGCCCGTCGTCGTTGCTGTAGTAGACGCTGACGCCGTCGGTGTTGGAGAAGACCACGATCGGGTCGAGCGAACCGGTCCTGAGGCCCGAGGTGTTCGCGGTGTCGGCGACCCCGCCGCCGGACCACAGGTTCCCCGGGTGCACGCCCGGCTCCAGCGCCACCGGCTTCTGCGTCCAGTGCACCAGGTCGGGACTGGTCGCGTGGCCCCAGTGCATGGTGTCCCAGGCGAGGCCGTGCGGATTGTGCTGGTAGAAGAAGTGGTACTCCCCGTTGGCGTACACCAGTCCGTTCGGGTCGTTCATCCAGCCCTGCTGCGAGCTGAAGTGGAACTGGCCGCGGAAGGGCTCGCTGTAGGTGGTCGGCTGGTACGGGAACTCGGGATAGTCCCACACCGTCCCGGCCGCCGCGGGTGTGCTCGGCAGGAACGCCGCCATCCCCGCGACCAGGGCGACGAGCAGCACCCAGACTCTTCGACGCATGTGAACCCTCTCCGAACACTGTCGGCGCAGGTGTCATCGTTGACTCGTGTCATCGCTGACACTCGGTCGACGACCGATGATGGGCCCGCGCTGACGGGGCGTCAACACTCAGGACTGAATCGATGCAAGAGAGTCGGGCGACCTCGTGGACCGTCGATGATCGCCCGGCTCCGGCGGGCGTGCGGGAGCACGCACGGGTTTCGACGCGGGCATTGACGGCGTTCGACCCGGCCTCCATCATCCTCCGCAAGCGCTGTCAACGATGACACGTGTCAACGATGGCAGCAGCACCTGCCGGTGTGCCGGCCGGCAGCACCGGTCGGCACACCGGGCCGTTCGCAGACCCCCGCGCTCGCCAAAGGAGTCCCGCATGCCCCAGTCCCGCATGCCCCGCAGACTTCGTCCGGCCCTTCCGCGTCCGTTACTCGCCGCCGGCGCCCTCGGTCTCGCCCTGTCCCTGGCGGCCTGCGGATCGGGTTCCGGCGGTTCCCCGTCCGGGAGTTCGGGGGGCAGCATCAAGGTCGGCCTGATCACCAAGACGGACACCAACCCGTACTTCGTGAAGATGAAGCAGGGCGCCGAGCGGGCCGCGAAGTCCGAGGGCGTCCAACTCCGCACCGCAGCGGGCACGTTCGACGGCGACAACGCAAGCCAGGTGACCGCTCTTGAGAACATGGTCGCGGGCGGCGTCAAGGGTGTGCTGATCACGCCGAACGACTCCAAGGCGATCGTCCCGGCGATCCAGAAGGCCCGCGCCAAGGGCGTGCTGGTGATCGCGCTGGACACCCCGCCGGAACCGCAGAGCGCCGTCGACGCGCTGTTCGCCACCGACAACGAGAAGGCCGGTGAACTGATCGGCCGGTACGCCGAGGCCGCGATGGCCGGCAAGCAGCCGAAGATCGCCACCCTCGACCTCGCGCCCGGCGTCTCGGTCGGCGTGCAGCGGCACGACGGCTTCGTGAAGGGCTTCGGCATCACCGGCTCCGACCCGTCGATCGTCTGCTCCCAGGACACCGCGGGCGACCAGACCAAGGGCCAGACCGCGATGGAGACATGCCTGCAGAAGGCGCCCGACATCAACCTCGTCTACGCCATCAACGAGCCCGCCGCGCTCGGCGCGTACACCGCGATCAAGGCCAGGGGCCGGGACAAGGACGTGATGATCGTCGCCATCGACGGCGGCTGCACCGGCGTCCGGGCGGTCAAGGACGGCAAGATCGCCGCGACCGCCCAGCAGTACCCGCTGAAGATGGCCGAGGACGGGGTGAAGGCCGTCGCCGCGTTCGCGAAGTCCGGCCAGAAGGCGACCGGTTACACCGACACCGGCGTCAACCTGATCACCGACACCCCGCAGACCGGCGTGACCGCCAAGGACACCGCCTTCGGCCTGCAGAACTGCTGGGGCTAGGCCCGATGACCGCCTCCACCGCGCTCTACGCGGGGGCGAAGGAGCCGACCGCGCTGCGCCGGCTGCTCACCGCCCCCGCCGCCGGGCCGTTCGCCGCCCTCGTCCTGGCCTGCGTCGTCTTCTCCCTGTCCACCGACCAGTTCCTGTCCGGCGGCAACTTCTCGCTGATCCTCCAGCAGGTCATGGTGGTCGGCACCCTCGCCATCGGGCAGACGCTGATCATCCTCACCGCCGGCATCGACCTGTCCTGCGGCGCGGTCATGGCCTTCGGCGGTATCCTCATCGCCAAGCTCGCCGCCGGCTCCACGCCCGCGCTGCTCGCCATCGCCCTGGGCATCCTGGCGTGCGGAGGATTCGGTCTGGTCAACGGCCTGCTGGTGCGGCTGGTGCCACTGCCGCCGTTCATCGTCACGCTCGGCATGCTCAACGTCGCCTTCGCGCTCACCCACATCTACTCCGACGAGCAGACCGTCACGGGCCTGCCCGGTCCGCTCACCGCGCTCGGCAGGACGTTCCCGCTGGGCCGGACCGACGTGACCTACGGATCACTGCTCACCGTCGCGCTCTTCCTCGTCTTCGCCTACGCGCTCAGCGGCACCGCGTGGGGCCGCCACGTCTACGCCCTCGGCAACAGCGCGGAGAGCGCCCGGCTCACCGGCATCCGGGTCACCCGGCTGACCATCGGCGTCTACGCGGTCGCCGGCCTCGTCTACGGCGTGGCCGCGCTGCTGCTGGTGGCCCGCACCGGTGTCGGCGACCCGCAGGCCGGGCAGACCGAGAACCTGGACAGCATCACCGCGGTGGTGCTCGGCGGCACCAGCCTGTTCGGCGGGCGCGGCACGGTGCTCGGCACGTTCGTCGGCGTCCTGATCGTCGGCGTCTTCCGCAACGGCCTGCAGCTGATGGGCGTCTCCTCGGTCTACCAGACGCTGGTAACCGGCATCCTGGTGATCCTGGCGGTCACCGTCGACCAGCTCTCGCGCAGGGGCACGCGATGACCGGGCGGCCGCGCGAAAGCGGGCACGCCTCTGAGCCGGAGGGCCGCGGGCTGCGCAAGGACACGGGAGAGCGCTCTCCGAGTGTGGAAGCCGAGGTCGAGGTCGAGGCGGTGGCCGCATCCGGGCCCGAATCCGGGCCTGAATCCGGGCCCGTATCCCGGCCCGCGTCCGGGCCCGCATCCACGCCCGGGCCTGCGTCAGGGCCCGAGCCCGTGCTGTCCGCGCGCGGGCTGGTCAAGCGCTACGGGCACGTCACCGCGATCGACGGCGCCGACTTCGACCTGCTGCCCGGCGAGGTGCTCGCGGTCATCGGCGACAACGGCGCCGGCAAGACCAGCCTGATCAAGGCGCTGACCGGCGCGCTCTCCCCGGAGTCCGGGGAGATCCGGCTGCACGGCCGGCCGATCCGCTTCTCCGGCCCGCAGGACGCGCGGCGGCACGGCATCGAGACCGTCTACCAGGATTTGGCGGTCGCCGCGTCCATGGACATCGCCTCGAACATGTTCCTCGGCCGGGAGATCCGCAAGCCCGGCGTGCTCGGCACGGTCTTCCGGATGCTGGACAAGAAGGCGATGCGGCGCGAGTCCGCCGCGCACATGGCCGCGCTCAGGATCGGCCTCGGCTCGCTGACGCAGTCCGTGGAAACGCTCTCCGGCGGCCAGCGCCAAGCGGTCGCCGTGGCCCGCGCGGTCGCCTGGGCGCGCAGCGTCGTGGTGATGGACGAGCCGACCGCGGCGCTCGGCGTCAAGGAGTCCGCGCAGGTCCTCGACCTGATCCGGCGGGTCCGCGACAGCGGGGTGCCGGTCATCCTGATCAGCCACAACATGCCGCACGTCTTCGAGATCGCCGACCGCGTCCACGTGCACCGGCTCGGCCGCCGCGAGGCGCTGATCAAGCCGTCCGACTACACCATGGCGGAGGTCGTCGCCATCATGACCGGCGCGCTGAGCGTGCGGGCGGACGGAGGTACGGTCGTGGCGGACAGCGACGCCGCCTCGGCAGCCGGGGTGCGGCGCGACTGATCCGCGGTCGTCGAGGTCCGCGGGGCCCGCCGCGCCGCGGCCGGGCCCCGCGGGCGTCCGGTGCGTTCACGAAGAAGGTGGTTCATGACAGCGGCCCGCCGCCCGACCCTGGCCGACGTCGCCCGCGCGGTGGGCGTCAGCGCCAAGACGGTCTCCCGGGTGCTCAACGAGGACGGGCCCAGTTCGCCGGAGACCCGGCAGCGGGTGCTCGCGGCCGTCGCCGAACTCGGCTTCCAGCCCAACCTGATGGCCAGGAGCATCCGGGTCGGCGGGCCCGACACCACCGTCGGGCTGGTGGTGCCCGACCTCGGCAACCCCTTCTTCGGCACCGTCGCGGGCGGCATCGAGGACGCCGTGCACAGCCGCGGCCTGACCCTGCTGATGGGCTCCTCCGACGACGACCCCGACCGCGAACTGGCCCTGACCCGCACCTTCCTGGCCCGCCGGGTGAGCGTGCTCATGGTGGTGCCGGCGGTCGGCGCGGACCACGCCCACCTCAAGGCGTCACGGGCCGCCGGGATGCCGGTGGTCTTCCTCGACCGGCCGGGCAGCGGCCTGACCGCCGACACCGTGGTCAGCTCCAACCGGTCCGGGGCCCGCGACGGCGTCGCCCATCTGCTGGCCCGCGGCCACCGCAGGATCGGCTTCATCGGCGACCTGCCCACCCGGCTCTACACCCGCCGCGAGCGGCTGGCCGGCTACCGCGAGGCGCTGGCCGCCGCCGGGGTGCCGTACGACAAGGCGCTGGTCGTCGGCGCGCACGACACGCAGGGCGCGGCCGGCGCCACGGCCCGGCTGCTCGACCTGCTGGACCCGCCGACCGCGCTGCTGTCCGGCAACAACGTGATGACGACCGGTGTGCTGGCCGAGATCGCCCGCACCGGCCGCCGGGATCTCGCGGTGGTCGCCTTCGACGACGTGCCGATGGCCGCGATCCTGGAGCCGGCGTTGACCGTCGTCGCCCAGAACCCGGTCGCCATGGGCGAGTTGGCCGGGACCACGGCGATCCAGCGGCTGGAGGGAGACCGCTCCCGGGCCCGTACCCTCACCGTCGAAACCCGGTTGATCCCGCGCGGCTCCGGCGAACTGCCCGCACCGGCCGCCGTGTCCGCCCCCGCGTCCGGGCGCCGGTGATCCGGCGGTCCGGTGCCGTGCGCCGTCGGCGCGTACCACGCCCGGCCGCCGGGCTCCGGCGCCCGACGGCCGGGCTGTCTCATCCCCCGTGACCGGAGCCGCGACGGCCGCTCCCCATATCGGCCGCCGCGTCTCCCACCCCGTCTCACCGCCCCCGGCGGTGTGCTCCCATGATGCGGCAAGCGGGGCGCGGAGACCTCTCCCTCGTTGCTACGTGTGCGGCGCAAGTGGTGCACGGGACGGATGAGATGAGCGGGCGGCCGTGACGTCCTCAGACGAAGAACGAGTTGGGCTCCAGACCGCTCAACACCCGCCCGTACAGCTCCAGGTTGGTGCTCGGCAGGTTCATCGCGTGCATCGACACCGCCTGCACGTCGTGGCGGAAACGCTGGATCGCCCGGCCGGTGCGCAGCGCGGAGCCGCCGCTCGCCGAGGCCAGCAGATCCACCGCCTCGCCCGCCAGCTGGCACACCCGGCCCACCGCGACGCGGGCGTACGCGCGTTCCCGCACCGTCCACTCCTCGCCGGCGAGCGCCTTGTCGTCCACCATCGCGGCCAGCCTGCGGGCGTGGTACTCCGCCTCGTCGGCCTTCAAGACCGCCTCCGCCACCTGGAGATGGGTGATCGGCGCGTCGATCTGGCGTCCGTAGTCGGTGTTGCCGATCGGCCTCCCGGCAGCCGCCGCCATGAACTCCTCGGCCGCGCCGCGCGCCATCCCGACGATCTTGCCGCACGTCGCGGCGGACACCGCGGCGACGACCGGGGCGCGGAACATCGGCGAGGCCGCGTTGAGCTTCGAGGCGTAGCGCTGCCGGAGCAGGTCGGGCACCGGCAGATAGCGGCCCTCGGGGACGAAGAGGTCCCGCGCCTCCACCGTGACGCTGCCCGTGCCGCGCAGTCCGGTCACGTCCCAGTCGTCGGCGGCGGTCATCTCGCTCATCGGCGCGACCGCCATCACCGGCAGCGGGCCCTCGGCGGTCGGCAGCAGCGCGGAGAGCACCTTCCATGTGCTGTGCGCGGCACCGCTGTTGAACTCCCACGAGCCGTTCACCACGATCCCGCCGGCCACCTGCTGCGCGCCCGCGGTGGGCGCGAGCGTCCCGCAGATCCGCACGTCGGGGTCGGCGAACACCACGTCCTGGACCTCGTCGGGGAACAGCCCGACGTTCCAGGCCATGATCCACCAGACCACCACGTCGAAGGCGGTGGAGCCGTCGGCGCGGCCGAGTTCGAGGCTGACGTCCACCAGCGTCGAGGTGTCGCACTCGTAGCCGCCGTAGCGGGCCGGCACCCGCATCCGGAAGACGTGCGCCTCGGTCAGCGCGCGCACCGTCGCGTCGGCCAACCGCCCGTGCCGGTCGCCCCATGCGGTGCCCTCGCGCAGCACCGGCGCCAACGCCGCGGCGCGCGCGGTCCATTCGGCCCGGTCGGGCCTCGTCCGGATCACCACGGTCCGCTCTCCTCAGCCTCGGCTGCGCAACGTCGCGGCGAACGCCCGCAGGTCGGCGACCAGCAGGTCGGGCTCCTCCGCCGCGGGGAAGTGGCCGCCGCGGTCGAACTCGCTCCAGTGCGCGATGTCGCTGAAGCCGCGCTCGGCGAACCGGCGGATCGGCTGCGCCGGATCGGCCGGGAAGATCGCCACACCGAGCGGGGTGTCCAGCACCGGCGGCGCGGCCGGCGGCACCGGCGCGGTCGGCAGCAGCGCGGCGTTGTCGAAGTACGCCTGCGCGGAGGACGCGCCGCTGCCGGTGAACCAGTACAGGCTGGCGTTGGCGAGCAGCAGGTCCCGGTCCACCGCGTCCTCGGGGACCTTCTGGACGTCCGCCCACGCGTGGAACTTCTCGATGATCCAGGCCAGTTGGCCCACCGGCGAGTCGGTCAGCGCATAGCCGAGGGTCTGCGGCCTGGTCGACTGGACGGCCATGTACGCCGATCCCTGCTCGACGAACTGCTGGAGCCGTCCCAGCCGGGCGAGTTCGGCCGGCTCCAGGCCGGCCAGGTCCCGCGGATCGGGGCCGGGTGGCGTGGCGAGGAAGTTCAGGTGCAGGCCGGCCACGTGCTCGGCGTCGAGCGCGGCCAGGATCTGCCCGACCCACGAGCCGAGGTCGCCGCCCTGCACCAGGTAGCGGTCGTAGCCCAGTTCGGCCATCAGCCGCGCCCATGCCGCGGCCACCCGGGGGAACGTCCAGCCCGGGCCGGACACCGGGGTGGAGAAGCCGAAGCCGGGCAGGCTCGGGATCACCAGGTGGAAGGCGTCGGCCGGGTCGCCGCCGTGACCGCGCGGGTCGGTCAGCGGCCCGATGACGTCGGCGAACTCCACGAACGAACTGGGCCAGCCGTTGGTCAGGATCAGCGGGGTGGCGTCCGGCTCGGGCGAGCGCACGTGCAGCAGGTGGACCGTCGTGCCGTCGATCTCGGTGCGGTACTGCGGGAAGGAGTTCAGCCGCGCCTCCACCGCCCGCCAGTCGAACTCCGTCCGCCAGTACTCGGCGAGTTCACGCAAGTAGTCCAGCGGCACGCCGCGCTCCCAGCCGGCGGCCGGCGACGCGGGCGCCCAGCGGGTGGCGGCCAGCCGCCGGCGCAGGTCGTCGAGGTCCGCCTCGGGGATCTCGATCCGAAAGGGCTTCATCCTGCCGTCCTCCGTTGTCGCGGGTGCGTCCTGGCGTGCGGCGGAACAGCGAACCAACGACGACGGTAGTCGGCGGCCCGGCCGGCTCCGAGCGCCACGGGACAAAACCCCGGGTGACTGGGCACTCCTGAAGAAACCCTTGTGACACCGGAGCGGCGGAGTGGCGGGTGCACGCGCGGCCCGCGGGGGGCGGGTGCGCGTGCGGCCGGCGGGGGAG